>CBHTUE010000010.1:0-48100 GCA_966096115.1 uncultured Phenylobacterium sp.
GGTCCGCAGCCGACCACCACCGCCGTCTCGCCGCCCGCCATGGCCGCCTTGTTCAGGGCGTGGACGGCGATGCCGATCGGCTCCACCAGCGCGGCCGCCTCATCGGACACCTCATCGGGCACTGCCAGCAGCATGGCCTCGGTGAGTTCCATGTATTCGGCATAGGCGCCGCCCGCCTCCGGCCGCGAGCCGACCAGCATCCGCGCGCCGTCCTTGACCACGAACGGCATGGACGCCACCCGCGCCCCGACCGGCAGGGCGCGGTCCGTCTCCGGCCCGAACTCCACCACCTCGCAGACAAACTCGTGGCCCAGCACAGGCCCCTCGCGCACCGTGCGCTCCATCTCGCGGGTATCGGCGCCGAGGGATCCGGCGCGGGCGATGATGTCGTTCACGTGATGGGCGTAGTGCAGGTCCGATCCGCAGATGCCGCAGGCCAGCACCTTGACCAGCACGTTGCCCGGCCCGGGCGTGGGCCGGGGCCGTTCCTCCACGACGAAGCGGTCGCCCCGCATCACGGCTGCGCGCATCGTCATTCGCCCTGCACGATCAGCCTGGAGCAATCGAGGCCGGCGGCCGTGCAGTAGCCCCGGTAAAGGTCGAGGACCGCCCTGGCGTCGAGCACCGAGGTGATCGCACCCTCGTCGTCGAGGTTCAGGTTGGCGCCGTAGATGGCGAACCAGGCGATCGTGCCCCCGACCTGGTCCGGCGGGGTGCAAAGGGTGTGGCGCGAGCCGGCGGGCTCGAACAGATAGGAGCCGGGGCTGTTCACCGCCTCGGGGCTCTCAGCGTAGTACCAGGAGCCCTGCAGCGTGACCGCGAACACCAGGCCGGTGTGATAGTGCGTCTTGACCCGGTAGCCGGGTGGCAGGCGGGTCTTCGACACCCAGAGGCTCTGGTTCAGGTCGACGTGCAGCAGCTGGATCGCCGAGCCGTCGCCGGCCTCCAGCCACGGCGTGTCCGCATCGCCCACGTGCAAGGTCGGCAGGGCGCCTTCCAGGGGCACGAGCGGGCGGCTCGCGCTCAGGACCGGGGCGTCGTCCATCGGGGGTCTCCTGGGCGTGATCTGGGGTGCTATTGGACGCTGGCCGCCAGGGCCGTGAACGTCTGCCGGGCCAGTTCGTAGTCCTTGGGCAGTTTCACGCGGGCGGGGTCATACCAGGGCAGGAAGGTGGCCGCGAACCGCGGCTGGAAGGCGCGGCGATAGCGCGCCATGCGGGCCTTGCGCGTGGCGACCCAGTCCGGTGTGTCGTAGCCCGCCATCGCCTGCGGATCGGCCTCAAGCATCGCCGCGGCGAAGCGGCCGCACCAGGCGAAGTAGTGCCGCTGGAACCACAGGCTCATCCGAGTGCGGTACAGCCAGTCGCCGACCACCTGCTCGTAGACGTCGAAGCAGACCGTGCGGTGCTCGATCTCCTCCATGATGTGCCAGTACATCAGACCGCGGATCGGCTCCTTCATGTAGTCGAACATGCCGACCTCGATCTGCGCCCGGGCCGCGGCGCAGGTCATGGATTCGAAGCCCTCGCCGTAGGCGAGATTGAACTTCAGCGGCTTGTTGGCGCTCCAGTCGGCGAACTCGGCGTCCACCTGGCGTTCCAGTTCCGCCAGCCGCGGGCCGGAGGGGTGGATGCGCTTCACGACCTCGTTGGCCCTGGCGTGCTGGCGGAAGTGCTGGCCCTCCTGGGCGCAGAACCGCTTCACCTCCTCGCGCAGCTTTGGATCCGTCACCTGGTCCATCGCCGCCTGCATGGTGCGGATCAGGAACGGCTCTAGGTAGGGCAGCATCATCCAGGCGCCGACGAAGTAGTACGACATCGCCGGGTCGCCCTCGATGAACACCAGGTCCATGTCGTCCGGGAACTCGAACGCCATGCGGCGGACGGGGATGCGGTCGGCGATGCTGTCTGAGGCCATGGGTGGCATGACTCGAAGCTTACACTGAACATTTGCGCAGTCAAATCGCCTGAGATACCGTTTCGGCGTTCAGCCGGCCGAGCCCGGCCGCCGGAGGATGCATGGTTCAGGAGCAAGCGGTGGCCGCGCCGAACGGAGCGACGGCGCACAGGCGCGGCGCGATCTGGGCTGTCGGGCTGCTGACCCTGGTCAGCTTCTTCAACTACATGGACCGGATGGTGCTGGCGGTCCTGCTGGAGCCGATCAAACGCGACCTCCACCTCTCCGACGCCCAGTTGGGCCTGCTGTCCGGCCTGGCCTTCGCCCTGCTCTACGCCGTGCTGGGCCTGCCGCTGGCCCGGTTCGCGGACCGCGCGTCGCGGGTCAAGCTGCTGGCGGTGTGCCTGGGCCTGTGGACCCTGATGACCGCCGCCACGGGGCTGGCCCGCAGCTTTCCGCAGCTGTTCCTGGCCCGCATGGGCGTGGGCATCGGCGAGGCGGGCTGCGTCCCCGCCGCCCACTCGCTGATCGGCGACATCATGCCGGCCGACCGCCGGGCGCTGGGCGTCAGCATCTTCCAGGCCGGCGGCTTGGCCGGGCTCAGCGCCGGCCTGATGATCACCGGAGTCCTGGCCGACCATTTCGGATGGCGTGCGGCGCTCACCATCGTGGGCCTCAGCGGCATCCCGCTGTCCCTGCTTATCCTCTTCACCCTGCCCGAACCCGTCCGGCGCGGCCGCGCGGCCGCCGCGACGGAGCCGGCCACCCAGGCGCTCCGCGCTCTGCTGCGACGCCCGGCCCTGCGCCACCTTGTCGTCGCGCTCTCGATCGGCGGCTTCGGCACCTACGGCATCGCCCAGTGGCTCGCGGCCTTCTTCATCCGCGTGCACGGGCTCAGCCTGACGCAGATCGGTATCTGGTCGGGCCTCTCGTCGGGCGGCGGCGCGATTCTCGGGGTCTTGTGCGGCGGCGCGATCGCCGCCCCGCTCGTCGCGCGCGACCGGCGCTGGGAGCTGTGGATTCCGGCGATCGCCTATGCCGGCTCAGCCCCGCTCTACATCATCGTCTTCGCCAGCCCGTCGCCCTGGTTCGCCATCGGCGTGAAGTTCTTCGCCACCTTCTTGGCCGCGTCGGGCGGCGGCGTGGCCCTGTCCGCTATCCAGTCGTTCGCCGAGCCGCATCGCCGTGCGACGGCCGTAGCCCTCGTGCTGTTCCTGTCGGCCCTGCTGGGGCTGGGCCTCGGGCCCCTCGCCGTCGGCCTGCTCAGCGATGCGCTGGAGCCGACCCTCGGAAACCAGAGCCTGCGCTATGCCCTGCTCGCCTCGACCGGGGCGCTGGTCTGGGCCGGCCTGCATTTCTGGCTGTCGTCGCGCACAGCGCGGCGCGACCAAGTCCCCGCCCCCCTCTGACCGCCGGAGCCGCCATGCCCCTCGATACCGCCGACGTAGCCGAAGCCACCGAGGCCGGCGTCCGCCGCGACCTCGCCGCCGTCTATCGCCTGGTCGCCCAGCACGGCTGGGACGACCTGATCTTCACCCATATCTCCGCCCGGGTCCCGGGGCCGGAGCACCACTTCCTGATCAACCCGTTCGGCCTGCGCTTCGATGAGGTGACCGCTTCCAACCTGGTGAAGATCGACGTGGAGGGAAATCCGGTCGGCCCCAGCGCCCATCCGGTCAACCCGGCCGGCTTCGTGATCCACAGCGCGCTGCACATGGCGCGCGAGGACGCCCGGTGCGTCATCCACCTGCACACCGACGACGGCGTGGCGGTGGCCGCCCAGGAGGACGGCCTCCTGCCCCTGTCGCAGCACGCGATGATGGTGCGCGGCGAGGTGGCGTATCACGACTACGAGGGCATCGCTTTCGACCTGGACGAGCGCGAGCGGCTGGTGGCCGACATGGGCGCCAAGCACCTGATGCTGCTGCGCAACCACGGCACCCTGTCGGTGGGCCCATCCTGCGCGGCGGCCTGGCTGGCGATCTACTTCCTGGAGCGGGCGTGCACGATGCAGGTGCGGGCGCAGTCGTCGGGCGCACGCCTGACGATGCCGCGGCAGGGCGTCCCCGAAAAGGTGACCGACCAGAGCGTCTCGCTGTTCACCGGCACAGCCGGCGCCTTCACGTGGCCCGCCCTGCTGCGCAAGCTGGATCAGACCGACCCGTCCTACCGCAGCTAGTCAGCCCAGCTTCTCCTGCTGGGCCGAGAAGATCGAAGTGTAGTCGCCCGCGCCCCAGTCCGGAGGCATCGGGCAGGGCTCGGCGTCGAAGCGGGCGAAGGCCGCCGGCCCGCCGCGGACGATGACGTTGCCATACTTCACCGGCTCCATGATGCGGGTGAGCGGAATGGCGTCGGTCGGCGCATAGGTGTGCAGCAGCAGGGGCCGCATCCGGTCCGACAGGTTCGCCTTCGAGCCGTGCACGATCCGGCTGTTGTGAACGGTGACGGTCCCGCGTGGGCCGGCCAGCCAGCGCAGGCGGCTCATGTCCAGGTCGGCCACCTCCGCGTCCGACAGCGATCCGGTCCAGTCGCCATCGGCGTCGCGCAGGCGCGAGATCGGTCCCTTGTGGCTGCCGGCGAAGACACCCATTGGCGCCATGTCGTCGTCCACGTCGGTCAGGTAGACGCCGATGGTCAGCGGCGAATAGTTGCTGTGCGGCCAGAACGGGATGTCCTGGTGCCAGCGGATCTCCTCGCCGCCGCCGGCGGACTTGAAGTTCAGCTTCGAGTGGTGGAAGCGCAGGTCCGGCCCCAGCAGCTGCTCCGCCAGGTCGACGATCGGGCCCTTCAGGCCGAAGGCCTCGAACACCGGATCGAACGCCACCGTCTGCGGGATCCGACGCAGCATCGGCGTCGCTGCCGAATGGCCGGGCCCCAGCAGCAGGTCCGACGTCGATTGCGTCAGCCCCCGGCTGCGCTCGACGAAGGCCGCCGCGGTCGCGGCCAGTTCGTCCACCACAGCCGCGTCGAGCGCGCCCTCCAGGACCAGATAGCCGTCGTCGAGGTAAGACTGCTGCTCGGCAGGGGTGAGATTGCGCATGCGGAGCTCCGTTTCGCCATCGATCTTGCGACTAAACATTTGCTCAGTCCAGTCGTGCTGCTTAATCTGCATGTCGGAAACGCCTAGGAGAGCGCCTTGTCCGTGATCGAACTCGCCCGCGACGGCCACATCGCCACCGTCACCATCAATCGTCCCGAGCGCCGCAACGCCGTCACCGCCGAGATGATGGCCGATCTGGAGCGGATCAGCCGCGAGTTCGCCACCGACGAGCAGACCCGAGTGGTCATCTTCCGCGCCGAGGGCCGCGACTTCTCGGTGGGCGCAGACCTCACCGCCTCGCCGTCACAGCGCACCGGGGCCACGATGCTGATGCGCCGCCGCGCCGCCGAGTTCGGCGCGCAGCTGATGCGCTCGATGCAGGAGATCCACCAGCCGACCATCTGCGCCGTGCAGGGCATCGCCACCGGCGCCGGCGGCTGCATCACCTCCGCTTGCGACTTCCGCATCGGGGCCGACAACGCCCGCATCGGCTACGGCGAGGTGAAGCTGGGCATCAATCTGATGTGGAACGCCGTGCCGATCTGCGTACACCTCGTGGGACCGGCCCGCGCCAAGCAGATGATCATGACCGGCAAGCTGTTCGACGCACCCACGCTCGAACGCTGGGGCTTCCTGGACCAGATGGTTCCCCTGGCCGACCTGGACGCCGCCGCCCGCGCCATGGCGGAGGAGTACGCCGCCCTGCCCCCGATCTCCGTGCAAATGATCAAGCGCAGCATCAACCACGTCGCCGGCGCCCTGGACCGCGCGGTCATGCACATGGACGCCGACCAGTGGCTGCTCTCCAGCCTGTCGGAGGACTACAAGGAAGCGGTCAGCGCCTTCTTCGACAAGCGTAAGCCGACCTTCGCCGGCAACTAGTCCGCCAAGCCGGCGACACCCGCGGCGAGGAGGGCCTCGATCTCATCGCGGGACAGCGCCTCGGCGAGCACTTCGATGGTGTGCTCTCCCAGGCGTGGCGAGCGCGACGGCGGAACGGGACCCGCCTCCGCGAAGCGCCACAAGGCTCCGCTGAGGCGCGCCGGACCCAGGCCGGGCGAGTCGACCCCCACGAACCAGTCGCGCGCCACCAGTTGCGGGTCGTGCAGCGCCTCCCACGTCGTCCGGATCGGAGTGCTGCGGCCGGCCTGTGACACCACCCAGCGGTCGCGGCCGGCCGCAGGCTGAACACAAGCCGCGTGTTCGGGCCACATCACCTCGGCGCCGGCCTGCGCCAGCCCCTCCGCCAGGAGCGCGTCGCCGATGTAGCCCGCGGCGGCTTCCATCATCGAGCCCTCGACGTGCGCGCCGGCCCCGGTCTGCAGCCGTCGGTAGAGCGCCACGAGCGTGCAGGCCGCCATCTGCAGCCCGCAGATCGGATCGGCCGGGTAACCGCCCATCAGAATCGGCTCGCCGTGGGCGTCGCGATGCAGCGTGTCCCAGCCGGCCAGTGCTTCAATCGAGGCGCCGTTGGCCTTGAAGCCGGCGTGGGGCCCGTCGGCGCCGAAGCCGCTGAACGAGGTCAGGATCACATCCGGCCGCGCGGCCGCCAGGCGGGGATAGTCCAGGCCGAAGCGGCCCATGACGCTGGGCGTGAAGTTCTCCAGCACGATGTCCGCCTTGGCAGCCATGCGCAGGAAGGCCGCCGCGCCCGCCGGCTGGCTCAGGTCCAGGCCGACCCCGCGCTTGTTGCGGTTGGCCCCATTGAAGTACCAGCTGCGGTTCAGCGGCCCGGTGGTGTCCGCGCCCGGACCGTCGGTCGCCTGGCCCAGGAAGCGCCAGATGTCGGGGCGGGCGACGCCTTCGACCTTGACCACATCGGCGCCGAGATCGGCGAGCAGCACCCCCACCATGGGCCCGATCCACGCCTGCGTCAGATCCAGCACCCGGACGCCTTGCAACGACGGCGTGGCGCAATTGGGCACGTCCCTCGGGACCGCGGCGCGCGGAGCCCACTTCAAGGCCGCAGCATCCGTCGAGCCCACCGAGGGCGCCGCGCGCGGCGCCAGATCGCACGCCCCCGTCATCCGCGCCGGCCGCCCCGCGACGGGCGTCGGGCCGGCAGCATGCGCCAGGGTCGCGAAGAAGCCCCGGTCCTCCAACTGCCGATCGGCCAGCACCTCGGCCAGCGACTGGACCTTGCCGCAGGCCACACCCCGCACCTGGAGCCCCAGGAACACCTCCTCCACCGACAGGCGGGCGGCGTAGGGACTGAAGATGGCCACGGCACGGTCCGTCGCCGTGCGGCGGTCGCCTTCGACGAGACTGTCAGGCGCTATACTCTCGGGGATCTCCAGCACTTCGCGGTAGGCTGGCAGGTGCGCCGCCACAGCCGGCGCGATAGAGACCAGCCCGTCGCGGCAATGGATCAGCCGCGCGCCCTCGGGTGTCCCGCCTTCACGAACGGTGGGCGCGGACTGATGCTGTTCGCGCAGCCACATGACGAAGGTGGCTACCGTCTCCAGGCCCGACACATCGACCACGTCGCCCACACCCACACGCTCCCGGCGGATGAGGGCGGCCAGGGCGCCCACGAAGGCGTTGGCCCCGATAGCGTGCGCCATGAGGCCCGGCGGCGACGCCATCGGCGGGCCGTCGGCGGGACCATTCAGGCTCATGTAGCCGCTCAGGGCCTCGAGCTCGGCGGCGCTGGCGGTCTCACCGGCGCGCGGTCCATCCCGCCCGAAGGCGCTGATCATCACGACGACGAGCCCGGGGTAGTCCCGTCGAAGGGTCGCGAGGTCCACGCCGAGGCGCGTCGTCAGTTCGGCCGGGTCGAGGTCGCAGACCAGCACGTCCGCGCCGCCCATCAGCGCGCCGGCCGAGGCCAGCGGCACGCTGGCCTTGCCGGCCGCCAGGACGTCGAACGCCGCCGAACCCTGCAGGTCGCCACGCCGCCAGAGCGGGGCGGAGGTCCGCAGCGGCGAGCCGCCCTGGGCCTCCAGCAGCACCACCTCCGCGCCCCACTGGGCGAACTGCCGGCCGCAGAAACCGCCGGCCGCGCCGTCGGCCAGTTCCAGCACCCGGACGCCCGCGAGCGGCCGACCTCCCCCGCCGGCCACCCGCTAGGCCCCCATCGAGACGAGGAATCGCAGCAAGAGCCGCTCGCGGCCCGGCGCATCTTCGAACGCGGTCCGCGCATGCAGGGTCGTGTGGTTGTAGAGGATCTGGACATCGCCGGGCTGCAGGTAGAACGACAGGCCGAACCCCGGCGAGCCGGCGACCTCATCGTAGAGATCCAGCAGCTCCAGGTGGGCTGGCGGGATCGCCGCGCCGTGACGGACGACCGTCCGGAAGTAGTCCGAGAGGTAGAGCGTCTTCAGCACTCCCCCGGCATAGGCGCACGGCGTGACCTGGGCCACCGGCGGCGCACCCGGCTGCTGCTCGTTGCGCAGATCGAAATCGAGCGGCTCGAACAGCCGCGCCGCAAGGTCCGGGCGGCGACGCAGGACTTCGTTGTACACCGCCACCGAACTGGCCACACGGCTCTCCCCGCCCAAGGCCGCTGGCCGCACGCACAACAGGCCGACCAGATCCGAAGCGTCGCAATGGAAGCGGAATTCGCCGTCGGTGGCGTAGAGCCGCGCATAGGGATCGCGCGTCGCCGCGCCGGTGTTGCGCACCTCCCCGATCAGGTCGCCCTGCGGGTTCTGCAGGCCCAGTCGGCCGAACTGCGCGCCCAGCAGGGCCATGAACCGCTTCTGGGTTTCCAGGTCCCAGCGCCCGACCGGCACGCCCCGCAGGACCAGGAAGCCCCGCCCATGTGTAAGCTCCCGCCGCCACCGCGCCAGGGTCGGCTCCAGCCCCGGCAGGTTGGGCGCGTCGCGATCCAGCGCCGCCTCGAATGCCGCGACCGTGGCGTGGTCCAAGGGCTCGATCCAACACGACGGATCGCCCAGATCGTCAGCCGTCCAGGCGGCCGCGTTGCGGACCGGCCCATCGGGCGGGCCTGCGTGATCACGGGTCAGGAAATGCGCCGACTGCTCGGCGATGGTCAGCGGGATCACGCGGGGTCTCCAGCCGGCTTTCGCCCGTACGGAAAACCGGCGGCCGCGACAGGGGGCGTCGCGGCCGCCAAAGGCTTCCCGAGGCAGGGAGGAAAGCGCCCGAGGAACTAGAACTTGTAGCCGACCTGCACCCCATAGCGGCGGGGGTAGAGGATCTGCAGCGCCGTCGAGCTGATGACCGAGGGGTCCTTGTCGTCCAGGCCGTTCAGCATGAAGGCCTCGATACGCCAGTTGTCCTTCGACACCCCGGCCCGGACGGTCAGGTCGTTGAGTTCGCCAGACCGCAGGTTCTTCGTGGTGGCGTCGTATTGGTTGTCGCGGAACGCGTAGCCCACATAGAGCGAGCCGGTGACCCCACTCAGCATCGACAGCTCGCGGCTGTAGTCCGCCGAGAGCGTCAGGTTGCTCTTGGGCGCGTTGGGCACCGGACCGCCCTTGCGGATGGCGGTCCCCACGGAGAGGTTGCCGGTCACCCGCTTGAACCGCGCGTCGTTGATACTGCCGCTCGCCGCCAGGGTGAGGCCGGGAACCGCCTCCGGGCGCCAGGCCAAACTCATGTCCATGCCCTCGACCTTGGCGTCGCCGCCGTTGGCGAGCGAGATGACCGCCGCCGTCGCGAACTGCACCAACACATTGTCCCAGTTGGTGCGGTAGACCGAGGCCTCGAACAGCAGCGAGCGGTTGGCCAGCTCCCACCGGGTGCCGAGCTCATAGGTCCACAGCTTGTCCGGTTGCACCGCCGTGGTGATCGTGCCGGCCGGCAGGCCCAGGGTGACATTGGCCGCGTTGGCCTGGGCCGGCGTCTGCAGCGCACCGCTCCGGAAGCCCTTGGCGACGTTGACGTAGATCGTGCCGTTCTCGGCCGGCTTGTACTTCAGGTTGAAGCGCGGATTGAAGCTGTCGAACTTCAGACGGCCCGTCCGCGGAGCTCCCGTGGCGCGATCGACCCCGCTGATGCTGCGGTCGTCGTTGAAGTAGGACAGGCCCACCAGCGGCTCCAGCTTGCCGCCGAACAGCGGGACCGACACTTCACCGAACAGCGAGTAGGAGTCCGTGTCGATGGTGCCCAGCGTGTTGATGATGCTGGCCTTCGCCGCGGTCGGGGTCGCCTGGGAATAGTAGAAGATGTCCGAGCGGATCTTGGCGTTGCGCGTAAAGCCGCCGACGATCCAGTTGACCGGGCTGCCGGCCTTCGACGAGAGCCGCACCTCGTTGGTGTAGGACTTGGTGTGGAAGTTGGAGTCGTTGACCAGGATGGTCAGCAGCGGCGTCAGAAAGTCCAACTCGTGGTCCACGTAGGACGTGTTCGCCGTCAGCTCGCCGATCGGCGTCGACCAGTGGGCGGTCAGCGAATAGATGTCGGCGTTCACGTCCGTATAGCCATGTCGCCCCCCAGTGCCGACGATGCCCGGCAGGTTGAACGGGGTCGGCGCGAGCAGGCGCGTCGTGGCGTTGTTCGGCGTCAGGCTGTTCGAGAAGTCCTGCTTGTTACGGATCAGCCAGACGAAGCCGCTGACCGTCAGATCGGGCGTGACGTTCCAACCGACGGTCACGCGGCCGTTCTTGCCGCGGAAGCCATTGACGTTCTTCTCGTGCAGCTCCGGGGCCTCGGCATAGCCGCTCAGCCGCTCGTAGCCGCCGGAAAGGCGCACCGCCAGCTTGTCGGCGATCACTGGAATATTGACCACCGCGTCGCCGTTGTAGTTCGTGCCGCCGCCCTCGGTGCTCGACAGTTCGGCCTGCGCCAGGCCAGAGAAGCGGTTCGGATCAGGCTTGGCGGTGACCAGTTTGATCGTGCCGCCCATCGAGCCTTGGCCGTACAGGGTGCCGGACGGCCCGCGGATCACCTCCACCCGCTCCAGGTCCAGCAGCCGCGCCGGCGGCGTCAGCTGCAGGTTCGGGATGCCGAACGGGGTGTCGTCGATGTAGTAGCCGACCAGGCCGTCGCCGGTGGTGCCGCTGGCGATGCCACGGATCTGGATGGTCTCGAAGCCCGGGGTGGTGCTGGACACCACCGAGGCGCCGGGGATCAGCTTCACCAGGTCGGAGACCTTGCTCACGCCGGTCTTCTGGATGTCGACCGCGCTCACCGACTGCACGGGCAGCGGCACGTCCAGCAGGCGTTCCGCCCGCTTCTGGGCGGTGACGACGACTTCGGCGACTGACGTGCTGTCATCCGCGGCGGCGTCGGCCGCCCAGGCCGCGCTACCTCCCAGCACGGTAACTCCGCAAACGGTCGCCATCAGCGCTGCGCGCGTGTTTACCCTCATCCCGATTTCTCCCCGGCGATGGCCGACTTCTGGGGTCGGACCAGCTGCTTGATTGGGAATCGGATCGCCTCGGCGACCCCATCCGCGTCAGATACTAAACACTTGTATAGTCCCATGACAAGCGCCATTCTCGCGACCCACAAGGGGCCGAAAGCGGCCTGACTAGCCATCCAGACGGGTAAACAAGCGTATGGTCGATTCAGACGCCGGTCGAAACCTCACCTATGTCCTGTTGAGGGAGGCGGCGTCCGACGCCGGCGCGCCGGCCGCCTCGGATGCCACGACCCGGCTGAGCTATGGCGACCTGGTCGGCAAGGTCGATCGCTACGCCCGCGCTCTGCTGGCGGCCGGGCTGAAGCGCGGTGATCGCCTCGCGATGCTGGCGGCGCCCTCGATCGACTTCTGGATCGCCTTCCACGCCGCCGGCTCGATCGGCGTCACCTGGCTGGGGATCAATCCCCGCTACCAGAGCCGCGACTTCGAACACGTGCTCAGCGACGCCGATCCCGCGCTGCTGGTGGTGATGTCGCCGTTCGACGGCCGCGACTACTGCGCCGAGCTCTCGCCCCTGGCGCCCGGCGTGCCCATGATCTGCCACGGCGAGGCCACCGCCGGCGCGCGGCGGCTGGCCGACGCCCTGGCCGACGGCGACGCCGTGACCGACGGTGACCTGGCCGCCGCCCGCGCCGCCGTGGACCCAGAGGACATCGCCCTGATCGTCTACACCTCCGGCACCACCGGCAAGCCGAAGGGCGCGATGCTGTCCCACCGCGCGATCGTCTCCTCGGCGCGCGTCAATGCCGCCTGGATGGGCCGCGACGCCCTCGCGAGCGCGCTCTGCGCCGCGCCGGTGAACCACGTGGGCGCCATCGACAACATCTGCCTGAATATGCTGGCCGGCGGCGGCCACATCATCTTCCACCCACGCGTGGACCTGCCGGTCCTGGCCGAGATCGCCCGACGCGAGCGGCCGACCTACAGCGTCTCCTCGCCCACCGGCTTTGCCATGATGCTCGGCCAGGCCGACGGTCTATCGCGGCTGTCGGCCAACAAGCTGATCGTGTTCGGCGGCGCCGCCACCGCCCGCTCCGTGCTGGAACTCATCGCGCGACCGGGCCTACGCCTCTCCAACGTCTACGGCCAGAGCGAGACCTGCGGGATCATCACCCACACGCACGAGGACGCCACCCTCGACGTCATGGCCGAGACCATCGGCAAGCCCCTGCCCGGCGCCGACCTGCGCATCGCCGACCAGACCGGCGCTGAAGTCCCCCTTGGCCAGCCGGGCGAGATCCAGATCCGCGCGCCCTATGTGATGAGCGGCTACTTCCGCAACCCCGAGGCGACGGCCGCCGCGTTCACCGCAGACGGCTTCCTGCGCACAGGTGACCTGGGCGTCCTGCGGCCCGACGGCAACGCCGTCTTCGTCGGGCGGCTGAAGGAGATGTTCAAGTCCGGCGGCTACAACGTCTATCCGGTGGAGGTCGAACAGGCGATCTGCGAGCACCCGGCCGTCGCGCTGGCCGCCGTCGTGCCCATGGACCACCCGACGTTCCAGGAGGTCGGCCACGCTTTCGTCGAGCCGACGCCGGGGGCCAGCGTCACCGCCGACGAGCTGCGCGATTTCCTGAAGGCGCGGATCGCCAACTACAAGGCGCCCAAGCGCTTCACCATCGAGGCCGAGCTTCCGCGCCTGCCGAACGGCAAGGTGGACAAGATGAGCCTGAAGGCCAGGGCGGGCGTGGCCTGACCCACGCCTCGACGCCTATTCCTCGACGGGGCGCCCGCGCGGCGCGGCCCCCCGGCGGATCAGCGACATGTAGGCCCGGTGCCGCCGCTGCCACAGTTCGCGGTCGTAACCGGACTTGCCCAGCACCCGCTTGATGTACGGGTCGAAGATCATCGTGCCGAGCTCGAGGTACATCATCAGGAACGGCAGCCAGAGCCGGTCGACGTCCGGCGCGATCCGTCCCTCGGCGTCCATCCGCATGACCGTGCTCTGCACAAACCCGTAGAACCGCTCGAAGAGCGAGAAGCCCCAGTCGCTCTGCTCCAGCAGCGCGCGGCGGAAGTACGCGACGGTGGCCGGCCAGTCGCTCTCGTGGCGCTGGATCCATTCGTCGATGATCTGGGCGGCATCCTCGGCGGTGTTCAGTTCCCGCGGCGCGGCGCCGGTGATCGCGTCCTCGAACTGGGCGATGAAATACTCGTCCACCGCCTCGCGCAGGCCGTCCTTCGACCCGAAGTGGTGGTTGATCAGCCCAACCGACACGCCGGACGCCTTGGCGATGTCGCGGACCGTGACGCTGTCGAAGCCCCGCTCGGCGAACAGCACGAAGGCCTGCCGCACCAACCGCTCGCGCCCGTCCAGCGCTTCTCCGTCGGCCACTTTCGCCAAGTCGTGTCTCTCCAAGACCGTCGCCCCAGTTGATCGTGCCTCGGCGCGATTGCCAACACGCTTACGACGCCGTCGTCTTGTTCAGTAGCCGAATGCTGCGGGTAATGGCTGGTTTGCCTCGGAAAATAGCGCCTCTTGCCACGCAGGTCACGACTGAACTATTGTTCAGTATCGGTCAACGACCCCCACGGAGCCTCTCGTGCGCGAAGCTGTCATCGTCTCCACCGCCCGCACCGGGCTGGCCAAGTCGCTGCGCGGCAGCCTCAACGCCACCCACCCCATCGCCTATGCCGGCCACGCCCTCAGCCACGCCATCGCTCGCGCCGGGATCGAGGCGGCCGAGGTCGAGGACGTGGTGCTGGGCTCCGGCCATCCGGAGGGCGCCACGGGCTACGACATCGCGCGCACCGCGGCGCTGAGCGCCGGCTGCCCCGTTTCCACGTCGGGTCTGACGGTGAACCGGTTCTGCTCCTCCGGCCTGCAGGCGATCGCGGTCGCGGCGGGCCGCATCCGCGGCGAGGATGTGCCCATCGTCGCGGCCGGCGGCGTGGAGTCGATCTCGCTGGTCCAGTTGGGCGGCCACATGAACCGCTTCCACCTGACCGACGCCGCGCTGATGGCGTCGAAGCCCGAGGTCTGGATGTCGATGATCGAGACCGCCGAGGTGGTCGCCGAGCGCTACCAGGTCACCCGCGAGGCGCAGGACGCGTACGCGCTGGAGTCCCAGCAACGCACCGCCCGCGCCCAGGCCGGGGGCAGCTTCGATGCGGAGATCGTGCCCCTGGCGGTGAAGAAGGCGGTGACCGACAAGACCACCGGAGAAACCCGCATGGTCGATGGTGTGCTGGACCGCGACGAATGCAACCGGCCGGAGACCACCGCCGAGGTGCTGGCGTCTCTGAAGCCGGTGCTGAAGGACGGGATGCGCGTCAAGGAGGGCCGCACTGTCACCGCCGGCAACGCCAGCCAGCAGTCCGACGGCGCCAGCGCCCTGATCATGATGGAGGCCAGGGACGCCGGCCGTCGCGGCCTGAGCCCGCTCGGCGCGTTCCGCGGCTTCGCGGTCGCCGGCTGTGAACCCGACGAGATGGGGATCGGCCCGGTCTTCGCGGTGCCGCGCCTGCTGGAACGCCACGGACTCACGGTCGACGACATCGACCTTTGGGAACTGAACGAGGCCTTCGCCAGCCAGTGCCTCTACAGCCGAGATCGCCTGGGGATCGATCCGGAGAAGTACAATGTCAACGGCGGCGCCATCTCCGTCGGCCACCCCTACGGCATGACCGGCGCGCGCTGCGTCGGTCACGTCCTGCTCGAAGGCCGCCGTCGCAAAGCGAAGTGGGGCGTCGTCACCATGTGCGTGGGCTCCGGCATGGGCGCCGCCGGCCTGTTCGAGATCTTCCCTTGAGCACCGACCCGCTGGACGCCGGCGGCTGGGAGCAGATTCGCGTCGTCCGCGACGGCCCGGTCGTGACGGTCGCGATCAACCGGCCTGAGGCGCGTAACAGCCTGACTGGCCAGACGATCCGTGAGCTGACCGAGGTCGCCCGCGCGCTGCGTCTGCGCAGCGACGTGCTGGCGGTGATCCTGGCCGGCGGACCTGACAACTTCTCGGCGGGCGCCGACGTCTCGGGCTTCGAGGACCGCATCCGCGCGCCCACGACGCTGGAAACACGCGAGGTGGTCATGGCCGGGCCCGACCTCTGCCGGGCGTGGGAGGAGATCGAGGCCGTCACCCTCGCGGCGATCGAGGGCTATTGCGTGGGCGGGGCCTGCGCCCTCGCCGTGGCGTGCGACTTCCGGGTGCTGGGCGCCGACGCCTTCCTGCGCCTGCCTGAGGTGCCCCTGGGCATCAACATGAGCTGGCGCACCGTGCCGCGCGTGGTCAGCCTGGTCGGGCCGGCGCGGGCGAAGCGGTTCGTGATGTTCGGCGAGCGGACCGACGCGGCGACCTGCCTGCACTGGGGCCTGGCCGACGAGGTGACCGCCACAGGCGACGCCCTGGCGGCCGCGCGCGCCTGGGCCGATCGGGTCTGCGCCCTGCCCCCGCTGCCGGTCCGCATGACCAAGGAACAGGTGAACATGATCGCCGGCGCCAACCACCTGGCGTCCAGCTACATGGACCGCGACCAATACCTGGTCACCACCCGCACCCACGACTTCGCCGAAGGCCGCGACGCCTTCCTGAACCGCCGGGCCCCGGTGTTCCGCGGTGACTGAGGTCGCGGTCGAGATCGCCGACGGGATCCTGGTCGGGCGGCGCGACACGAGCGTCGTCGGTGGGTCCCGTCCGCGGGCTCCAGGCGCCCGCGAAGCTCACCGCCGCCAACCCCGACACCTGACGCTGCAGCAAGGATCCTAAGAATGAGCATTCGCTTTGACGGCCGTGTGGCCATCGTGACCGGCGCAGGCGCTGGCCTGGGCCGCAGCCACGCCCTGGGGCTGGCGGCCCGCGGCGCCCGCGTGGTGGTCAACGACTTCGGCGGCGACGTGCGCGGCGCAGGCGCTTCCTCGGAGCCGGCCGAACGGGTCGCCGAGGAAATCCGGCACGCCGGCGGCGAGGCGATCGCGCACGGCGCCGATGTGACCAACGCCGACCAGGTCGCCGATATGGTGGCGGCCGCCCTGGACGCCTGGGGCCAGGTCGACATCCTCATCAACAACGCCGGCATCCTGCGTGATGCCAGCTTTGCCAAGATGGCCCTGGCCGACTTCCGCAAGGTGGTGGACGTCCACCTGATGGGCTCGGTGACCTGCACCCACGCCGTCTGGCCGCACATGCGAGCCGCCAACTACGGCCGCGTCCTGATGACCACGTCGTCGAGCGGCCTGTACGGAAACTTCGGGCAATCCAACTACGGCGCGGCCAAGACCGCGCTCGTCGGCCTCATGAACGTGCTGCAGATCGAGGGCGAAAAGAACGACATCCGGGTCAACACGCTCGGTCCTGGTGCGGCGACTCGCATGACCGAAGCGCTGATCACGCCGGAAGTCCTCAAGCTCATGACGCCGGAATCCGTGACGCCGACCGCCCTCTTCCTGGTGTCCGAGGACGCCCCGCGCCGCACGATCCTCAACGCCACAGCCGGGGGTGTCTCGCGCACCTACCTCCATGAGACGGAAGGCGTCTACCTGCCTCCCGCCGACAACACGCCGGAGAATGTCGCCGCCCTCTTCCATCGCATTTCCGACACCGCTGGCCAGCATCTCTACGAGACCGGCGGCGGCCAAGTGATGAAGTTCGTCGGCAAGGCAGCGGCTTCGGCTTAGCGCCAATAGGAGACGTTGAGTTCGGGTCCAAGAAGCGGACGTTTTCGGCCCCAGTGATTCCGGTTGGCGATCGGCGCGGCCAAGCGCAACGGCAGCAGATCTTGCCGCGCTTCAGCGGACGTTCCTGGCCGCCTTTGCGCTGAGGCGTCCAGCGAGACTCGAACCCGACTCGGGCCCGGTCCAGATGGACAAAGTCCACCAACTGAGATGCCAACGGCCTCCACGGCGAAAGCGCCATCAGTCTAGGCTGATTGTCCGCCTGGCTCGGTCACTTCGATGCGGCTGAGCGCAGCCTCCTGCAGCACCACTTCAGGACTGGAGGTCACCGACAGGAACATCACCGGCTTGCCGTCGACAGACAGGAAGGCATGACCCATCGTGCTGTCGAAGTAGACGGACCCGCCGGCTTCCACCCGGACCGGCTCGTAGAACTCGGTGTGCACCTCCAGGGTGCCGGAGAGCACGTAGACAAGCTCCTCGCCCTCGTGTCGCAAATAGCCGCCGACCTCGCCGATATCCGTCGCCGTCGTGGTGCCGACGATCGGGGTCATCTTCTTCCCCGTCAGCTCGGTGGACAGGTAGCGATAGTAGTAGTGTTTCGCCTGGATGATCCGCCCCTCTCCCGGCGGGGTGACGGCGCGGCGCCCGCTGGGCATTCCGGTCGACGGTGTATGGCCGGCGGATAGGAGTTCCGCCAGGTCGACGCCCAGGCCACGCGAGAGCTGCAGCAGTTTCTCATAGGTCAGTGAGAGCCGGTTGTTCTCGATCCGCGACAAAGTCGAGGTCGCCAGCCCGGTCATGGCGCCGACCTCGGCAAGCGACCAGCCGTTGCGCTGCCGAAGCGCGCGCAGGCTCGCGCCGAGCAGGTTGGCCTCGGCCGCCGCCGCGCTACCCGGCTTGCCGGCCGCACTCCGCTTCATCTGAAATCCTCGAACTCAACGAACGCTCTACATCCTATCGCGGGGGAGCCGTGCTGCGCCAACGATCATTCTGTTGCCTGTTTGGGATGGGATTGCGCGTTCTTTCCGCATCGGCGCCGCTACGCCCGCATGATCTGTGAGAACGTCGCGACGTCGATGTTGGAGCCGCAGAGCAGGATCAGCGCCTTCTTCCCTGCGATCCGGTCGCGGAACGGGCCGAGGGCCGCCGCCGTGGAAGCCGCCCCGCCCGGCTCCACCGCCACTTTGAACTGGGAAAACAGCAGGCCCATCGCCTGCACCATGGCGGCGTCGGAAACGAGCGCCAGCTCGTCGACCGACTGCCGGCACAGGCCCAGGCTGTAGGGAAGCGTCTGGGGCGGCGCCAGGCAGTCAGCGATCGTCGCGACGGCGTCCAGGGACTGGGGAAGCCCGGTCTCGAAGGAGCGGTACATGGTGTCCGCGCCCTCCGGCTCCACCGCATAGATCCGGCACGCGGGTCGCAGCTGCTTCATCGTGCACGCGAGGCCCGAGCAAAGTCCGCCGCCGCCGACCGAGACCAGCACGGCATCCAGGTCGGGAACCTGTTCGGCGACCTCGAGCGAGATCGTCCCCGTGCCCTCGCTGATGTGAACTCCGTCATAGGGATGGATCGCGGCGCGGCCTTCCTGGAGCTGGATCTCGCGGACCATCTGCATGGCCGCCTCGCCGCTCGCCGCGAAGACGATTTCGGCGCCGAAGCTTCGGCAGGCCGCGACGCGCGCCGCGTTGGCCGAGCTGAGCATGACGACCTTGGCGCTGACGCCCAGCACCTCGGCCGCATAGGCCACGGCGATGGCGTGATTACCCGAGCTGAAGGCGGTGAGCCCCGGGGTGAGCTCCGCCGCGGAGAGCTGCAGGGCGCTGTTGAGCGCGCCACGAACCTTGAACGACCCACCGGTCTGGAACAGTTCGAGCTTAAGCCAGATCTCCGTATCCTCGCCGAACAGCCGGCGGGCCGTCGCGCCGCGCCAGGGCACGACCGGGGTCCGCAGAATGTGGGGCCCGATGCGTTGGGCCGCTGCGGCGACCGCGGCGAGCGTCGGCGGAACCGGGCCCTCACCGAGGGTCAGCGCGGGCGACAACCGTTTCGCAGGTTCCGCGGACCTGTCCATAAACACCTCGAAGCTGACGGGAGCAGGTGCGCGCATCGGCGCGAACCGCACTGGAAAGGGCATTCAAGACGCCGCCAGCCGAACCCCTAGAGGTCCGGCCGGCTCGCCCTGGACGCCCGCTAGTGGCGGAACCTCACACCCAGCTGGAAGGTCCGGCCGACGGTGTCGTAGAGCGCCGAGTTCGTGGCGAAGAGGCTATCCGGGTTGGGGACAATCGGCGGATCGCGGTCGAAGATGTTGCTCGCCCGGCCGAAGACCTCGAGGCGCCCGGCTTGCGTGTCGCGGATCTGGTACCGGAACCCGAGATCGAAATAGGTCCGGCCGCTGAAGTGGGAGATGTTGATGTCCCGCGATCCGAACGTGGTGTCGTACACGCCGCCGCCCACGTGGCGGACGCTGGCTTGCAGGTTCAACGGGCCAGTGTCGTAGCCGACCGATCCGTTGGCCATCCAATGCGGCTTGCCGCCGCCCGGGACCAGCCCGTTGCCGCCCACCTGACCAGCACGGTCGACATCGCTGACGCCATCGTCCGTAGAGAGTTCGTCAGTGTAGGTGGCCAGGGCCTGCAGCGTCAGGCGCCCTTCCCCTCCGGTGAAGGGATTGCCGACGGCGCGGGAGTAGTGCGCCTCCATGTCGACGCCCGACGTGAACAGCTTGGCCAGGTTCAGGCGACCAGCTTGGATGGAGACGATCTGGTTCTGAGCGTTGCGAGTGATCGAGGCGCAGATCTGGGTGTTGCCCGCCTGGCAGCGGTTGATGAAGTCCTGCGGCGGGATCGCGGCGATCACGCCCTTGATGCGGATCCGATAGTAGTCGATCGACCCCTGGAAGCCCGGAAGCCACGCAGGTTCGTAGACGACGCCCAGGGTGGTCGTCTTGGCGACCTCGGCGTCCAGGTCGGGATTGGGCGAACGGATGATTTGGACGAACGGCGTCGTGTTCGTGACGGGATCGCGCAGGTTGGCGAACGTGGCGCCGCCGAACGAGAAGAGCTCGGCCTGGTTCGGAGCGCGGATGTCACGCGAGCGGGTGGCTCGGAAGCGCAGTTCGTCGTTGACCTCGTAGTTCAGTCCGGCCTTCCAGCTGTTGACGCCCCCGATGGTGCTGTAGTCGACGTAACGGTCGGCGACGTTCAGCTCCAATGACTTGCCGAACGGGACGTCCTTCAGCAGCGGGATGACGGCTTCGCCGAAGACCTCCTTCACCTCGATGTGGCCGCCGAAGTTCTTCGGATTGCCGATCAGGAAGGCGTTGGCCTGAGACAGCGGATCGACGGTCTGCTTGACGCTGTCCCGGCGATAGTCTGCACCGGCGGCCACGGAGATGGGCCCGGCCCAGCCCTCGAGCAACTTGCCCTGGACGCTGAAGGACGCAGCGTGCTGTTCGAGCACGGTCAAGCGGTGCCCATCGCCCGTGACGAAGCCGATGGAGGCCTGAGACGGAGATCCGGCGCCGAAAGGATTCAGCGGCGAGCAACCGTCTGTCGGGTTGGTCAGGGTCGAGCGGCAGACGATCTGGCCGCTCGGGGCGAAGGTCGCGTCCACGGCTTGGGCGAAGGCCCCGGGCTTCAGGATCCCCTGTTCCTCCAGCGTCACCCGGCTGTCGCCGTACTGGTAGTAGGCGTTCCAGGACCAGTCGCCGTTCACCTTGCCGTCAAAGCCGACCACGATGCGGCGGGTGGCGTTGTGAGCGATCTCGTGGATCGGGCCGAAGTCCTTATCGAGGCGACCCATCTGGAACGAGGTCTGACCGGCGGCCACCAACGCTGGGCGAAGGCTGGCCGGCAGGAACGCATTGTCCGAGCGGACGGTGAAGTTGCCGGGGTGGAAGTTGTCCACGAGGTCGAACACTGTCTTCGACTGCGAAACGCCGCCTTCGACATAGGCGGACAGCTTGTCCGAGAATTCGAAGCTGGCGTGCGAGAACAGCGTGTAGCGCTCAAGCGGCACGAGCAGGGTGAGATCCTGCTGCGGAGCCGGCCCATCGCCGCCGATGGTCCGAGCAAGACCCAGGGCGTAAAGGCCGGTGTTGTAGGGGACCGGCGTTCCACCTGTTGCGAACTGAGTTCCCGCCAGGACGCCGCTGAGGATCAGGCCACCGGGCGTGCCGTTGTTCGCGCGGACCAGGGGCGAGACGATCCGAGCGAACTGGCCATTGGTGGGGGTGTAGTTGGGGTTGTTGACGATGCCCCATTGCTTGTTGGACCAGTTGCGGTCGGACTGGTGGGCCACGCCGTCGTTGTCCTCGTATTCCCCGGAGATCAGGACGCGGCCGCGATCCCCGGCAAACCGCGAGCCGTAGCTCAGCGCGACCTTCAGTTCCTCGGCGTCGCCGTGGGTCGACCCGCCGATCTGGGCTTCGCCCTCGAACCCCTGGATGTCCTTCCGCAGGATCACGTTCACGACGCCGGCGATGGCGTCGGAGCCCCACGCCGCGGACGCGCCGCCTGTCACGACCTCCACCCGCTCGACAATCGAGGAGGGAATGACATTGCTGTCCGTGACGCCAGTGGCATTGCTCGCGACATGGCGGCGGCTGTCGACCAGGAAAAGCGTCCGCTGGGCGCCCAGGTTCCTCAGATTGAAGGCGGAACCGCCGCCACCCGACACGGTCGAGGAGTTCGCCGGGCTGAATGAAGAAATCAGCTGAGGCAGGTGGGTCGACAGCTGACCGATGTTGGTCACGCCGGCGTCGCGGATGGCCTCGGCGCTCAGCACCGTCGTGGGGGTCGGCGCCACGAAACCGGTGCGGTTTACGCGCGAAGCGGTGACGACCACCTCATCGAGGTCGCTCGCCGCGGACGCATCGGCCGCGTGCGCGGCGATGGGCGAGCCCACGGCGGCCGCGATCACCAGACCACTCGCCGCCTGAACCAATCGCCGACGGAACGTCCGCGATCCATCATCCAAGTTCCTGCCCATGAAGTCCCCCTCGCCAGGTGCGCGGACCGGCCCGCCACGAGTCCGGCCTCGTGCCGGATCCTTCAAACAACCAGTCAGTTCCTGTTGCGCAATATCGACACCATGACGCACATAAGTCAACTTAAACGCAATTTTTTTGCGTATACGCATTCTTGTAGCCTTCACGGTGGAGCGCGGACCCGGTCATCTCGACCACGGGATAGCCATGCCGGCAGGAGGCCGCGGGTTCCGGGCGATCGGAACGTTCGGCGCTATCGAGATGGAGGCGACGTCAGCCGCCGGCTTCGAACCGGGCGGCGTCCACCGAAGGCGAATGTCGATCCGGAAGGCCGTCGACCATCAGGGTGACGGCGCGGGCGCCGCGGATGTCCGAGGGCGCGCCGTCGACGATAAGCGTGAAGGGCCGCGCCTCTCCGGTCTCCAGGCGCGCCCAGCCAGTGACGGTCGCCCAGCGCCCCCGGACCTGGAGCACCCCAAGCCGCGTGGACGCAAAGAGCCGGCGCCCCCGCTCGTCCCGTACGACCACCCGCCCCCGCGCGCTGCGATGCCCACGCTGTTGCCGGATATCGAAGACAAGGCGCTGCACGGACGCGCCAGCGCCGTCCGCCGTGAGCAGCGCGCCGCCGCGGGTTCGGCGATCGACGTCGCCCTGAGACGGGCGGCTCGGCATGTTCCGGCTACGCAACAGCGTCTCGCCGCCCTGGACGCCCGTCACCCGCCCGGCCTGAACCGCCAGCCGACCGTTGACTAGGACCACGACGACACCCTCGGCGAGTTGGGGACGGTCGGGGTCGCCTCGCTCCTGCACGGTCCGCGGATCGAACACCGTCACATCCGCCGCCATGCCCGGGGCCAGCAAGCCACGGTCTACGAGGCCCACGATGCCGGCGGGAAGCCCGGTCATCTTGCGAATCGCCGCCTCGAGCGAAAGCTGATGGGTCTCGCGCACGTAGTGCCCCAGCACCCTGGGGAAGGTCCCGAACGCCCGCGGATGTCCGACCACGGTCGTCAGAGAACCGCAGTCGCACGACACGGCCACGTCGGGATGCCGCAGCATCTCCACCAGATCCGTCTCCGCGCCGAAGCGCAGATAGGTCGTCGGCTGATTGTCACCGAACTGGTCGTTGAGCCGCAGCACCGCCTCGCCCGCCGGCACGTTCCATTCCGCCATCAGCTGGGTCAGCTCACGCCGCAGGGACGCCACATAGACACCTTCAGGTCCCTTGAAGCGCAGGCGGACGATCTCTTCGACCTCCGCCGCCAGGCGTCCGCGAACCGCGGGGTCGCGCAGCCGGGTCCGAAACGCCTCGGCCCCGCCGTCCAGCGCCCAGGCGGGGATCAGCAAGCTGCGGATGTTGTTGAACCCGTAGAGGTAGGGATAGACGTCGCCGGCGGCGAAGCGGCCCTGCGCGGTCTCCCTATTGAGGAGCCCGAGCACCTCGCGTCCGCGCCCCTGCTCCGCGCCCTGGGACTTCATGTGGGTGATGACGGGCGTCAGGCCGCTCGCGACGGCTATGTCCAAGGTCTCCCTCATGCCCGCCATCCCACTGTAGGCGGACTGCGGCGAGAGCCGCTCGTGGTTCGGGAAGTTGGTGCGCCACCCCGCGGCCACCGACACCACCCGGACAACGTCGTCGCGGCTGGCGTAGAAGGCGGGCTTGTAGTCCAGGCCGGCCGACACACCCCAGGCGCCCGCGGCCAAGCCGTCCGCGATGCGCTGCCGCATCGCCGCGACCTCGCTCTCGGTCGCCGGGCGGTTGGCCGTGCCGACAGCCTCGGCCCAGGCGGAATTGAACCCGATGTACAGGCCCAGGTTGGTCGCCAGCCCGTTGGCCGACATGAGGTCCTGCTGCCGCTTCAGGTCGGTCATGCCGGAGCCGTCGGCATTGCCGATCTCGGTGGTGACGCCTTGCGTCAGCATGTTGACCGCGGTCGCGGCAGCGGCGGTTTCGGGATGGCCGTGGATGTTGATGAAGCCCGGAGCCACAACGAGGCCTCGGACCGGCAGGTCGATCGGCGCCGTGTCGGTGGATAGGTCCCCGACGGCGGCGATGTGACCGCGCATCACGCCCACGTCCGCCGTGTAGCCGGCTGCGCCGGTGCCATCGACGACGGTTCCGCCGCGCAGGATCAGGTCGAACGTCTCCCCGCGCGCCGCCCCGGCCGCGCAGAGCGCAACGGCGACGACCAGCCAGGCGCCCATCAGGCTCGTCCTCACGGCTTCGGACGGGGAAGCTGGGCCAGGACGTCCTTGCGAATCTTGGCGACCACGTGAGTCTGGGCGCCGATCACGGCGGCGACGTCATACTCCAGCGAGGTCCCGGTCACGGCGGCAACCTCTGAGTCATCCAGCTGGTAGGTCTGCTTCAGCCACATCGCCATTCCCGTCGTCGCGCGTCGCAAGGCGCCATCGGCGGACCCCCAAATGCCGGACACCATGACGTAGTCGGCGTTCTCGGCCCAGGGCTGCGGGAACGCCTCGCCCTTTATCACGTCGACCTCGAACTCGACGTCGAGCGACGTCTCCAGTCCCTGGCCCGTCACCTCGCCGTCGGATTGCCGCGCATGGCCGTCGCCGACGAACAGCAAGGCGCCCAGCTGGAACACCGGCAGGTACAGCGTCACCCCCTCCCGGATCTCCGGATAGTCGAGGTTGCCGCCCCATTCACCGATCTCTCGATTGGGAACGGCCCGCCCACCGGCGAGCGCGACGGTCACGACCCCCAGCATCGGCCGCAGGGGCGCGCGGAAATCCTTCAGCTTCTCGCTGGGCGTCCGCAGACGCGCCGAACCCGTCGCGAGATCCAGGAGCCAGTAGACGTCGCGGACCGCGCCGGGCTGCGGGACATATCCCGGCGCGAGGACGGCGGGGTCGAGCGACACGTTCATCCGCGCCGTAGACCGGTTGGGCTTCAGGCTCTTGATGCGCACCGCCAGGGTGTCCCCCGGGACAGCGCCGTCAACGTAGAACGGACCGGTGCCCGGGTTACCGGGCATGGAGGCGGAGGCGTCGTGGCTGTCGACGCCATAGGGATCGATGGTGCGCGTCCGAACCGTGTCGCCAGGCGCGACGTGAAGCACCGGCGGCGGGGCCGACGAGGTGATCGGGTGATAACCGGTCGGGTCGTAGACATGGGTCCGAGGCGCGCCGCGCGGCTTCGCCTGCTCCCGGGTGGCCGCCAGCCTCACCGGCGTTCCGAAGATCGTCCCCTCCCCGGTCAGGCCTGTCGGGCCCGGTCGCAGCACCACGGCGCCCACAGGGATGCCGCGGCAGGTGACCGACAGGCGCAACTCTGCGCCCACGGCCCCGCCTGCATAGGTCAGCGGACAGGCCTGTAGCGGATCGAGCGGGCCCGAGCGCCCGGCGTAGCGCTCGCCCTCACGGCGAAGATCCAGGGGCGCCGAGACCGAACCCTCGACCAGCGTCGACGTCAGGGTCCAGGTCCCGGTGGGATCGACGCGGGGTGCGGCCGCGACGGCCACCGATTGCGTGGACAGCCCGAGGGCCAGGGCGAGCGCCGCCGACAGCTGCGATGCAGGCTTCATCTGAGGTCTCCGGAGACGATCTGAGGTGTGCTGTCCGCCGAGGCGAGGCCAGGCGCGGGTCGGGCCGACGGCGACGCGCCGTCCGGCTCCCATCTGTCGAGCGCGGCGATGGCCACGGCGTTGCCGATGACGTTGGTGGCGGTCCGCCCCATGTCGAGCACATGGTCCACGGCGATAATGAGGGCAATCCCGGCCGCCGGAATCTCGAAGTACGGCAGGACCGCCGCCACCACGACCAGCGAGGCGCGGCGCACGCCCGCGACCCCCTTGGAGGTCACCAGAAGCAGCAGCAGCATCACGACCTGCTGGCTGAGGGAAAGCTCGACGCCATAGGCCTGCGCCAGGAACAGGCTGGCGAAGGCGCAGTACATCATCGAGCCGTCGAGATTGAACGCATAGCCCAGGGGCAGCACGAAGCTGGCGGTCCGCGGCCGCACCCCGGCGCGTCCCAGCGCATCCAGCATGCGGGGATAGGAGGCCTCAGAGGACGCGGTCGCGAAGGCGATGAGGAAGGGCTCGCGGATCTCGTGGCCGAGGCGGCGCATGGACCTCGGCCCAAGCGCCGCCAGGCCCGCGGCGATCAGCACCAGCCACAGGATCGCAAGGGCCAGGTAGAATGCGCCGACGAACCGGGCGAACGTCGCGATGACGCCGAGCCCCTGGACCGCGATCACGGCGGCGACGGCCGCGAATGCGGCGGCCGGTGCGGCGCGCATGACGTAGCCGGTGATCACCAGCATCAGCGCCGCCAGCGCATCCAGCGCGCGGACCAGCGGGCGACCTGCCTCGCCGATCGCGCCCAGGCCGACGCCGGCGAACAGCGAAAAGACCACGATCTGGAGGACCTCGTTGTCGGCCATGGCGCGGACGGCGGAGGTGGGGACGATATGCGACACGAAGGTGCTGAGCTCGAACGGCGCGACCGACAGCGCCGTGGCGGACGCGACATCGACCAGGCCGACGCCAACGCCGGGCTCCAGGAGGTTCACCATCAGCAGGCCCAGGCCCAGCGACACCAGGCTCGCCATCACGAACCAGCCGAGAGCGCGCCCGAAGAGCCGGCCCGCCGCGGCGCTGTCGCGCATGTGCGCAAGGCCGGTCACCAGGGTGGCGAGGACCAGCGGCGCGATCACCATCTTCACCAGCCGCAGGAAGATCGCCGTGACGGTGTCCAGGCCCGCCGCGATCCCGCTTGTCGCCGCGCCGCCCCAGAGGTTGAGCGCGCCGCCCACGACGACCCCGGCGACGAGAGCTATGACGACCTGGCGGGTCAGGCCGCGCGGCGCGGCTGGTCCGGGGGACGCCCCGGCGGCGTCAGGCGAAGCGCTCGGCATTCCGACGCGCATAGGTGAAATAGACCACGAAGCCGATTGCCATCCAGACCAGCAGGCGCGCGAACGTCGCCCCGGGCAGCTGGGCCATCAGATAGAGGTTGGCGGCGATCCCGAGCGGGGCGGTGAGCCACCACATGGGGGTGCGGAACACCCTCGGCAGGTCGGGCCGGCGCAGGCGCAGGTAGACCACGCCGCCGCAGATCAGGGCGAAGGCCAACAGGGTGCCGACCGACACAAGTTCGCCCAGGACGCCGATGGGAAACAGGCCGCCGAACACCGCCGCGATCACCGCGGTGATGACGGTGCCGACGACCGGCGTGCGCGACTTCGGATGCACGCGCCCGAACACCGCCGGCAACAGGCCGTCGCGCGCCATGGCGTAGAATATCCGCGACTGGCCGTAGAGCAGCGCCAGCAGGGTCGATGCCAGGCCAACCGTCGCGGCGAGCGTAACCAGAGGCTTCAGCCAGGCGAGCTGCGGACCCACGTGGTCCACGGCCGCGTAGATCGGCGCCGGGACATCCAGCAGGCGGAAGGGCGCCATGCCGGTGACCGCGAAACAGGTCAGGATGTAGAGCACCGTGCAGACGCCGAGCGACGCCAGAATGCTGATCGGCAAGGTGCGCTGCGGATCGCGCGCTTCCTGGGCCGCGGTCGAGACCGAGTCGAACCCGAGGTAGGCAAAGAAGATCACCGCGGCGGCGGCCAGCACCCCATGGAAACCGAAGCGCGTGGCGCCCGAGACAGGGTCCGTCTCGACCGCGGGAATGAACGGCGACCAGTTGGCGGGGTCGGCATGTAGCAGGCCGAAGACGATGACCAGGCCGACCACGGCAATCTTCAAGATCACGATCGCTGCGTTGATGCGCGCCGATTCGGTGACGCCAATGACCAGGACCCCGGCGATCAGGGCGACGATCGCTACGGCGGGGAGGTTGATCAGGGCCCCGGTGGCGACCAGCATGTGGCCCGTCCCGGCCGCGAAGGGCGCCTGGGTCAGCTCGGGCGGGAGGTGCACGCCAAGCCCGGCGAGAAGGCCCACGAAATATCCGGACCAGCCGACCGACACGGCGGCCGCGGCAAAGAGATATTCCGCCATCAGATCCCAGGCGATGGTCCAGGCAACCAGCTGCCCGAGTGTGGCGTAGGCGTAGGTATAGGCCGAGCCCGCCACCGGGATCATCGAGGCCAGTTCGGCGTAGCAGAGGGCGGAAAGCGCGCAGACCACGCCGGCGACGACGAAGGCCAGCGCGATGGCCGGCCCCGCGTGCTGCGCGGCCGCCTGGCCGGTGATTACGAAGATGCCGGCGCCGATGATCGCGCCGACGCCCAGCATGGTAAGCTGGAAGGCGCCCAGTCCACGCCGCAGCGTCGTCTCGCCCCCCTCCTCGGCCTGAAGCAGCAGCTTCTCGATCGACTTCTTGCGGAACAGGGAGGTGGGCAGACGGTCCGCATCAAGCGGGATATCGATGGCGGGGTCGCTCACGGCGCGGGTTCCAGGCCGAGGGCCGCGCGCTCGACGACTTCGAGGACGCCATCCAGCGACCGGAAGCCGTTCGCCAGCAGCGCCACGGTCACCTTGTCGTCCGGATAGGTCCTGACCTGCGAGGTGAAGCCCTCAATGGCGCCGGAATGCCAGTATTCGCGGTGGCCCTGGAGCTGGGAGATCCGAACCCCGAAGCCGTACTCGTAGGGCGGGACCTGGGACGGCGTTGCGCCGGATGGCGTCCACACGCCCTGGCTGGCGAGCCGGCCGTCGGAGAGCCGCGCTGGCGTCGTCATCTGCGCCACGAGCTTCGGGCTTACCAGCCGCCCGCTGAAGAGCGCCTCGTACCACCGGGTGAGGTCGCCGACCGTCGAGCGCAGGCCACCGGCCGGTCCGGGCGTCGTGTAGGGGATGAACGGCGCGTTGCGGAACTGGCCGGGATGGGCCGGATCGCGCTCGTAGCCGGTCGCGCGACGCGGAGCGATATCCTCGACGTCGTCCATCGCCGTCTGCGTCAGGCCCAGAGGCTTGAAGATGTTGTCGGCCATGAACTGGCCGAGCGGCTGACCGGAGACCTTTTCGACGACCGCGCCAAGCACGTAGTAGCCGGAGTTGCTGTAACGGTAGCCGGCTCCGGGTTCGAACACATAGAGCGGCTTGAGGCCCCGGATGAGCGAGAGCATCTCTGGCGTGGTCCGCAATACGGCCAGCTCGGGCTTGCCGTGATAAGTCTCGTCGTAGCTGGCGATGCCGGAGGTATGGGTCAGGAGCTGGCGAAGACTGACCTCGTCGCCGCGCGGAAAGTCCGGCAGGTGCTTCGAGACCTTGTCGTCGAGCGATAGCTTCCCGCGCTCCGCGAGGATAAGCACCGAGGCGGCCGTGAACGCCTTGGTGTTGGAGGCGATCCGGAAAACCGTGTCCGGGGTCGCGGCGATGTTCCACTCGATATTGGCCTTGCCGTAGGCTCGTGAGAACACGACCTGCCCGTTCTGGACGACCTGAATGGCCAGTCCGGGCGCCGCGCCGCTTTCAACCTGCCGGGTCGCGGCCCGGTCGATCGCGGCCGCCGCGGCTGGGCTGAACGCGGGCGCGGCGAAAGCCGTCCATGGGACGCACGCCAGCACCACGGACGCGGCGCAGCCCCCGGTTCTCCGTTGCAATGGCAACTTGAGCTCTCCCTTCGCCTCCGCGACCCCGACCTGCCCCATGCGGGGAGACATGGGGCAGGCGCCTGGCCCTTGTCGGAGGAGGTCCCGGCGGTCGCCGGAACGTTCCCGTCGACCCAGGGACGAGACCACCTTGACGCAACAATGTCAAATTATTCGCAACGAAATTGCGTATACGCACAATTTCCGATACTCGCTCCTTCATCGGGCCTCCGAGAGCCGCTCTCAGGCCTGCGATCGCGCATGGAGGACAATGCGATGCCGACATGCCGCCGGGCCGGACTGGCCCTGACGCTGGTGGGCATCATGATCGGCGGGACAGCCACGGCGCAGTCCCTGCCCGAGTCTATCGACCGGCGCGCGTCGGCCATCGAGGGCCGCCTGATCGCCTGGCGCCGCGATATCCACGCGCACCCCGAACTCGGAAACCGCGAAGTTCGCACGGCAAAGATCGTCGCCGACCACCTGCGCGGCCTGGGCCTGGAGGTGCGGACGGGCGTGGCTGGCACGGGGGTCGTGGCCGTGTTGCGCACGGGTCGGCCAGGTCCCACCGTGGCCCTGCGCGCCGACATGGACGCCCTCCCGGTCCTGGAGGCGACGGGACTTCCCTTCGCGTCGAAAGACACCGGCGACTACCGCGGCAAGGTCGGCCCCGTCATGCACGCGTGCGGCCACGACGCACACGTGGCGATCCTGATGGCGACGGCGGAGGTTCTCGCCGCGCTCAAGGGCGACCTCAGGGGTACGGTGGTCTTCGTCTTCCAGCCCGCGGAAGAAGGCCCCGCCGACTTCACCCCTGACGGCGCCCGTTCCTGGGGGGCGCGGCGCATGGTCGAAGATGGCGCGCTGAACACCCCGAAGGTCGATGCGGTCTTCGCGCTGCATGTCCTGTCGGGCGTGCCCTCCGGACAGTTGGAGTGGCGGGCCGGGTCGACCCTGGCCTCGGCCGACCGCTTCCTCATCCGGATCAAGGGACGCCAGACCCACGGCTCCGCACCCTGGCGCGGCGTCGACCCAATCACCCTGGCGGCGCAGGTCGTCCTGGGGCTGCAGACGATCTCGAGCCGTCAGGTGGACGTCACCAAGGCCCCTTCGGTCATCACCGTTGGACAGATCCACGGCGGAACCCGCGAGAACATCATTCCCGACACGGTCGAACTCGAGGGCACGATCCGCACCTACGACCGGGCAATGCAGCTTGACATTCACCAGCGGATTCGCCGCACCGCCGCACTCATCAGCGAAAGCGGCGGCGGCGGCGCGGAGGTGCAGATCGTCGAACTCTTTCCGCCCACAGCCAACGACCCGGCCCTGACCCGACGCATGGCTCCGACCCTAAAGCGGGTGATGGGTGCGGGCCATTGGAACGACGCCCCCGACCGGCGCACCGGCTCGGAAGACTTTCCATTCTTCGCAGCGAGCGCGCCGGGCCTCTACGTCCATCTCGGTGTGACGCCTCCCGACAGACTTGCGTCGGCGCCGGCCAACCACTCGCCACTCTTCGTCATCGACGAGGCGGCGCTGCGGCAGGGTGTGCGGGTGATGAGCAACCTCGCCGCCGACTTCCTCAATGGCTCACCTCCGACAACCCCGGCGACCCCAGAATGACCCTCGTGCCTCAAGACCCCCATTTCTCGCCGACGTTTGAGACGTGGGACTACGTCTTCATCTCGGGCCAGCTTGCCTTCGACGCCGAGGGCGAGATCGAGGGCGATGTCGCGCGCCAGACAGAGACCTGTCTGGCGAACATGGAAGCCTTGCTCGCGGGTCGCGGCCTGGACCGCTACGACATCGTGAAGACTACGGTCTGGCTCCGCCACGCCGAGGACTACGCCACGTTCAACGAGACCTACGCCCACTTCTTCGGCGGGCATCGGCCGGCCCGCTCGACGGTCGTCTGCGGCCTGGCGCACCCTCGCGCCATCGTCGAGATCGAGGCGATCGCCATCCTGTCGCCGGCGCCTCGCGGACCGGTCGCATGACCCCGGACGTGCTGGGGCTTCCGACCTACGCCGATGTCGCGCGAGCGACGGAGCGCCTGCGGGGCGTCGCCCATGTGACTCCGGTCCTGACCTCGCGCCGGCTGGACGCAGCCTGCGGCGCGAAACTCCATTTCAAGTGCGAGAATCTCCAACGCGCCGGGGCCTTCAAGTTCCGCGGCGCCTACAACGCCATCGCCATGTTGGACGAGGCGACCCGGCGCCGGGGCGTCATCGCCTATTCGTCCGGCAACCACGCCCAGGCCCTGGCCTTGGCGGGGCGGCTTCAGGGCGTCGCCGTGACGGTGGTGACGCCCCATGACGCACCCGCCGCCAAGATCGCCGCCGCACGCGCCTATGGCGCGGAGGTACATACCTATGATCGCTACAGCGAAAGCCGCGAGGCCATCGGCCGCTCCATGGCCGAGGCCCGCGGCCTCGCGCTGATACCGCCCTACGATCATCCGGGCGTGATCGCGGGCCAAGGCACCGCCGCGGCGGAGCTGTTCGGCGCGGTCGGCCCGCTCGACATGCTCCTGGCCCCGCTCGGCGGCGGCGGGCTCCTGGCTGGGTGCGCCCTGGCGGCGGCGGAGCACGCGCCGCAGTGCCGAGTCATTGGCGTCGAGCCCGCCTCCGGCGACGATGGGCGCCAGTCCCTGCAGCTGGGCCAGGTGGTGCATATCCCGGCGCCGCGCTCGATCGCGGACGGCGCGCTTGTAACCCACCTTGGCGACTACAATTTCCCCATCATCCGCCAGCGGGTCGAGGACATCGTCACGGTGTCCGACACCGACCTCGTCCAGGCGATGGCCCTGGCGGCCCAGACCCTGAAACTGCTCGTCGAACCCACCGGCTGCCTCGGGCTCGCCGCCGCGATCGCAGGCGCCGCGCCGGTGGCCGGCCTTCGCGTCGGCATCGTCCTGAGCGGCGGGAACGTCGACCTGGAAACCTTCGCGCGGCTCGTGGCGCCGACCCCCTCCCTGGAGCACACCTGATGCGCGTCATCCTGGAGGCGGAAACCGAACGGCGCGTAACCCGAGAACTCGCGTTCGCGGCGGCACAGGACGCGCTGATCGCCGCCGCGACGGACGGCCTCAGCCTTCCGGCCTCGCTGCTGTCGTTCGGCGGGGATGGTCGGCGGATGTCGGTCAAGGCCGCGGCGCTTGGAGAGACGCCGGGCATCAAGATCGGCTCTTTCTGGCCCGGCAATCCCGCTCGGGGCCTGCCGAGCCACAGCTCAACGATCCTGCTCGCCGACAAGGACACCGGCCGGATCCACACGATCGTCGAGGCCAGCCGCGCCAACGCCATGCGCACCGCCGCGGCCGACGCCGTCGCCGCCAGTGTCCTCGCGCGGCCCGAGGCCGAGACGCTGGCGATTTTTGGGGCCGGCCAGCAGGCCTACTTCGAGGCCTACGCGCTGAGCGCCGTGCGGCCGATCCGCGAGGTCCTGATCGTCAGCCGTAATCCCGAAGCAGCCGACCGCCTCATCGACCGGCTCGCGGGGGTCAATATCCCGGCGCGGGCGACCGAGGCCGAGGCCGCGTGCCGGGCCGCCGATCTGATCGTCACAGCGACGCCCGCTCGCGCGCCGCTCTTCGACGCGAGCTGGGTCAGGCCCGGCGCGTACCTGGCCGCCATGGGGGCGGACGGACCGGGGAAACAGGAGCTTCCGGCCGAACTCCTTCATCAGGCCGCGCTGTTCTGCGACCTGCCGGCCCAGTCCGTGGTCCTGGGCGAGTTCCAGTCCGTCGCCCAGGAGGTCGCCGCGGGCCGGATCGGGCTCACGGCGATCGGCGACGTCCTCACGGGCGCACGCCCGGGCCGAACCTCGGCGGACCAGATCACTATCTTCGACAGCTCGGGACTGGGCCTGCAGGACCTGTGCCTGGCGCTGCGCCTGGTCGACGCAACTTCGGACACAAGGGATAGCCTGTGATGTCATGCCGCCCTGCGACCGGATTCGCCGTGCTCGCCCTCTCCCTGTCGCCCTTCGCTTCGCCGGCCGCTGCGGGGCACGACCGCGCCACACGCGCGGCGGTCGAAGCCGTGGCGGATCGGGCCCTGTCGGCGAACGGCGCCTCGAGCGGAGTTGCGCCGGGATGCGCCATCCGCGTCTCGCATCGGGGCGAGACGCTGCTCGCCAAGGCCTACGGCTACGCCGATCTCGAACGCGAGGTTCCGTTCGGCCTCCAGACGGTCTCCGAGGCCGGATCGGTCGCCAAGCAATTCATGGCAGCGCAGGTCCTGCTGCTCGCCGAAGGCGGCCGGCTGTCCCTGGACGACGATATCCGCAAATACCTGCCCGAGATGCCAGACTACGGTGCGCCGATCCGCATCTACGACCTGCTGCATCAGCTGAGTGGTGTGCGCGAGTACAGCACGCTGGCGGCCCTTCGCGGCTACCCGCGCTTCTACAGGACGCTGTACGACCTCGACACGAGCTATGGGTTGATCGCGAGCCAGCGGACCCTGAATTTCGCGCCGGGGTCTCGCTATGAATACTCCAACAGCAACTACGTCCTCCTGACCTTGATCGTTCAGCGGGTCAGCGGCATGTCGGCGGCGGAGTTCGGCCGGCGTCGTCTGTTCGAGCCTCTGGGCATGGGATCGACCCAGTGGCGCGACGACGCCCGGCGGCTCGTTGCCCGCCGGGCGCTGGCCTACCGCAAGGCCGCCGCGGGCTACGAGCTCTTCATGCCAACCGAGAACACGTTCGGGCACGGCGCGCTGCTGACGACGGTCGGGGATCTCGAGCGCTGGAACACCGCGCTGGTCTCCGGCGGCCTCTCGCCTTTCGTCACCCGGCATCTTGTCGAACCGGGGCGTCTGCGGGGCGGCGGCGGGCGGGCCTATGGCGCCGGGATCGTGCTTGGCGAGCGCCGAGGTCACCGGGTCTACAGGCATGGCGGCGTGACCGCCGGCTACAACGCCCAGCTCTGGGTGTTCCCGGACGATCGCCTGTCCATCGCCCTGCTGTGCAATGCCCGCGCGGGGGACCTGGGCGACCTCGCCGGCCGCGCCGCCGATGCCGCCCTGGGCCTGCCGCCCCTGCCCCTGCGGGCCGCCCCCGCGGCGGCGACACCAGCTCCGGAACGGCCGGAATTCTATCGCGCCGAGAACGGCGAGATGCTCGCGATCGGCGCGGCGGCCGGCGTGACCAGCGTCGACCTGTTCGCCAGCGTGGGCCCGATCGCGCTCACCGGACCCGACGACGACCTCAGCGCGTCCACGCCGTTAGGCCGCATGGAGGTGCGCCGCGATGGGGCCGATCGCCTGGACCTGCGGCTCGAGGATCGCGACCCGACGACCTTCTTCCGCCTTCCCCCGGCGCCGCCCCGAGCGCTTCCGCTCGGGCGCTACGTCAGCCGCGATCTCGGCGCCGCTTTCGTGCTCTCCCAGGCCAAGGACGGGTATCGCCTCGACCTCGACGATGCCCGCGCGCCTGACCCCATCGGCTTCCGCCTCGAGTGGCTGACCGGGGACGCCTATCGCGCCAGGATCGAGACCCGCGGCGGATACATGCGCGACGACATGGTCGTCGGCTTCGCGGCTCGAGCGGGCCAGCCCCCGATGCTAACCATGTCGTCCGTCGCCGGTCTCCAGGCTGTCGACCTGCTCGAGTTCCAACTATTCACCGATGAGCCTGCCGTCGTGAACTAGCTCGTCAGGGGCACGACGTGTCGCGAGTGCGCGGTCCAGCGGCCGCCAGGCGTTGGAGACCCAACGTGAGGGGTCCTGCCAGATCTGGCGTCGCGGCGATCGCGGTTGAGTCTTCGGTCCGGCCGGGCATCGGGATCAAGACGCAGGCGTCCTCCACCAGCTGGGCGGACATCACCTGTAGGGTGCCCCGCAGGTGCGCCACCGCGTGGTGCGCGTGCGGCGACGCGTTGATGATGGCCGCGCGGACGCCGGGGAACTCCACGCTGGGCACGAGCCAGTCGAGGGCGTTCTTCATCGCCCCCGCCACGCCGTGGGCGTACTCCGGGCTGCAAATCACCAGGGCGTCTGCCGCGCCGACGGCCCGGCGCAGTTCCGCCACGGGAGCCGGCAGCGAATCCTCCAGGTCGGGATTGAACAGCGGCAGGCCGCCCAGCCCCCCGTAGATCGAGACCTCGACGCCCGGGACCGCCAACAGCGGCAGCGCGCCGACGACCCTGGAGTTCGCGGACGCCGCACGAAGGCTCCCAGAGATGGCGAGGATCTTCATCGTGTGGCCGGCTCGGGAAGGACGAGCACCAGGCCGAGGCGCTCTGCACAGCGGCGGATACGTTCGGCATCGTCCGCGCCGGGCGGACGCCGCCACGTGACACCAATGCGCTTCGCCGCGGCGTCTTCGCAGCTGAAGTCCGCGAGCCCCTCCGCTTCGGCGGCCTCGCGCAACGCCGTCAGCGCCGCGCTCTGGCGCAGGCGGAAGCGCGCGACCTTGCCGACCGGCGTCAGCGGCAGCTCGGCGACATCGAAGATGCGCTTCGGGCGGGCGGGCGGATCGGCGATGCGCTCGGCCAGGAAGACGGCCAACTCATCCGCTCCAATGGGCGTGTTAAGCACCACATAGAGAACTGGCAGCTCGCCGGCATAGGCGTCCGGCATCGCGGCGGCCGCCGCGACGACGATCGCGGGATGCTCCATGGCCGCCGCCTCGATCATGAGCGGGTCGATGTTGTGGCCGCCGCGGATGATCACGTCCTTGCTGCGCCCCAGCAAACGCAGCTCGCCATCCGGACCCAGCTCGGCCAGGTCGCCGGTGGCCACCCACCCGTCCAGCGGCGTTCCGACGGCGCCGGCGACCGTCCGATAGCCCAGGAAGCTGTTGGGTCCGCGAAGGTGCGCCTCGCCGGGCGCGCCGTCGCCGAGGCGCAGTTCGATCATCGGCGCCGGTGGCCCGACCGACAGCGGCCGGAAGCGACCGTCGCAGGGCTGGGCGCTGCAGACCCCGGAGAGCTCGGTCATGCCGTACATCTGGCACACAGGTCGGGCGAGCTTCGCTTCAAGCCGACGCGCCAGGTCCGGCGGCAGGGCCGCCGCCCCGGTGACCACGGCCCGCAAAGCGGACAGATCAGCGTCGTTCACTGGCGTGTCCACGACGCCGGCCAGCGAGGTCGGCACCATGCCCAGGATCGTCGCACGGCTGCACTCCAGCAGCCGCCAGACGCCGCTACGCAGGGCTGGATCGCGGCCGCCCATGAGGCCAGGGAAGATCACGGTCGCCCCGAAGGCCAGGGCGCTCAACATGCAGCTGATCGCACCGCCGACATGGAACAGGGGCAACGCGACGCAGATCCGGTCCTCGGGCCCCAAGTTGAGCGCCGCGCCGCCCATCAGCGCCGCCGCGGCTATCCCGCGCGCCGAGAGCTCCGCGAGCTTGGGATCGCCGGTCGTCCCGCCGGTGTGGAACAGCGCCGCCGGACGGCCAGGATCGCGCTGGACGCCTGATCGGGTGGCGGATGCCAGCCGCGCGGCCCACGCCGCGGACGCTCCGGAGACGTCGAACACAGGGAGCGCGCCGCCGGCGGCGCGGAGCCGATCGGCAGCCTCCGTCCCCTCCCAGGCCAGGGCGACCTTCGCCCGCGCCAGCGCCATCTGGCTCGCCATGGCCTCGGTCGAGAGCAGGAGGTTGATGGGAAACGCGACGCCCGCGCTCATCGACCCGACCAGGGCTGCCGCCGCGGCCGGTGCGGCCGGCGTGGCCAGGGCCACTCCGTCTTCCGGGGTCACGCCCAGGGCCATCAAGGCGCCGCAGACCCGCTCTGCGGCCTCGACCAGTTCGGCGTAAGTCATCACCTGCGGCGCGGGATCATCGGGCGACGCCATGAACACCAGCGCGGGGTGATCTCCGCGCCGCCGAGCGACGGCCTGGATGATGGCCAGCGGAGTGGGTTCGGCGGCCAGCCGCCGGGCCAGCGCCTGCGCCGTCTCAGAACTCATGACTGACGGTGACGCCCCAGGTGGCGGGCCGGCCGGCATAGCGGATCACGTTGTCCTGCGCCTTCAACACGTTGTTCCAGTAGTAGACGTCGCCCACGTTGCGCCCCCAGACCATGGCCTTCCAGCGTCCGGCCGCAGACTGCACGCCGGCGCGCAGGTCGACCAGGGTATAGCTGTCGATCGCCAGCCGCGGGTCGTTCTCCAGCCCGCCCTTGGATTTGCTGCGATAGGTGACGCCGACGCCGGCGAAGGCGATCAGGTCGTCACTGACCGGCCGCCGGTACTCCAGGTCGGCGTTCACCTGCACCTTTGGCGAATAGGGGAAGGCGTTGCCGGAGAAGCTCTGCGGCGGACCGCCGAACTGGGAAAAATTCGAGAAGGCGCCGTCGATCTCGGTCTCGATGTAGGTCGCGCCGACGTTCAGGGTCAGCGCCTCGACCGGCCGCCACATCCACTGTCCTTCCAGGCCCCAGATGTGGGACTTCGGGATGTTCACCAGGGCCTCGAGCTGGCCGAAGATCGGATCGGTCACCCGGCCGCGAAGCTGCTTGTTGTTGTAGTCGTAGTAGAAGGCTGCGCCGTTCAGCTGCATGCGCGCCTGCGGCAGCGAGGCCTTCACGCCGGTCTCGTAGGCGGTCAGCGCCTCCTGGGTCACCGACTTGAACTGGGCGGTGCTGGACGCCGAGAGCGTGGGGAAGTTGCCCGCCTTGTAGCCGCGGCTCACCGAGCCGTAGACCAGCACGCCGTCGGCCGGCCGCCAATTGAGGTTGGCGCGCCAGGAGAGGTTGTCCTCGGCGAGCGTGTCGGCGAACGAGCCCACGTTGAAGTTCGCATCGGTCAGGGTCACGCAGCCGCCGCGCCGGGCCACGGTCGTCGGGTTGGCGCCCAGGAACTGGCCCAGGGTCTGCAGGCCGCGGAAGGTGGCGGCCAGCTCGTCCGTGCCGCTGTCCTGGCTGCAGCTCTCGAAGCGGTTGCGGCTGTGGCTGTAGCGCAGGCCGGCTTCCAGGCTCAGTGTCGGGGCCAGCGCCACCTCGCCGCTGGCGAAGGCGGCCCAGCTCTCCACCGCGTTGCGGCTGACATTGTAGAAATCGGCGAAGTGGAACCGCGCGAGGCCGGCGCCGCGCAGATCGACGACAGCGCTGGTGCTCTTGTCGAGGAAGACGTGCTGGTTGTCGACGATGCGGTCGGACTGGTAGTTGGCTCCGACCACCCAGTGGGTCAGCCGCCCGGCCTCCCCGGCTAGCCGCAGTTCCTGCGAGAACGAGCCGATGTGGCCGGTGGTCCCCAGCGAGATATCCTCCACCGGCGTGCCATCGGTCTCGGCGAACTGGTGGCGGTCGGTGCGGGCGTAGGCGCTGATCGAGGTCAGGGTCAGATCGTCCGTCAGGCGCCAGTCGGCGCGCGCGGCCGCCTGATAGAAGGTGGTGTCGCGGTGGTAGTCGCGGTTCGGGTCCCAGTCCGCGGCGCGGGCGCTGTCCGGAGCGATCGGCGCGGCGACAAAGGCCGGGTCCAGCGGCACGGTGGGCACCGCGGCGAAGATGCCCTTGTTCTGAGGCGCCTGCGACTCCGACTTGTCGCGCCAGCCGTTGAGGTTCAGCGCCAGCTTGAGGTCCGGTGTCGCCTCCCAGTCGATCAGCAGGCGGCCGCTCAGCTCGTCGGTGTCGCCCAGCCTGTCGTCGCGGGTCTGGCTCTTCTGCCAACCGCCGCTCTGGGTGGTGGACAGCGCCAGGCGGGCGCGCACGGTGTCGCTCAACGGGCCGGAGACGTGGCCCTCGGCGCGAAAGGTGTTGAAGCGGCCGTATTCGGCCGTGAGGCTTCCGCTGGGTTCGGACGTGGGCTTGGCCGCCACGTAGTTGATCCCGCCGCCGGTGGAGTTCTGGCCGAACAGGGTGCCCTGCGGACCTTTCAACACCTCGATGCGCTGGACGTCCAGCAGCGCGCCGCGGGTCATGGCCGGATAGGGCAGCGGGATCTCGTCCACATAGACGGTCACCGCAGGGTTCGCCGCCAGGCTGGACTCGTAGTAGCCGACGCCGCGCAGACTGTAGACCGGCATGTCGAACTGGGTCTGGGTGTAGGTGAAGCCGGGCGTCACCTTCTGCAGGTCCGCCACGCTCGTAACGCCGCGAGCCGCCAGCGCCTCGCCGCTGATCGCGGTGATCGACAGGCCCACGTCGTTGACGTTCTGCTCGCGCTTCTGGGCGGTGACGATCAACTCCTCCAGCACCGCGCCGTTGTCGGCGGCCGGCGCGGCCACCGCCCCGCTCGCCGAGAGCCACGCGGCCAGCACCAGGGTCGACGGCGCGATTTGCTTTACTCGATTGACCATGTCCGTCCCCCTGGGGGCGCGGCGTCCAGCGCGCCGTTCGCCCGAGGCAGACGATGGCGAGCGGCCCGGCCAGTCCCGCCGGTCGAAAGTATGGTTTTGCGGACGGGACGGACGGTCGAGGCCCATACTTTCGGCGGGCGCGGCGACCCTCGCGGGGTCGCTAGCTGGTCGCCCCGTCGAGGAGATTTCCCATGGTGACCGTCAGCATCCTCTACCCGCGCACCCAAGGCGCCCGGTTCGACGCCGACTACTACGTGAAGACCCACATGCCGATGTCGATCCGCCTGCTGGGCGACGCCATGACCGCCGTCAGCGTCCAGCTGGGCGTCAGCCTGGCCGAGCCCGGCTCGGAGCCCGCCTTCATCGCCTGCACCCACTTCACCTGTGCCTCCCGCGAGGCCTTCGAAGGCGCGTTCCTGCCCAACGCCGAGGTGCTGCAGGGGGACATGCCGAACTATACGGACATCGTCCCGATCATCCAGTTCAACGAGGTCGTACTGGCGAAGTAGCGGCTGTGGACCCGGTCGAGCTCACCCGGCGGCTGCTGCGCTTCGACACGGTGAACCCGCCGGGCGACGAAGAGCCCTGCGCGCGTTGGCTGGGCGAAATCCTGGAAACGAACGGCCTGGCCTGCGAACTGGCGCCTTTCGCGCCCGGGCGCGCCAATCTGATCGCGCGGCTTGCGGGGGCCAACACGGCGTTGGCGCCGCTGGTGCTGACCGGTCATCTCGACACCGTGCCGCTGGGCGACACGGCCTGGGCGCGCGATCCCTTCGCGGGCGAGATCGCCGACGGGCGGCTGCATGGCCGCGGCGCTTCCGACATGAAGTCGGGTGTGGCCGCCATGGCCTGTGCGGCGCTCGCCGCAGCAGAGCGAGGGGGCCTGCGCCGCGGCGTGACGCTGCTGCTGACCGGTGGCGAGGAGGTGGGCTGCGAGGGTGCGCTGCACATGTGCGCGGCCCACGCCGGATCGCTGGGTGGGGCCAGCGCGATGATTGTCGGCGAGCCCACCGCCAACGCCGTCGTCCGCGGGCACAAGGGCGCGCTGTTCGCCCGCGCCGTCTCACAGGGCGTAACCGCCCACTCCTCGACGCCCGGGCGCGGCGTCAACGCGATCTACCGCGCCGCGCGCGCCATCGGCCGCGTCGAGACGCTGGACCTCGGCCCCGCCCGCGACCCGTTCATGGGCGCGCCGAGCGTCAATGTCGGCATGATCAAGGGCGGCCTGAACGCCAACTCCGTGCCGGACCGAGCCGAGTTCACCATCGACGTCCGCGGCGGCCCCGAGCCGACGCACGCAGACGTGCTGGATCGGTTGCGCCGGACGCTGGGCGAAGACGCCGAGGCGCAACCCTACATCAGCATGCCCGCCGTCCTGACCGCGGCAGACGATCCGTTCCTGCGCCTGGTGCAAGCCTGCGCGGCGGCGGGCGGCGCGCGGACAGACGAGGTCGCCGCCGCGGCGACCTACTTCAGCGATGCGTCGGTGTTCCAGCCGTTGTTCCGCTGCCCGACCGTGATCCTTGGGCCCGGCGAAGCGTCGACGGCGCACCAGACGGACGAATGGTGCGCCGTCGCGAAGATCGGCGAGGCGCAGGCGATCTACGAGGCGGTGATCGCCGCCTGGTGCGGCTAGGTTCAGGCCCCAGGCAGCAGCCGCCGTTCGCGCGCCGCCAGCACGGCCCGGGTACGGCTCTTCACGCCGAGCTTCTCGTAGACGTGCTGCAGGTGCCACTTGACGGTGTGCTGGGAGACGAAAAGTCGCTCGCCGATCTCCGCGTTCGAGAGACCCGCCGCCAGCATGGCCAGCACGTCCAGCTCGCGCTTCGACAGCGGTTCGGCGCTGGTCGGCGCCACGGGGTCGGCGGCAGGCTCGCGGCCGCCCGCCGCCAGGATCGCCTCGATGTAGGCGATCGAAAGGTCCAGGGGGGCGCGACGTTCCTCCGCCAGTAGCCCCGCCAACAGGTCCAACACCTCCGGCCCCTCGTCTACGTAGCTGCGCACCATCCGCCCCGGCGCGCTGAGCTCGAGGGCCCGGCGCAGGGTGCGGAGCGCGGCGGCGCGGTTGTCGAGGGCGGCGTGGGCGCGGGCCTCCAGGATGAGCAGCCGAACCAGCCGCCAGATACGACTCTGGGCGTTGGCCTGGCCGACCGCCGCCCGCAGGCGGCTCAGCGTGGCGCGCGTGGCGCCCAAGGCGATCTCCAGGCGCAGCGGGCCGATCTGGTCGGCCTCCATGCTCACCGTGTGCGGCAGGTGGCCCTCCGGCTCTCGGAAACCGGGCTCGGAGGCCGCGGCCGCCGCCAGCCGGCGCGCCTCGTCCAGCCGCCCGGACAGGACCGCCATGCGCACCCGTTCCCAGGCCACCACGTGGGCCAGCCGCGGCCAACTCCGCCGCAGCGCCGCCACCTCGGCCGCGTCCAGCACCTCGGTGACCCGCGCCGCCTCGCCCTGCCCGGCCGCCAGACGCGCGGCCACCACGAACAGGCTGGCCACCATGTCGGGCAGCGCCACTTCCATGGAGTCGGCCAGGCATCGGCGCAGGACGGTCTCGGCCCCCGCGATGTCGTTGCGCTCGTAGAGGGTCTCGGGGAGATAGCCGACCGCGACCGACTCCACGATCTCCGCGTCCGGCATGGATGAGATCGCCCGGTCCGCCTCGCCCCAGTCGGCGGCGGCCGCCGACAGCCGGCCCTGGATGGCGTGCGACAGGCCCGAGAGCGCGAAGGCGCAGGCCAGGCCGAAGTGGCTGCGGGCCTGCTCGTGGTCGGCGCGGGCCTTGACCAGCGCCTGCCGCGCCGCCTCGTGCGCGCCCTTGGACATGTAGCCGTAGGCCGTCGCCAGCCGCAGGGTGCCCATGGTGTAGGGGTCGAAGCCGGCGCAGGCGCGCAGGCCCTTCAGCCCCGCGTCCAGGGCCGCTTCGGGCTTGTCGGCATAGATGGCGATGATCGCATCCACGGCGTGCAGGTCGTCGCGAGCCGTCGGCGAGAGTTCGTCGTAGATCAGGCGCGCGGGCTCGGCGTAGAGCCGCGCCGCCTCGGTTTCGAACAGGGCGGCGTGCGCGCAGGCCGCCTCGATCCGCAGGGTCGGGTAGCGTTCGAACAGCTCCTCCGGCAGCTGCGAGGTCCAGCCGGCGAAGGCGCGGAAGCGGCCCACGCGGCGGCGCTCCGCGCTGGCGCGCGCCAGCAGCTCGGCGGCGAAGGCGGGGTCGTTGCTGGCGAAGGCGCTGCGGACGGCCTCGCTCAGGAGACCGCGGTCGGCGTGCCAGTGGGCGGCGGCCTGGTGCAGGTCGCGCAGGCGTTCCGGCGCGTCGGCGGTCATCCGCTCGGCCAGGAAGGCGGCGAACAGCGGATGGACGACGCAGACGCCGTCGTCGTCGGGATCTCGGTCGATGGGCAGGCCCAGGTCGGCCAGGCGCCGAAGCTGGGCGCCGACGCCGGATTCGCCGCGGACCTGACCGGCGAACGCGGTCGAGAAGCGGCCCAGCGCACCCAACTCCAGCACCAGCGCCGCGTCGGCTGCCTTCAGCCCGCCCAGCACCCGCTCTTCCAGGAACGGCTGCAACGCCCGCCAGGGTCGCGGCAGCCGGGTGAGCAGCCGCGCCGCGCCTGCGCCCCCGGCCTGCAGCACCGCGACCGCCGAGGCCACGGCCGCCGGCCATCCGCGGGTGGCGCGCAGCAGCTGCTGGGCCAGGTCGCGGGCGGTGGCCGGATCGACGGCGGCCAGCAGCTGGTCGACCTCCTCAAGGTCGAAGGCCAGGTCGTGGTGGTCCAGACGCAGCGGCGCATCGTCGGGCCGCTCGCGCACGATCTCCAGGTTGCGGCGGCCGCGGGCAGCCAGCACCCACCGGGTCTGCGCCGGCAGGGCCCGGATCAGGGCGGCCAGCGCGCGTGGATCGACGGCCGCCTGCAGGTTGTCGACGATGACGGCGTCGCAGCCGCGGAGCGCACCCGGGTCCGCATCGAGGCCGGCGTCCATCCAAGCGACAGCGAGGCCCTGGGCCGCCAAGCGGTCGCGATGCTGGCGCAGCAGACTGGTCTTGCCGAACCCGGCGGGGGCCGAGATCACCACGGTCGCCGCGGCCTCGATTCGCGTGGCCAGCAGCTCGCGGGCCAGGGCCGCAACCGGCGCGGCGGGCCGCCGGCGATGGGCCTCGAGGCGGACGACGGTGTTCATGGCCCCATTCGCCGCCCAAGCACGCGGCGGGGCAAGCGCCTTGCCGCCAGAAGGAAGCCTGGAGGCGCAAGAACCATACTTTCGGGCGGGCCGGCGCGGTGGAACGGGTTGCGGCGAGTTCCATACTTTCGGGCGGCGCGACCATCCGGCCGGAGCCTGAGCCTGGGGCCTCAGTTCCGGAGCGCCCGCATGTCCGCAAAGTCCTCGTTCATCGGCCTCGCGCTGGCCCTTGGCCTCGCCCTGCCTGCCGCTGCGGCCGACCGCTGGATCCCGCCGTCGGAGGCCAGGCTGACGCCGGAGGTGCGCAAGGTGCTGGCCGACATCGCCCACGGCCCGTCGGTGAACCTGATGACCCTGCCGCCGGCGCAGCGCCGCGCGGCTCAGGACGCCTTCTTCATGCCGCTGGGCCTGCCGTCATCAGACCTGACCGGCGTTGCAGAACGGACGATTCCGGGGCCCGGCGGGCCGATGCGGATCCGCATCTACACGCCGCGCGACGGCCGCAAGGGTCCGCGGCCGATCATGACCTACTACCACGGCGGCGGCATGTCCGTGGGGAGCCTGGAGCAGTACGACAGCCTCTGTCAGCGGCTGTCGGCGAAGTCGGGCGCGATCCTGGTGGCTGTGGACTACCGGCTCACCCCGGAGAACCGCTTCCCGGCGCCCCTGGACGACGCCTACGCAGGCCTCGTCTGGACCTATGCCAACGCCGCGGCGTTGGGCGGGGACGCGAAGCGGCTGGCGGTCGGCGGCGACTCGGCCGGCGGCAACCTGGCGGCGGTCGTGGCCCAGCGGGCGCGCGACGAGGCCGGCCCGCCGTTGGTCTTCCAGATGCTGCTCTATCCGGCGGTCGGACCCGGCGGGAAGAGCCGATCCATGGACCTCTTCGCCCGCGGCTACCTGTTCGCCGCCGAGGAGTTCGACATGGCGATCGACCAGTACGCGGACCCTGAGCAGCGCAAGGACCCGCGGGTCTTCCCGATTCTGGCCAGGGACTTCTCGCGGCTGCCGCCGGCCTTCGTGCTGTCGGCCGAGTACGAGGTGATGCGCGACGACATCGAGGACTACGCCGGGCGCCTCCGCGCCGCCGGCGTGGCGGTCGAACTGAAGCGCTATCGCGGGATGATCCATCCCTTCCTCAGCATGGCGGGCGTGATCCCGCAGGGCCGCACAGCCCTCGACGACGCGGCCGCCAGCCTGCGCCGCGCCACCACCCAACCCCACGACTGACCCGCAGGACCCATGCTGACGCTCGAACAACGCAAGGCGGCGGTGCACGCGCTGCTGACCACCGCCTTCGACAGCGGCCTCTCCGTGCCGGACAAGCGTCGCGCCATGTCGCGCCTGATGGATGCGGACGGCTACATCCAGCACAGCCCGGGCCTGGCCGACGGCCTGGAGTCGCTGCTGGAACTGATCGCGGGCTTCGACCGCGACTTCCCCGGCTACGCCATCGCGGTGAAGCGGGTGATCGGCGAGGGCGACCTCGTCTTCGCCCACTGCCATTACACCTACGGGCCGCGCGATCGGCGCGGCAAGGCGATCGCCGAGATCTTCCGCTTCGACGGCGACCTGATCGTCGAGCACTGGGACGTCATCCAGGACGTCCCGGCCGAGAGCCGCAATCCCAACGGCATGTTCTGACCGGAGTTCGCATGACCATGGACACCCCCGCCGCCCCCGACACCCCTGAGGTGATCGACCCGCACGGGCTGCTCGATCCCGACAACCGCGCCATGGCCGAGCGGCTGACGCGCGACCCGTTCCTGGATCCCGCTTTCACGGTCCCGCAGATGCGCGCGGCGTTCGAGGCGTTCTATGCGGCCATGTACGCCGGGCGCATCCCCACGGCGGCCACGGAGGACGTGACCATCGCCGGCGTCCACGGGCCGGTGCCGCTGCGGCTCTACCGGCCGCTGGCGCGCAACAGCCGGCCGCTGCCGATGTTCGTGTTCTTCCACGGCGGCGGCTCGATCATGGGCGGCCTGGAGTCCTACGACGCCCTCTGCCAGGAGCTGTGCGCCGGCTCCGGATGTCTTGTGGTGTCGGTGGACTACCGGCTGGCGCCCGACCATCCGTACCGCCACGCCTCGCAGGACTGCTATGACGCCACGGCCTGGGCCTATGAGCACGCGGCCGAAATCGGGGGGGACCCCGGCCGGCTAGCCGTGGGCGGTGAGTCCGGCGGCGGCGGCCTGGCCGCCACCGTCGTGCAGATGGCGCGCGAGAACGGCGGCCCGCCGATCCGCTTCCAGCTGCTGATCTATCCGTTCGTCGGCACACGTGGCGAGAACCCGTCGATGCGGACCTTCGCCAAGGGCTACGTCTTCGACGCCGAGGACCTGGAGATGTTCTTCGACCTCAACTTCCCGGACCGGGAGGAGCTCAAGGACTGGCGCGTGGCGCCGATCTGGGCCGACCGGTTGGACCGCCTGCCCCCGGCCTTCATCCTGACCGCCGAGGCCGACATCCTACGGGATGATGCCGAGGACTATGGCCGTCGTCTGATGGCGGCCGGCGTCCCGACGGTGGTGCAGCGCTACAACGGCGTGATCCACGGCTTCGTCGCCATGGCAGGCGACATCGAAGCCGGTCGCCGTGCCATCCGGGACTGCGCCGCTCGGTTGGCGGCCGCTCTGCTGTAGCGCAAGGGTTCGGGCTTGGCCGACCGATGATGGGCGGCGCGGTTTCCGATGTCCGGACCGCGCCAGGAGGGGACGTTGGGTTCGGGTCCGAAAGCGGACGTCCGAGCGCGCCACCTTCGCCGGTCAGCTTTCGACCCGTTGCGGACCTCGGCAAGCGACTGAGGCTAGCGGACGGGCAGCCGCAACTTCCGCCCGGCCACCGGAGCGCCGTCAAAGTTTGCGAGGCGGATCGTACTCTCTCCGAATCCCATGCCTGCTGGCGTCTCTTTTACGAAGGACTGCGTGGCGGGAAGGTCGGCTGTCGGGTCGCCAAGCGTGGTCGTGTTCCCCGTATGGGCAAGGCGGCTCGGCTGGCGCTTCGCGGTAGGCAGATGGGAAGCGTGGTCCGAAACGCAGAGCCCAGTGATCGGCGAACCTAGGCCCCTAAGATCCACCCCGGCGCCAGGCTCGCCAGCGACACCCCGACCAGCACCATCTGGCCGCCGCCGGTCATGTGGATCACCGTATCGCCCCCGACCTGGTCGACCGTGAACGCCGTGCCGGGATCCAGCATCACCCGGTCGCCTTCGCCCGCGCGGAAATCGACCACTCGGTCCAGTCCCGCGTCGCCGAAGGTGTGGAACACGTCCGCGCCGGCGCCGCCGCTGAGCGTGTCGTCGCCGCGGTCGCCCGAGACGAAGTCGTCGCCAGCCCCGCCGCGCACGACGTCGTTGTCCTGACCACCGCGCACGATGTCGGCGCCGTCGCCGCCCTCGCAGACGTCGTTCCCGAGGTTGCCCAGCACGATGTCGTCGCCGGCGTCGCCCGCGAGCGTGTCACTGTCCCGGCCGCCCACGACCCAGTCGTCACCGGCCCCGCCCGACGCCGAGTCGTCGCCGATATTGCCGTTGAGGTGGTCGGCGCCCGCGCCGCCGCGCAGCAGGTCGATGCCGCCGCCCCCGTTCAGGGTGTCGTCGCCGCCGACCCCGCTGAGGGCGTCGGCGCCCGCGCCGCCCTCCAGCCGGTTGGCGCCCGCGCTCCCGACGACATCGTCGCCCAGGTCCGTGCAGACGATATTCTCGATGCTGATCAGCAGGTCGACACCGTTCGGCCGGTCTTCGTCCGACAGCCCCTGGCCTTCCGTGCCGGACCAGGGACGCCCGTCGACATCCTCGCCCAGCAGAACCTGCACGCCCCACCGTTGGACGTTCGTCAGCACGACCGTGTCGATGCCGTCGCCGCCGTCCAGCAGGTCCTCACCGAGCCCGCCGATCAGGGTGTCGTCGCCGGCGCCGCCGTGCAGCGTATCGCCGAACCCCGGCGTGAAGGCCGTCGAGATGAAGGGGCTCCCGGGCGGCTCCGCCCGGATCAGGTCGCCGTCGGGTGTCCCGTCCAGAATGTCGTTCTCGAAAGACCCCGTAATCGTCGCCAACTCGCTCTCCACACGCTACGCCACTCGCCAAGCGCGGCCTCGGCAATCGGTAAGAGCCGGCAAGGCGGCGTCACCCCCAACGATCGCGGAAATCCTCCGTGGCAGTCCGCTCTGCGGCCAGGAGCCGGCGACCGCCTCGACCCGTTGCGGACAGTGGGAACGTCCGCTTCGAGTCGAGGCCGTGTAAAAACTCCGCCTCCGCGCCGGCGGCGCGGGCGTAGGTGCGGCGG
>CBHTUE010000011.1:0-46146 GCA_966096115.1 uncultured Phenylobacterium sp.
ACCAGCACGGCATGGAAGGCGTGCGCTTCTACACCAAGATCAAGACCATCACCGCCCGCTGGCCCGAAGGTGCCGTCGAGGACTCCGCCTTCGTCATCCCCACGATGAAGTAGTTCCCTCCCCGCCCGACCTGCCAGGCCGGGCCAACTTCGCCCGGGTCGTCGTGGCCCGGGCGACTTGTTCTGTGCTGGGGCCGGGTTCAAGGCGCCGCTTTGCGAAGCCCGTAGACGGTCTTGGCTACGAACTGGTTCGTAAAGATCGAGAGGAGTCCGGCCGCGCAGCGCGGACTGCGGACTTGGTCTACGGCTCATGCTGACTCCTTCAGGGACATTGCGAGGGTCTGCTTCGGGCATCAGACCACTAATCTGAGGGTCGGACGCTCGAGTCGTTCCAGGCGCGCCATTTTCGTCCAACAAAGAGGCGGGTCTGCGCCAGACTCTGCAGGCGCATCCGGGCGACCTGGCGGCGCTCGCGGATCCGGCGGTGCGGGCGCAGCTGGTGCGCGACATCCAGGCTCAGTTCGCCCACTCGGCAGCGGGCTACGTGGCCGAGCACCGGCTCTATGCGAAGGGCTGGGACGTGCCGCCGGTGTGCGGCGGCGGGCCGTGGACGGTGGTCAGTTTGGGCGCGTTCGGCGCGGAGCCGTCGCGGTCACCGTGGTTGGAGCTGCCCGGCGTGAGCTTCGCGACCCTGCCGGACGCGGGTGTGCTGGCGCAATTCACCCATGCGCAGCAACTGGCGGCGTTGATCGCGGGGTGACTTCGCTCGCTGCGCTTTCTTCTCCCCGCGCCTGCGTCGCTCTTGGCAGGCCTTTCGTGCGTCGCCATCCAGTCGCAGATGTAGGCGTGGGTACGCGGCCCAGGTTCAGCGGACCGGAGACGCAGAACTCGCTGCCCGACATCACGTCGCGCTCACGCCAAGGATGGCGCCGGTGGCTTGGGTTGCAGGACAGCCGCTTCGAGCCTCGGGCAAAATAGCGGGTCAGCCGTCGCAACGGCCGGCCGGACGGTGCCGCGTTCGGCCACTCCGGATGGGGCGGCTCGACGGCCTTCTTCGATCCCGGCCGCAGGCTCTCAGTCGCGTTCGCGATGAGCCAGATGGACGCAATCTGAATGGCGACCCGCGCACCATCCGGCTGATGAAGGCCCTCTACGCCGCCCTGCCAGGCGGTTGAACCATCCGGCATGGGCGCGCCTTAGCGCCATCGCATCGCGTTCGGGATCTCGGCTTCAGCGTGGCCTCTCGAAGGTCTGGTTCCGTGCCCGAAGCCCAGGACCGCCTGTGGCGGGTGGGTGACGTCTCGGGTCTGTCCTGTAGTTTGTGGGCTGTGCAGGATGGTGCAGGCCCGGGCTGGATGGGGAACGCGCGCCGCGCCGCGCAGGCGCTGCGGGCGACGACGGTGCGAACGCGCGGGGCTTCGCATTCCGTGTACGTCATCCTGCTGCGCGACGGCAGGCGGGACGACCCTTGGGGCCTCTACGTGGGCCAGACCTCGCGCGACCCCGATTGGCGGTTCGACCAGCACAAGCTCGGATACAAGGCCAGCGGCGCCGCGCGGCGCTTCGGAGTCCGCCTGCTTCCGGAACTGTTCAACCACCTCAATCCCATGCGCAGGTGGGAGGCCCTCGAACTGGAGGCGGCGCTTGCGGAAGAGTTTCGCCGAGGCGGGGTGCCATGGGTGGAGGGTGGCCACTGACGGCGCGCTGACCTCGAGCGGCGGCTGGGCCTCGCAGAGCGCTCAGCCTTTTCGTTAGCGAATGTCTGGCTCCAGGCGCAGCGCCAATGTCTGGACTGGCGCTGTGCTGACCAAGCGATGGCCCGACCAGGCACGTCCGAGCAGGGCGACAAGCGGACCTGCCTTTCGTAGGAACGACGCGGGCCGGTCAGTCATGACAACGTAGCTCGGTTGACCTAGTCCACCGCCTCAGGCTGCGCTGCGGCGGGCGCGGCAGCCCCGCCGTCATCGCTGATGCTCAGCACCGCGCCCTCCAGCTCGGCCGGTGCGGGAGGCTCGTAGATGGCCTCGAGCATTTCGAACATCTCCGGCGTCACCTCCATCACAAAGGTCTCACCCTTGGCGGTGTTCCGGTTGGCGACGCGGGCACGGCGGACCTCCCGCGGCGCGTCGACAAAGTGCCACTGCAGCGACAGGCCCTTGGCCTCGGCCATCTGGCGGATGCGATCGCGGTCAGCCCGTCGAATGGCGCCGATGTCGAGCACCACCGAGGCGCCGGCGGCGAGCACGCCCTCGGCCGTGGACCAGATCAGCGCATTGCAGCGGCCGAGGCGCTCCAGCATCCACGGGAACTCGATGGGACCCTGAAGGTCGGGGCCGTACAGGCGCGCACCCCATTCGTCCAAGACGAAAGGCGTCGCGCATTCGCGGCGGGCCAAGGCATGGGCGTAGGTGGTCTTGCCTGCCGCACAGGGCCCGAAAATGACGTTGAGAGTGGCCGGCATGGCGCCCGCTTTCTCCGCTGAAGTCCGAGAGCGAGGTGGCGTTCAGGCTCCCCCTCGGCACGGAAACCGCTCAGCTTGATCTCCGTTCCCGACATGCCTCGTTGATGACGGATCTCCTGTTGGCGCTTTTCCGACACCGGTCTTGGAGGCTGCGCTCCGAGTCGGCTGATCGTCGCCGTGTGCATACTTCGAGTTGCGATGGGGCTGCGGCGTGGGCGCGACGTGCGCGGAGCCGATCGATGACGCGGATCGGCTGGGTGCGCCGCGCCATTCTGAACAGGCAGGGGGAGACGCCTTGGGCGCCGTCTTGGGCCCTGCTCGCGGTGACCTCGCGAAGTCCAGCCTCGTCGGCCCGATAGCCTGGAACAGGCGAGCGGCGGCATGTCGTACCGACCAGGCAGCAGTTACGTGCCCTATCGTTCCGCACCGCTGGAAGCTGTTCCTCGCTCCCAGCGACGAGCCCGGCTGGCGGTTCGAGGAACCGATCTTGCTGGGCGCCGAGCAGCCGGAGGATGCTGAGATGACGGCCGCCACCTTCAGGCGCTGCCACAATGAACCGTCATGCTGACTGTATGATCGCGGCGCTCAGCCGTGAGCACGCCCTTGCTGCATGACCGTTGAGGCATAAGCAGCGCCTGGGCGTCTGCTTTGCGCCAGGATTTCAACCCCCGCGCCTGGCGCAGAGTGGCCCCATGAGCGGCGCAGTAGAAGTCGCGGCGCGCCTCAGAGAGCTACCGAGAGACCCGGGTTGTCGTCGCGGTTCCCGGGAGCCCGAAGTCGCTAGAAGTTGGCCCGGAGTTCCACGCCGACCTGGCGAGGTGCGCCCCAGCTAACGAAGCGGGAGCCGAAGTTGTCGGACGAGCCCATGCGGACGATGTAGTCCTCTCCGGTGAGGTTGGTGACGAAGGCGCGGACGCGGAAAGTCTCGTCTGGGCTGTCCCAGATCAGCGAGGCGTTCAGGACGACGTAGGCGTCCTGGGAGTCCAGGGCGTTGTTGAACTCCCGGAAATAGACCCGCGAGCGGTAGCTGAAGTCGCCGCGGGCGGTGACGCGGCCGCCGGCCAGGATCGGGTCGGTTCGATAGGCGACGCCGACGTTGAGCGAGGTCTTCGGCGAATTGGCCAGGTAGTTGCCGGACACGTCCTGCGCGCCCAGCGTGGGTGCGAGTGAATCCACGTTCAGGAAGTTGGTGAACTTGGCGCGCAGCAGCGAGAGGTTGCCGTTGACCGTCCAGTGCGTGTCCGGCCGCCAGGCGCTCTCGACCTCGACCCCTTTCACGCGGGCGGCGGCGGCGTTGGTGATCAGCGACGTCAGGCCCACCACCTGGTTCAGCTGCAGGTCGGTGTAGTCGTAGTAGAACGCCGCGACGTTCAGCGTCAGCGCCCCGTCGAGGAGGCGGTTCTTCCAGCCGGCCTCATACGACGTGACCTTCTCCGGCCGATACTGCTGGTTGCAGGCCGAGAAGTTGAAGCCCCCGACCTTGAAGCCCTTTGAGAAGGTGGCGAACACGTTGCTGTCCTTGGAGACATCGTATTGCGCGCCCACTCGCGGGGTGGTGGACGTGAACTTCACCTCGTTGGTTTGAAGCGGGCAGGTGATAGTGCGCGGCGCGAGGTTGCCGAACTGCAGGTAGTTGCGCTGGGTCGCCGCCTGCTTGTCCTCGGAATAGCGGATGCCGCCAATGATCCGCGCCCGGTCGCTGAGGTTGACCGTGGCGTCGCCGAACACGGCGTAGGCCTTGGACAGGTAGCGGAAGGTCTCGAAGAACAGGTCGCTGTTCGGCGGCAGCGGCGAGATGCCCAGCGGGAAGTCGTAGTCGAGCTTCTCGTACTTGTGGTCGCGCATGTAGAACGCGCCGACCACGGCCTCGACCGGTCCGGCCGACCCTGAAAGGTTGAATTCCTGGGTAAAGGTCCGCGACCGCTCGGTGCGGCGCGACGGGAAGGCGCTCAGGTTGATCGAGTCGTCGTCGCGGTCCTCGCGGTCGGCGATGCGCGAGTAGCCGCTGATGGCCTTGAACTGCAGGTCCCCCAGGTTCCAGGTGAATGTCGAGGCGCCGCCGCCGAACTCGCGGTTCGCTCCGATCGGATCGTTGGCCGAGGTGCGCCGCGGCTTCAGCGGCACGATCGCCCTCGCGAGGTAGGGATTGCGCGATACGGCCAGCGCCGTCGGCGTGTTGTAGAGCGTGAAATAGGAGGTCGGCCCCGAGGCGGTCAGCCCGTAGGCGGCGACGTCCCAGGTCAGATCCTTAGTCACATCCACCTGCACGCGCAGGCGAGCCGATGCGCTCTGGCCCTTGTCGACGTCCTGCCCGCCCGGGATGACGTTCTTCACGAACCCTTCGCCGCGATGCCAGCGGTCGGCCACCAGGCGGGCGCGCACGCGGTCATTGATCGGCACGTTCACGACGCCCTGGATGCGGCTGTCCTGGTACGTAGCGTAGCTGCCCAGGACGTAGCCTTCGAACGACGCGCTGGGGGCCCTCGAGATGAAGTTAACCACCCCGCCGTTGGCGTTGCGGCCGTAGAGGGTGCCCTGCGGCCCGCGCAGGACTTCGACGCGTTCAAGGTCGACCTGGGTGAGGTCGCCCATCGACGGGCGGGGCTGGTAGACGCCGTCGACGTGGATGGCGACGCCGGGCGCGCCCTGGTTCAGGCCCACGCCGCGGATGGTGATGGAGGTCTGACCGAGCAAGCGGCCGGCCTGCATGCTGGGAACCACGAACTGCAGGTCCGACGGTTGGCTGATGCCGCGCGCCTCGAGCTCCGCGCCGCCGACCGCCGAAATGGCCGCCGGGACGTCCTGCAGGTTGCTTTCGCGCTTCAGCGCCGTGACGACGAGTTCACCTACCTCGCTGGCTTCGGCCGTGGCCTGGGCCCGCGCCTGCGTGGCCAGGACGACGGGTGCGGTCAACGCGGTCGCGGATAGTAGAATCCGGAGCGTGCGGCGCATTTCTGTCTCCCCCTGATGGTGCCGCCGGGCAGGCGGCGAGGGTGCGGTCAGCTGTCGCCGCCGAACCTCATTTTGACATTTAGGGGCAAAGGATCGTCCGAATGTGAAACGCCGTCAAGCGATTTGACATGTGGGTGCATGCCGGGGTGTTGACGTCGAATAGGGAGCGTGATCAAGCGAGTGTCGTGAAGCAGGGCAGCAAATCCGAGAGCCGCGCGACCCGCGGCCTGAAGCGGGCGAAGGTGCTGGCTGAGGCGGCGAAGTCGCTGAATTACCAGGGGGTGTCGCAGACATCGCTGGCCGACATCGCGCGCCGTGTCGGCGTCTCGCGGGCGGCGCTCTACTACTACTTCGAGGACCAGCAGGACCTCGTCTTCCAGTGCTACCAACAGTCCTGCGAGCTCATAGCCCAGCGGCTGCACAAAGCGCGGGCCGCGGGCGGGGACGCCATGAGCGTGATCGAGGGCTTCGTCGACGGGATGCTCGACGATGACGACAGCGAGTTCGCCGCGCTCAGCGAGATGGCCTACCTGCGGCCCGAACAGCGCGGCGCGATCCTCGGCCTCTACGAGGCGATCCTGAACGACGTGGCGGATCTCCTGCGCGCTGGCGCGGCGCGGGGGGAGCTGCGGCCGTGCGACGGGCGGATCGTCGGTCAGGCGATCATCGGGCTGACTTCGTGGATCCCGCTGGCCCGCCGCTGGCGCACGCGCGAGACGCTGGGCGACGCCGACATGGTCGCGGCGACCAAGGACCTGCTGCGCAGCGGGCTCGCCGCCGACAGGACGGCCGCATCCCGATACAGACCCTTCGACCTGACGCCGCCGGGCGTGCCGGTCACTCGCATCTTCGACGCCGACACCATGGCGGCCGCGCGGCGCGAGTCGCTGCTGGCGGCCGCCTCGTGGATTTTCAACCTGAAAGGGGTCGACGCGACGTCGCTGGAGGAGATCGCGCTGCTGCGCGGTGTCACCAAGAAGGTCATCTACCACAACGTGGGCGACAAGGAGACCCTGGTCGCCGCCTGCTACCGCCGCTCGTTCCAGATCTACGAGGACTTCCAGGCGCGGCAGCTGGCCTATGACGGGCCGCGCATTGAGGCCATCTGCGCGCAGTTCCACGCGCTGGCCGAGGCCAGCTTCCGGGAGGACATCGCGCCTCTCGCGCCGCTGGCCGGCCTTGAGTCGCTGGCGGAGGGGCCACTTGAAGAGATTCACGCCTCTGCGGGCCGCATCATGGAGAACTCGCTTCGAAACCACGGGCGCGGCGAGGCGGAAGGGTCGATGCGGCCGATGAACCGGCGCGCCGTGCTCTCGATGCTGCCGGGCGTGTTCGAATGGCTGCCCAAGTGGTTCGACCTCTTCGACGCCGAGCAGCGCGCCCGCGCCCCCGCCGAACTGGCGGAGCTGATCCGCGTCGGCCTGCGCCCGATCTGAGGCTTCCGACTCTCACAAGCTGACGGCCGTGCGCTTTCCGCGCAGCAGGCGCTTGACACGGTATTTCTTTGTGGAGAGTTTATGCACCGAAATGTCAAACACAGCCACACCCGATCCGCCCGTCGATTTCGATCCCGACGCCCTGCAGGCCCGCTACCGCGCTGAGCGCAACCGAAGGCTGCGTGCTGAGGGCACGGGTCAGTACGTGGCGACGACCGGCGTCCACGCCCGCTATCTGGACGACCCCTACGTCCCGCCGCTGTCCCGCGAGGCGGTCACGCTGGACCTGGATGTGCTGGTGATCGGCGGCGGCTTCGGTGGGATGCTGGCTGCGGCGCGGCTGCTCGAGGCCGGGATCGAGAACCTGCGGGTCATCGAAAAGGGCGGCGACTTCGGCGGCACCTGGTATTGGAACCGCTATCCCGGCGCGCAGTGCGATATCGAGTCCTACGTGTACATGCCTCTGCTCGAGGAGATCGGGTATGTGCCGAGCGAGAAGTACGCCCACGGCCCCGAAATCCTGGCGCACAGCCGCGCCATCGGCCGCCACTTTGGCCTCTACGACAAGGCCCTGTTCCAGACTGAGGTGACTGATCTCGCTTGGGACGAAGCGGCCCAGCACTGGACCGCCACCACGAACCGCGGCGACGTGATCCGGGCGCGGTTCGTGACCATGTCTACCGGCCCGCTGCACCGGCCGAAGCTGCCGGGCGTAGCGGGCATCGAGACCTTCAAAGGCCACGCCTTCCACACCAGCCGCTGGGACTACGAGTACACAGGGGGCGACACCAACGGCGGGCTCGCCGGCCTCGCCGACAAGCGGGTCGGCATCATCGGCACCGGCGCCACGGCGGTGCAATGCGTGCCGCATCTCGGCCGCTGGGCGCGGCAGCTCTTCGTCTTCCAGCGCACGCCGTCGTCCATCGACGAGCGCCGCAACCGGCCGACCGATCCCGAGTGGATCGGCTCGCTCGACGCCGGCTGGCAGCAGGGTCGGATGGACAACTTCAACCAGTGGGTCTCCGGCGGCCGCGCCGACGTCGATCTGGTGAACGACGGCTGGACCGAGGTGCTGGGCCGCATCGGCCGCCAGGGCCTGGGCGGCCCCGAAGCCGCAGAGGCCCGCCAGTTGGCCGACTTCCAGAAGATGGAGCAGATCCGCGCCCGCGTGGACGCCATCGTGAAGGACCCTGCCACCGCTGAGGCCCTGAAGCCCTGGTACAACCAGATGTGCAAGCGGCCCTGCTTCCACGACGATTACCTGCCGACCTTCAATCGGCCGAACGTGACGCTGGTGGACACCCGGGGTCAGGGCGTGGAGCGGATCACCGAGCGCGGCGTCGTGGCCGCCGGGCGCGAGTACGAGCTGGACTGCCTGATCTATGGCACCGGCTTCGAGTTTCAGACCGAGTTCGCACTCCGCAGCGGCTACGAAATCCGTGGCCGCGGCGGCCTGACCCTTACCGAGAAGTACCGCGATGGCGCCTCGACGCTCTACGGCGTGCACACGCGCGGCTTTCCCAACTGCTTCATCCTGGGCAACGCCCAGCAGGCCAACACGCCGAACTTCACCCACATGCTGAACGAAGTGAGCCACCACGTGGCCTTCGTGGTTCGCGCGTGCCTGGACCGCGGCATCGCGGCCGTCGAGCCGTCGCGGGCGGCGGAGGAGGCCTGGGTCGCCGATGTGATGTCGTTTGCCCCGTTCCGCCGCCAGTTCGACCAGGACTGCACGCCCGGCTACTACAATAACGAGGGCATGCCGGGGGACCTGCAGGTCCGGAATGGCTTCTACGGCGGCGGGTCGCTGCCCTTCATCAAGTTGCTTAACGACTGGCGCGCCCAGGGCGACCTGGCCGGCCTGGAGACGACGCTGCAGGCTTGAGCGCCCGGGAGGACGAGATGCACATGCCGGCCGATGGAGGGCGCGTGAGCGGGCTGGTCGATCCGGCCTTCGCGCGCGTACGCGACGTTTTCGAAGCCAGCTTCCAGCCCGAGGCGGCGGTCCAGGAGATCGGCGCCGCGTTTTCGGTCTACGTTGGTGGTCGCTGTAAGGTCGACCTCTGGGGCGGCGTGCGCAGCCCGGCGACGCGGGAGCCGTGGGCGCCCGACACCCTCGTCAACGTCTGGTCGACCACCAAGGGGGTTACCGCGATCGCGCTCGCCCAGCTGGTCGCCGCCGGCGCGCTCGACTACGCCGCACCGGTCGCGCGCTATTGGCCGGAATTCGCCGCGGGCGGGAAGGGCGCCATCACCGTCGAACAGGTGCTCTCGCACCAGGCCGGCCTGAACGGCTTCGCCGAACCCACGACCCTGGAGGACTTCGGTGACTGGGCGCGGGTGACCGGCCGGCTCGCCGCGCAGACACCGTTTTGGCCGCCCGGCGAGAAGAATTCCTACCACGCCATGACCTACGGCTTCCTGGCTGGCGAGATCGCGCGCCGCGCTTCCGGCTTGATGCCTCGCGACCTTATGGCCCGGGCGATCGCCGGCCCGCTGGACGCCGACTTCCAGATCGGTGCGACCGAGGCGGACTGGTCGCGGATCGCACCCCTGACGCCGCCACCCACGCCGGCCCCCGGCGCGCCGACGCCGCCCTTAGATCCGCTGGCCCTTGCCGGCGTCGTGAACCCGCAGCTCAGAGGCGAGGACGCCAATCGGCCCGAGTGGCGGCGCGCGCAGATCCCAGCTGGCAACGGGCACACGACCGCCCGCGCGCTCGCCAGCATCTACGGCGCGCTCGGCGGGACGCTGCTGTCGTCCGCCGGCGTGGCCGCCATGACGGCCGCGCGGACCGATCGCGACGACCTGCTGCTGGGGCCTGGCGCCTGGGGGGCGGGGATGATGATCAACCGCGGCGGCCTGTTCGGTCCGGGCCCGGGCGCGTACGGTCACTGCGGCTGGGGCGGCAGCTACGGCTATGCCGACCCGGACCTGGGCGTGGCGGTCGGCTACACGCCCAACCGGATGAATGCGGGCGTCCTGCAGGACCCGCGCGGCATGGCGCTCGCCGCCGCCGTCGCCGAGTGCGCCGGCCGGGCGGGCAGCTAGCGCAGCACGCCGTCGATCGCCACCGGCAGCTCGCGCGGACCGCGGAGCGTCGGATTGAACCGGTAGGGCGGCGGGTCCTGAAGCAGGCGCGGATTGACCAGCCGGCGCGCCAGTTCCCTGAGCGCGATCTGGCCTTCGAGGCGGGCCAGCGGGGCGCCGAAGCAGGCATGGATGCCGCTGCCGAACCCCAGGTGCTGGTTGTTGGGCCGCCGCGCGATGAAGGTGTCGGCGTCTTCGAAGCGGCGCGGGTCGCGGCTGCCCGAGGCGAGCATGAGCTGGATCGCCGAGCCCTTGGGGATGGTTACGCCGCCGATCTCCAGGTCGCACAACGCGCCGCGGAAGGTGAAGTGAACCGGCGGCTCGTAGCGCAGCATCTCCTCCACGAAGGCTGGGGCGACGTCGGGCTCGTCACGCAGGAGCTGCAGCAGGTGCGGCTGGCGCAGCATGGTCAGCATGCCGTTGGAGATCAGGTTCACGGTCGTTTCATGGCCGGCCAGCAGCAGCAGGACCGAGACCGTGATCATCTCATGGGGCTCCATCACGCCGTCCGGGCCGTCGTCGTTGACCAGACGCGACAGCATGTCGTCGCGCGGCGCGCCCTTCCGCTGGCTGATCAGGCCGAACATGAAGCCGGCGAGTTGCTGGAACGCCGCCTCCGCGGTCTCGGAGCGCTTGCCGGGCTCGCGCGGATCGCGGTCCTGCGACTGCACGATCGCCTCTGCCCAGGCGTGGAACTTCGGCTCGTCCTCCCGCGGCACGCCCAGCAGGTCGGCGATCACCGTGACCGGGAACGGATAGGAGACGTCGCCCACCACATCGATGCGGTCGCGGCCCGCCAGCCGGTCGATCAACTGGGCGACCATGGCCTCCAGGGCGGGAGTCATCGCCTCGACCCGGCCGGGATCGTTCGGCGGCCCGAAGTGGCGCATGGTCATCCGCCGAAGCCGGTCGTGGTGCGGCGGGTCCATGTTGAGGAAGCTGAGGCCCTGGCCGCCGCGCGGCGAGTTCTGCGGCTCCACGGACAAGCGCGGATCGCGGATCAGCCGAGCGACGTCCTCGTAGCGGCTCACCACGAACGAGCCATCGGGCTCTTGCCACACCGGCTTCTCACGCATCTCCGCGTAGAGACTATAGGGATCGGCGCGGCTCGCCGGGTCCATGATGCGCTGCATCGGGGTCTGCGTGCGGTCGAGGGTCTCGGACATCTTGCCTCCGTTCAGGCGAGCGCGAAGCCGGCGGGTGAGGGGGTGGCGTCGGCGGGCTGGTCCACCACGCACCAGCCGGGCGGGAAGGCGGCGCCCCCTTCGATCTGTTGCTCGTAGAAGGGCAGCCACTGGGCCTGGTTGACGGCGATCGCGCCCACCATCCGGCCGCCGCGGCCATAGGCGGCGACGAAACGGCCGCTGTCGATGCGGCCCTGGACGACCTTCACCTCGTCTGCGTGGCTGGGCAGGCCCACGGACTTGAAGTTGGCGCCGAACTGCATCGACCAGAACGCCGGCAGGACGCTGTCGGTCGTCATCGAACCGGGGTGCGTCAGGTTGGCCGCGACCACCTGGGCCTGGTGCACGGCGTTGCCCCAGTGCTCCAGCGAGATGGGCTGCTGGCCCGCCAGCCGATGGTGGAACAGCGAGACGTCGCCGCAGACAAAGATGTCGTCGATGGGCGAGCCGTCCTCCGAGAGCGCGCGGCAGCTGGCGTCGCAGGCCACGCCGGCCGGTCCCGCACGAAGTCCGGCGCCGGCCAGCCATTCGGTGTTGCGCTGGGCCCCCAGGCACGCGACGACGACGTCGGCCGCGATCTGCAGTCCGTCGGCCAGTTGCACGCTGCGCACCGCGCCCTGGCCGTCGCCCAGAAGGGACGAGACCGCTGCGCCGCATCGCAGGTCCACGCCCGCGCGCCGTTGCAGCTCGGCGGCGTGCGCGCCCACCATTGGTCCCAGCGCGGCGGCGAGGGGCGATGGGCCCATTTCCACGACGGTGACGTCGAGGTCGCGGTCGCGGCATGCGGACGCCACCTCCGAGCCGGTGAAGCCGGCCCCGATCACCAGTACGCGGCGTGGCTTCGCGGCCAGCGTGGCCACGAGGCCCTCGGCGTCGTCGATCGTGCGAAGGACGTGAACCCCGGTAAGGCCGGCCTCGGCGGCGACGGGCCAGGGCCGCGCACGGGTCCCGGTGGCGACGACGAGCCGGTCGTAGGGCACGGCCGAGCCGTCGGCGAGCTCGACGCGGCGCGCGGCGCGATCGAGCCGCACGGCTGCGACGCCGAGGCGCCAGTCGGCGGCGAGGGAGCGCATGCGGGGCAGGAAGGTCTGGTCGGGGCGCACCCAGCCGCTCAGAACCTGCTTGGAAAGCGGCGGGCGATCGTAAGGCGCATGGCGCTCATCGCCGACCAGGGTGAGGCGTCCGTCATAGCCCTCGTCGCGCAGGGCCTCCGCTGCCCTCAGCCCCGCCAGCGATGCGCCGACGATGACGACATGGCCGGGGCCGCTCACGGGTTGGCCTCCACGTCCTCGGGTTCGACCATGATCGCCAGGACCGGGCAGGCGGCCGCCGCGCGGAGCACCCGCTGGCGCATGGCCTCGTCGGGCGCCGGGTGGTAGCTCAGCAGCTCCTCGCCCTCCAGTTTGAATACTTCCGGCGCCAGGAAGCAGCACTGGGCGTAGAGCTGGCATTTGTTGAGGTCGACGAGGATCCGCATCACGGGGTTGCCGGCTTGAGGCTCAGGATCGGTGCGGCGGGCGCCGGTCGGCCCTTGACGAGGCCCGAGGCGAGCAGGCTGGCGGCGCCGACCGCGGCCAGGATGGCGCCCAGGATCAGGACCAGCCGGTAGTCGCCCGCGGCGTCGAACAGGAAGCCCGCCGCGATGCTGCCGATAGCGACCGACAGCCCGAAGAACAGACCCAGCACGCCGAAGATCGCGCCGAACCGGTTCAGGCCGAAGTAGCGCGCGGCAAAGAACGCCATCATGTCGGCCTCGGCGCCGGTCGAGAGGCCGACCAGGGCCGCGCCCACCATCACGACGGCCATCGACGGGTCGGCGGCCAGGAACAGCGGCATGCCCAGGATAGGCCCCGACAGCGCGACGGCGCCGACGGCCGGCGGCCACAGGCGGTCCAGCAGCAGGCCAGCGCCCAGTCGTCCGACGATCACCGAGGCGGCGTACCAGGCGCCCAGCAGGGCGGCCGTCGCACCCGGGACTCGCAGGTCGGAGAGCAGGGGCTGGAATTGGCTGGAGAAGGCCCCGCCCACCATGCTGATGCAGATCATCGAGACCGCCAGTAGCCAGAAACGCGTGTCGCAAAACGCCTCGCGCAGGGTGTGGCCGGCCTGGTCGGGCGCCGGTCCGCGGGACGGTTGCGATGCGGGCGATGCGCCGCGTAGCAGGAAGAACGCCGACAGCCCCAGCGTCAGCGTCAGGGGCGCCATCGCCGCGTAGCCCGCCCGCCAGCCGAAATGTGCGATCACGGACTGCAGCGTCGGCAGCACAACAGTCGAGATGGCGACGGCGCCGCTCATCCCCAGCGCCAGCGCGAGGCCCCGCGCTTCCGAGAAGGCGCTGACCAGCGGCCGCGTCACCACCAGGGGTGCGGTGGCCGGCCCGGCAGCCAGGCCGATGAACAACACGATGGCGTAGTAGGCCCAGATTTCGCCCGGCATGACCGAGAGCGCCGTATAGGCGGCGGCGAACAACATCGCCCCCAGCAGGATAAACAGCCGCGGGCCATGGCGGTCGACCAGCACGCCCACGGCCGGCATGGCGAGCGCCGTGCCCAGCACCGCCATCGAGGCCAGCGAGATCTGTCCGCGGCTCCATCCGAACTCAGTCGCAAGCGGCTTGACGAAGAAGCCGTTCACGTTACCGAAGAGGCTGATCCCGGCCCCCATGCTGAGCATCGCGCCGAGCAGTGTTGGCCATCCAGCGCGCCACTCGCGCAGCTTCCCCGCCACAGCGTTTCCTCACCGGCCCGTCAGCGGGCGCTTGAACTCACGATACGGACGGGAAGGTAAATGGCAACAGCATTCGTCAATTGAGTGCGATGACGTACGTATTTGTAAAAGCCGGTCAGGCTGGGTCGGCGATTGGGATGGCCGCGATCGCCTTGGGCATGCACTTGGGCCGGCAACCGGTGCTCGGCGCATAGCGGCAGCCTGCGTCGCGGGCCCTCGACGCTCGCTAGGTCGCCGGCACGACCGCCGGGCAAAGGCCGCGCGCCCGTGAACGGAATGAACCCCTTGAGCAGGGACGCTTCCGGTGTATATATATCGTATCACGATATAAAAGTGAGATGTCTGAGGCAGGCGCCGATGAAGAACATTTCCGAATGGCTCGCCTCGAACGGCGCGACCGGCGCGGCGTTCATCAAGGCCGATCGACGGTGGGCGCGGCAGGCCGGAAGCTCATGGTACCGCGCGCCGCCCGCACTGGAGGTGGTGGCGGGTCTCGACTTCCGCGGCGCGGAACATCCCGGCCACCTGCTTGTCACCGCCGGCCGGGTGGCGCGGCGACCGGTCTTCGATGTCGCGGGCGTCCGCGTGGGCCAAGTGTTCGACGTCGCGCTGGACAAGCGGGCCGGCAAGGTCATCCACGTCCTGGTCGAAACGGGCGGGTTGCTCGGCTTCGGCCAGCGTTTCCGGGCCCTGCCTTGGGCGCTGTTCACCTATGCCGTCGATCGCGGCGGCTATGTCCTGCCGCTGACGCGATCCGAATTCGAGACCCTTCCCAGCCTCAGGCGAAGCCAGCTGGAGTGGTGCGGCGGCGGACACCGCTCGCCCTTCGATATCGACGACGCCAATACCTATCTCGACCTACCGATTGCCTAGCCCCCGGGAGCCGGCTCGGCGGCGGGCGGCGCGCGCCGCGCCAGGGCGGTGTTGGCGCTGTCGATGTTCATCTCGTGGGCTGCCAGCATCGCCCGGAGCGTGGCGTGCAGCGCCGCCTCGCGCACCCGCGGGCCCAGGGTCCGCAGCTTGCGCACGACCCAGCCCTGGCCCCGGTTGACGAAGGCCAGGCGCGCCTCGACGCCTTCGATGGCCATCGCATTCTCGTAGAAGCCGCCAACCGCCTTTGACGGCTCCGCGCCCAGCTCGGCCACGGCCTGGTAGAGCGCCCGGCACCATTTCACTTCGTCGGCGTGGATCACCCGGGCCAGCGCCTTCAGCTCTGGGTCGGGCGTCGCGGTGGCGATCCGGGCCGCCACGCGGGCGCCGGCGCGTTCGGCCTCGAGCAGGATGTTCAGCTCGGCGATGAGTTCCGCAGGCTCGGCGAAGCCCATGTAGCCGGCGTCGGCCTGGCCCGCGAAGCAGGTGGGCGATGCGGGCTCGACGTCGTCCGTCTCGACGTCGGGGCGCGAGCGGTGCGCGGCGGGCAGGCACGCGACGGCGCGCTCGACGATGGCGCGGAGCCGGTCCCCGGCAGGGACGATCTCGTTGAGGCGCCCTGCGCCCTGGCCGGCATAGAGCGCCATGGCCTCCAGGTCGCCGGTCATCGTGCGCAGCGGCGAGTCGGTGCTGAACAGGTAGATGGGCCGCTGGCCGTCGGCGCCGATCACCTGTCGCGGTCCCGCCGCATGCGGATCGCCGCGCCGGCCGGCCGTCACGCTGTTGGGCAGAACGCGGACGGCGGAGTCGGGCGGCCAGTTGATGTGGAAGTCCTGGGTGTGGACCGTCTGGCCCGGCGTCGCCTCGACGATGCGGCGCTTATGGAAGTCGTGGGCGAAGGACTCCTCCGTCGCCAGGAAGGCCGTGCCGATAACGGCGCCTTGCGCGCCCAGCATCATCACCGCCGCCAGGTCCTCGCCGTCGGTAACGCCGCCGGCGGCCAGGACCGGGACATCGGCCGCCGACAGCACATTGGCCAGGAGCGCGTGCAACCCGCTGCGGCCGCGGACATGGCCGCCGGCCTCCCAGCCCTGGGCGATCAGGATATCGGCCCCGGCCGCCTGCGCGGCGATCGCCTCGTCGAGCGAGCCGACCTGGCACGCCACCAGCAGGCCTTCGCCGCGCAGGCGCTTCACGGTCTCCGCGGAGAGGTCCCAGAACAGGGTCACCGCATGCACCTGGGCAGCGATGCAGGCCTGCAGCTCGGCCTCCAGCAGCGCGGGCTTGGTCGCCGCGGGGATCAGGTTGACGCCGAACGGCCGCGATGTCCGCTCGCGGACGGCGGCGATCTCGGCGGTGATCAGCTCGGGGTTCTCGCGGACCATGCCGAGAAATCCGAAACCGCCCGCCTCGGTGACCGCAGCCACCAGCTCGGAGCGCGCCACGCCGCCCATGCCGGCCAGGACGACGGGATAGTCGCTGCAGAGCAGGTCGCAGACCGGGGTATGCAGATCCATCGTGGGGCTCCGGGTTGGCGGGCGGCGTCAGGCGCTGGCGGTCTGGCCTTCGGCGAAGGCGGCGGTGGGATAGGTCCAGGCGAGGCTGCGTCCGAGCGAGGCGTCGTACTGCCGCTGGGCAAACGACCAGCTCGCCAGTTGGTCCCACCAGCCCGACAGATAGCCTGCGCGGTCGTTCTTGTGGTCGAGGTAGTAAGCATGTTCCCAGAGGTCGCAGACCAACAACGGCGTCAGACCCGCTGTGCGCGCGACCGAGTCGCCGTCATGGGTGGTGACGATCGACAGCGCGCCTTCGCTGGACGCCAGCCAGACCCAGCCGGATCCAAAGTGCCCCAGGCCCTCGGCGATGAACCGCTCCCGTACGCCGCCGTCGAAGGCCTGCAGGGCCGCTGCGAGATCGCCGGATGGCGCGGACCAGCCTGGGCTCATCGACTCCCAGAAGAGGCCGTGGTTGAGCGCCTGGGCCGCGTTGTTGAACAGCTTGCGCGCGCCGCGGCGCCAGGCCCCCACGACGATCTCCTCCAGGCTGAAGTTCGCGCCGACCGCCTCGGTCAGCAGCTCGTTGGTGACATCCACGTAGCGGGCGTGGTGCTTGCCGTGGTGGACGCGCATCGTCGTCTCCGAGATCAGCGGCTCCAGGGCGTCGTGAGCGTAGGCAGCCTGGGCAGGATGATCATCGACGCGCTCCGTGAACCGTGGGGAAGGGCCGGCGACCAGGGTGTGTCGTCCAGCCACCGGCCCCTTCCTCTCTCGCCATCCTTAAATATGTCGTGACACGATACAATTCAATTGCGGCGCGCGGGGAAAATCGTAACAAGGCGCCATGAGTACGAACGGTTCGCGACGGCTTGGGCCCGGCATCGACGCAGGCGTCACCGAGGCGATGATCCGCAAGGTTGTCCACGCCTTCTATGCGCGGGTCCGCACGGACGAGATGCTCTGTCCGATCTTTGAGCGCGCGATTGGCGGGGACTGGGATCGGCACCTGGTGAAGATGTGCGACTTCTGGTCGTCGGTGCTGCTGATGACCGGTCGCTTCAAGGGCGCGCCGATGGCCGTCCACGCGCGCCTCGACGGGATCGACGCGATCCATTTCGAGCGCTGGCTGGCGCTGTTCCGGCGGACGGTCGGGGAGGCGTGCCCGGCGGCGGCGGCGGCGCTGTTCATCGCCAAGTCGGAGGTCATCGCCGAGAGCCTGCAGCTGGGCATCGCCGCAAGCCGCAGGATCCTCCCGACGCTGCCGCCGGGCGCGCGGGGGTGCTAGCGGCGCTCGCCGGTCGAGAAGGCCAGCAGGAACTGGAACAGGTTCACGAAATTGACGAACAGGCTGAGCGCGCCGAGGTCGGTGGCGACCGCCAGGGCCGCGTCGCCTTCGCCCAGTTGCGGGTAGATCAGCTTCAGGCGCTGGGTGTCGTAGGCGATCAGGCCGCTGAAGATCAGGACGCCGGCGGCGCCGGCCGCGAAGTCCAGCGCCGGGCTGCGCAGGATGAGGTTCGCCGCCAGGCTCAGGACCAGGCCCACGACGCCCATGGTGAGGAAGCTGCCGAAGGCGGTGAGATCGCGCTTCGTCACATAGCCGAACAGGCTGAGGCCGCCGAAGGCCAGGGCAGTGATCGCCAGGGTCGTCGCCACGGAGACGCCGGTGAAGGTCAGCACCATCAGGCCCAGCGACGGGCCGATCAGCAGCGCCACCGACCAGTAGAGGACGCCCGTCCGCCAAGGCGTCGGCCGCGACAGGGCCGATCCAGAGCAGAGGAGCACGATCAGCGGCGCGAAGGCGGTCACGACGCCCAGCAGGGTCAGCATCGGGTGGCCCTGCGCATTGGCGGTGAACAGCTGGTCGCGGACGGCAGGGACGTTCGCGGTGACGTAGGCCGACGCCGCCGCCAGCAGCAGGCCGCCGGCGACCTTGTTGTAGATGCCCAGCATGTAGCGGCGCAGGCGGGTATCGACCGCCTCCGCGCACGGCCCGATGGCGGCCTGTTGGTGATCGGCGTCGCGCAGGTCGCTCATGACGGCCCTCCCTTCCGGTTACGATGGAATATATATCGGAGTACGATATAAAAAACGCAACAAGGGAATCGATGAGCCGCGTTCGGGCTTGGACTATGTTGGCCGCGCCGCGAGATCAGGAGAGCCGATGAAGTCCCCCCGAGACGCCGCGCCACAGAAGAGCGAACTGACCCCCGCCGACTACGAGACCCTGGCCTCGTTCCGCCGCGGGGTGCGGCGCTATCTGGCCTTCGCGGAGGAGAACGCCCGCTCAGTCGGCCTGACGTCGCAGCAGCACCAGGCGCTGCTGGCCATCAAGGCGCACACGGTCTCGCGGCCGATGTCGATCGGCGAGCTGGCCGCGGAACTTCTGATCAAGCACCACAGCACCGTGGAGCTGGTGGGACGGCTGGAGAAGGCCGGCTTCACGCGCCGCGCCGTCGACGGGGAGGACCGGCGCAAGGTCCACGTTTCGCTGACCGCGGCCGGCGAGCAGGTGCTGGCCGACCTGTCGGTTGGCAACCTGCGGGAACTGCGGCTGATCGCGCCGGGATTCGCCGGCCTGCTGCGCCAGGTGGATAAGCTGGACTGACGCGAAAATATATCGCACACCGATACTTGTTAATATCGTAGTACGATATAAAATCGGCAGCGCCCGCCGCGCAGGCCCGCAGGGCGCGGCAAGCCCGGGGGCAGCATGGCGTCGGCCGCAGAGCAGCTTTTCGCGAACCTCCGGTTCGACACGTTCCGAAAGGCCACCGAGCTTCACAAGCGGATCGGCTTCACGCTCCTGGCGATGGTGATCTATCGGCTGGGGACCTACATCCCGATCCCCGGCATCGACCCGGCCGCTTTCCAGGCGGCGTTCAGCGGCCAGGCCAAGGGCCTCCTGGGGATGTTCAACATGTTCTCCGGCGGCGCGGTCGAACGGATGGCGATCTTCGCCCTGAACGTGATGCCTTACATCTCGGCCTCGATCATCGTGCAGCTGATGGGCACGATCTATCCGCCCTGGGAGAAGCTGCGGAAGGAGGGCGGCGAGGCCGGCCGCAAGAGCCTGAACCAGATTACCCGCTACCTGACGGTGGCGCTGGCGGTACTCCAATCGTTCGGCATCGCCGTGAGCCTGCAGCAGAGCCCCGGCATGATCGAGCATCCCGGCCCGTTCTTCGTGATCTCCACGGTGGTGACCCTGACGGGCGGGTCGATGTTCCTGATGTGGCTGGGCGAACAGATCACCAGCCGCGGGATCGGCAACGGGGTCTCGCTGATCATCTTCGCCGGCATCGTCGCCGTCCTGCCGCAGTACGTCGGCCAGGCGCTGGAGCTGGTTCGCGTCGGCTCGCTCAGCAGCGGATCCCTGATCCTGATTGTTGCCTTGGCGGTGGCGGTTATCGTCGCGATCGTCTTCTTCGAGCGCGCGCAGCGCCGCCTGCTCACCCACTACCCCCGGCGTCAGCAAGGCTCGCGCATGTTCGGCGGCGACAGTTCGTTCCTGCCCCTGAAGGTGAACACCTCCGGCGTGATGGCGCCGATCTTCGCCTCGTCGCTGCTGCTGCTGCCGGCCACGGCGATCGGCTTCCTCAACACCGCGCAGCTTCCACCCTGGGCCGATTGGGTCCCGGTGGTGGTCGGCTCCCTGCAGCACGGCCGGCCGCTGTTCGTGGCGCTCTACAGCGCCCTGATCGTGTTCTTCTGCTTCTTCTATACCTCGGTGATGTTCAATCCGGACGAGGTGGCGGACAACCTGCGCAAGTTCGGTGGTTTCCTCCCAGGGCTGCGGCCTGGCCGCCGTACGGCGGTCTACCTCGACTATGTGATGACCCGGATCACCGTTCTCGGAGCCGCGTACATCACCATGGTCTGCATCCTGCCCGAGATCATGATCGGCGCCCTCGGCATGCCGTTCTACCTCGGCGGCACGTCCATCCTCATCGTGGTGAGCGTGACGATGGACACCGTCAGCCAGGTGCAGTCGCACCTGATCAGCCATCAGTACGAGGGCTTGATCCACAAGGCGAAGCTGCGGGGGGCGGGTTAGTTCGGCGAGTTCGCGGCGTAGTAGGAGAAGAGGTTGGCGAAGGCGCAGCCTGTGATGCTGAAGGCCAGGATCATAGTTCCGATCATGCGGAAGACCGCGTCGATCCCGTCTCGATCTGACGCGTCCTCCGTGCCCTGATCGACTGGTTGTCCCTTCCGGGCTGCTACCCAGCGTCCAATCGCACGGCGTCGGAAGGCCAGCAGAAGCCCCAGCAAGCCAAATATCACGGCAACGGCATCGACAAAGAAAAGGGGCGTCATCGGTCTCTCACATATATCGTGACACGATATATGTGGCGCAAATCTGCTTGCAAGGTCTGCGTCTCGCCAGAAACCGAAAGGGCCACCGGGAGCGAGGGCAAGCGGGGAGCCGCCTGTGGCGGGTTCCTGGCGGACTGCCAACGGCCGCTTCTCTAATCGGGCATGGGGGTCACGCTCCTGTGGCTTGATGGCCGGTGGGTCGTTCATGCGGGTCACGCTTCTCTTCGCAGTCTGGTGGCTCCAGTCAGCGGAGCCGATGCAAGCGTGCGTGGGATCAGGGTCTGGCGAGCCTCGCTAATGGGCGCACTCGAGGTGCAGCAGACATCTTCGGCTTCATCGATCCCGTCGTCCGCGTAGGACGATCCGGCCCGGATCGCGTGAGCTGGGCTGGTCAGGTCATGCCGCAGCCTCCGATCCCCGCCGGAAGTCGGAGCCGTCCACCCACATGCGGTGCAGGACGACGGCGATCTTGCGGGCCACGGCGACGATGGCGCGCCGGCGGCCCTTGGTCTTCATCAGCCGCACGCCCCAGACCTTCAGGCTGGACCAGGCGATGGAGCGCATGAACACGGCGTTGGCGGCAGCGTCGAGGGTGTCGCGGACGTCAGCGTCGCCGGCATGAGAGATGCGGCCGGGGTTGTCCTTCTCGCCGCTCTTGAAGCGCCTCGGCGTCAGGCCGAAGTGGGCGCCGACGGTGCGTGAGCTCCTGAAGCGGGCAGGATCGTCGACGGCGGCCTTGAAACTGAGCGCGGTGATCTCGCCCACGCCCGGCACGCCCATGACAGGCATGGAGAGTACGACCCGCCTCGCAAACTTTGACGGCGCTCCGGTGGCCGGGCGGAAGTTGCGGCTGCCCGTCCGCTAGCCTCAGTCGCTTGCCGAGGTCCGCAACGGGTCGAAAGCTGACCGGCGAAGGTGGCGCGCTCGGACGTCCGCTTTCGGACCCGAACCCAATGTCCCCTCCTGGCGCATCGCTGACCCTCGCCACCGTCCTCGCCTGACTCATAAGGGAAGTTCGGAGCGTCCGCGCCGCGGCAGCAGTCTTGGCTCTCCCGCGTCTGGTGATGAGCCTCAACGCGCAACTTGAGGGTTCCCTTTGTGATTAACTCCCGCCTGACGCGGCGACCTTGTGGATAGCCTACGTGTTCTGGATGCGTTCGCGCCAGGAACTGTGTTAGCTCAAGTGGAGGAGTCACAACGAGCGAGAGGGAATGACGAAGTTACTTCTCAATGCCGTCAGCATCGGAACGAACCCCGCTGCAAAATTTGTGGTGGGCTCTCAAGAGTACAGCCGCGAAGCGCTTGAGCGCCTCCGCCGCAAACACGCAGAAGACTACTTCTTCAAGCGTGGCGGCGAGGATGGCGCGTTCATTCACTCCATTCCCCTCAACGCTGGCCTCTCACCCATTGGAACGGGGACTGAGGAGCACTTGGCGGTAGCAGCCCCATGGCTCGTCCGGCCGCTGGCGCTCGATGCTCTACTTCGCTTCTTCAAGGCCCTCGATCGCCCCATCGAGAAGGCCCACGGTCCGCTGCAGGTGCTGTCGCAACAGCCGGCGAACCTGTTTCCGGCTGACGCTGGGCTTCCGGGCTGGCTTCAACGCCGGGTGGCACTCACGTTCGACACTCGAAGCATTCGAACGACCGATCGCGAGACCGGATCGGTCCTCATTTGTGGCCTACGCACGCGCAACGTGATTGGTGCCGACTGTGCGACGGTGCTCGATGCGGGCGTGCCTCTAGTGGGGCGCTACGTGTCGGTGTCTCGCCCGGCTGATGATCCGCGCGTGTCCGCGGGTTTCAGCCTGGCGGGAAAAGTGACCGCAATTCAGGGGCAGCGCCTCATTTTGGAGGACTACGGCGATGGCCCGTCCTCCATCGACCTTTCCGAAGCCTACCTCGAACCTCGGAAGGAAAACGTCGTCTGGTGCGTCCAGCATCTGCTCGGCACACGAGCGGCTCGCGTGCTTTCCGCTGCTGATGCCGCAGCTAGTCGCCATACATCAGGCCCAGGTCGTCTCGATCTCGCGCGCAAGACTCTCGACTACCTGCGAAAGCAACCCATCGAGTTGGCGCCCGGCGTGCCGATGCAACTCGGCCCGCTTATCGGAAGTGTGCCCAACAGCTGGAAGCTGAGCACGAGCACCATCCGAAAGCCCACTCTGGTCTTTGACCCCAGTGGCACTCGTACGGACCATTGGAACGAGCGAGGACTTGAGAAGCACGGGCCCTACGATCAACGCACCTTCGCGCCGAAAGAGCTCCGCATCGCGGTGATCTGCCAAGCGCGGCACGAAGGCCAAGTCGACGCGTTCCTGGCCAAATTCCTAGACGGACTTCCCCAGGTGAAGAAGGGCGACCGCACGCCCTACGAAAAGGGGTTCATTCGCCGCTATGCGCTTCAGAGGCCGAAGGTGCAGACCTTCACGGCTAGCAGCGACCGCGTCGCAGATTATGGGAGCGCATGCCGATCGGCGTTGGAAGCGGCGTCGAACGGCAACTTCGAGTGGGATCTCGCCTTGGTCCAGATTGACCAGGACTTTCGCGATCTCGCCGGCCCCGACAATCCGTACTTCGCGGTCAAGGCGGCCTTCCTCAAGCAGCGTGTGCCCGTCCAGGAGATCACGCTCGAGACGATGAACATTGCGGACAGTCAGTTGGTGTACGCGCTGAACAATATGAGCGTGGCGACCTACGCGAAGGTTGGCGGCATTCCGTGGCTCCTGAAATCGCAACCGAGCGTCGCCCATGAGCTGGTCGTTGGCATCGGCTCCCAAAGCATCTCGACGTCACGCTTGGGATCACAAGAACGCGTCGTCGGCATCACGACTGTGTTCAACAGCGACGGTCGCTACCTTCTCGAAAACAGAACCGCCGCAGTGCCCTTCGACCGGTATGAGGAGGAGCTGTTCAAGTCCCTCTCCAACTCGCTCCGCCAGGTTCGGGAGACGGACAACTGGCGTAGCACCGACGATGTCCGCCTGGTGTTCCACGTCTTCAAGCAGACGAAGGATCATGAGGTTGATGCGGTCGGGCGGCTGGTAGGGAGCCTAGGCCTCTCCCAGGTGAAGTACGCGTTCGTCCACATCGTCGACGACCATCCGTTCGCCGTCTTCGACGAGGCTCATCCGGGGAGTGGCTATGGTGCCGCTAAGAAGGGTGAATTCGCGCCGGAGCGAGGTCTCGCGATCACGCTCAGCGACACGGAAACGCTCCTCAGCTTCACGGGAAGTCGCGAGCTGAAGCAGGCACACCACGGCTTGCCTAGACCGTCACTCTTGCGCCTCCACCGGCGCTCGACGTTCCGCGACATGACGTATCTGACGCGCCAAGCCTTCGACTTCTCTGGCCACTCCTGGCGCATGCTGACGCCTGCACCGCACCCGATCACCATCCACTACTCTGAGCTCATCGCAAGATTGCTGAGCGGTCTGCGGCACGTTCCCAACTGGGATCCAGACACGATGCTCGGTCCGATCGGACGCACGAGGTGGTTCCTGTGACGGACCTGCTCAGCAGGCTGCACGCTACACTCGCCGCAGCGTCGGCGGACGATGGCTCGCAGCCGGATCATGCCCGCGCCTATGCGCAATGGATCGAACACAATCGCCTCGCTGACGCTGGCAAACTTCATACCCTGGCGGACGAGGCCACTGCGGCAATGGGTGCTGCGCGACAGACTGCGCATGCGGCCGTTCTCGGATACGCCGTCAGCCTCGATGCCTCCTATGCCGCGGCATTTCAGGACTCCGTCGACTGGCTCACCAGCCGAAGCTACTTCGTACCCGGAAGGCCGCTCCAATTTGAAGTAGACGGACTCGCGCTCCTCGGTGTCGCCGTCGGGATCGTGCATCTCGCGGAGCCTGCGCGGTCGAACGCGAGAGCGTGGCTTCTCGGTCTCTTGCGTCAGCAACCGGCGCCGGCCGACCACCACGAATGGAATGACTCCCTCGTATCAGCGGCACGACGCATTAGCGGTGCCGATAGCCACGGCCCCATTTCGCCTGATCTGATCGTGGCCCTCCAAGCCAAGGGACTGATCCAGCCTGACGAGCATTCCCGCACCGAAGCGTGGGCCATCATTTCTTCGCTTAATGCTCTCTCGGACGGCCTGACCCGCACGAGTACTCAACGGGCCGCGCTCGCCTTCCTTCTGTCGAACGCTGCGACGCTGCGCCCGGATTCTATCACGGTCGAAGACACAATCGTGCTTCTCAACGGCTTGAACAGGTCGCTTCGGCGATGGACGTGGGAGAGCGAGCCGCGCACGCCTCGATCCGCGGTCGCGCGGTGGAGCGTGGAGAATGAATACCACGTCCAGGCTTGGCTCTGGTCTGTCCTTGCGCCGATCTTCCCCGATCTGGACGACGAGGAGTGGCTCAAGTCCCTCGGTCATCATCAGCCCAGAGGTGACCTCGCCATCCCTTCGCTGCAGCTCATCATTGAAGCCAAGTTTCTACGTGCCGGCGGGCCCTCGGTCTTCTCAAAGGTCATCCAAGAGGTCGCTGCCGACGCCAGCACCTACCTCCAACAGGACAGCCCCTACCGACACCTGGTCGCCGTGGTCTGGGATGACATTGCTCGGACCGAGGAGCATGCCGAGTTGCGCAAAGGCCTGCTGAAGATTAGCGGCGTATGCGATGCGATCATTATCTCCAGGCCGTCCAGGATGGTGCGCGGTGAGCCGGAGAACGTTGCGGCCACCCCTGCGGGGCGTTGAAAGGGCTCTCCAGGCTAGGGGGTTAGACGGGTGGCTTGTAGTGATCGAGTACGTCACAGACCCGCTCAAGCGGCGGCGCAAACCTGTCCCGACTGAGGCCATGAGCCTTTGGCCGGACCACATCTTCCGCGAAAACGTGCTTGCCGTACTCCGCGGCTGGGTTCGGCGTGCCGACATTGAGCGTCTTGCCATCGACCTTGTCTTTCGGCAGCGGCGGCTCAGCGGGATTCCGAAGGAGGGCCGTTCAAGTGAGGCGCCGCCAGGCATTGACCTTCCGGGCGGGAACCTTATGTAAATGTTTACATTATAGAAAGCTGCCTTGGAGTGGTGTTCAGTTGTAGTTCATACCCTGGACACGAATGTCCAGGAGGGATTGCAAAATTGACCCCCCCTGAGGTAGGTTCGACTTAGGAACGACAGATCGGTTGAGGCGCTTGCGCCAACAGCGTTCCCCCGCCCGCAAGGGTCCACGCGTGAGCGAGATAGGGATGGCGACATCCTAAGTGGGTACCGAGGTATTCTGAACGGGGCGCCCGCCAAAGGCGCCCCGTTCTCTTTTTACCGAGCTTTTTCACCGCCGGTGGAACTTCACCTTCTCCCCCTTGGCAACCTTGTCGGCCAGGACCCGGAAGCGGACCTTCTGCATCTTCGCGGGTTCCAGCGCGCCCGCTTCAGGACGGTAGGCGCTCTCGACGAAGAGCCGCAGATCGTAGCCGGCCTCCTCGTTGTCCTTCGTCGCCCGGCGCAGGTTGAAGAACATCCGGTAGTCGGCGCCGCCCTCAAGCTTGATCCGCACGTAGTTGGCTTCAGGCGTCTGGTAGACGTGCGCCCCCGGCAGGCCGGCGACCAGAGCCGGCAGCTCAGCCGACAGCGCGTAGCGCATGGGGCAGAAGGCGCGCTCGCGCCCCCGGTCATCCTTCACGATCTGGCGGTCGCCGTGTTGCTTTTCGTCGTAGGTCTCCGTGAAGCAATGGCACGAGTAGATCACCAGGATGCGCAGGCCGTCCGGCCTGGCGTCCGTCGCGCAGACTAGGTCGCTCGGCTCCAGGTGGCCGAGGCTGACGGCCTTGCCCTCGTGGCGCACCTCGAAGGCCGCCTTCTTGATCGGCTCGGCGGTCACTGCGCCGCTCCGGCGGGCACCTTGGCACGATGGCGCAGGCCCGGGCGCTCGGCGCGCCGGCGGGTCGCACGGGCTTCGTCGCGCGCCTTGACCATGTCGCCGGCGATGTCCTGCAGCCGCGTCACCAGCCCGGAGAGGTCGTAGAGATTGCTGGTCTGCCCGCCCGCGGAATAGTGCCGCGCCACGCGGCGAACCAGCTTCTCGGCCTCCAGGCGCGCCACCGCGCGCTGGACCGTCTTCTCCGAGACCCCCATGCGCTCGGCGAGACGGCGCTTGGACGGGAACGGCATCTCCTTGGCCGTCCACCAGTGGTCGACGAGGTGCGCCAGCACCACGAGTTCCGTTGCGTCGAGCTTGAGGCGGGACTGCCCACGCAGCAGCGCCGAGGGCAGCAGGACGAAGCCGGGTTCCAGCGTCACCTTGCCCCAGCGACGCTCCATCTCGCGGGAGGGCTTCGCCGCGCCGGCGGTCTCGGCCTCCGGCACGACATCCTCCGCTGGCGTGGCGGGGGCGGCTGTGGTAGGGGTTTCGTCAGTCATCGGGTGGTCCTTTCGCCACCCAACATGACGTCACGACGTGCTGCGTGAAAGAGCGACGGGGTGGACATAACTGTCCAGGCCCCTGGACGCAAGAGGGGCCGGGCCCTGGTCCCGCATGACCGCCGATTCAGGACGTCCGGCTGCCCAGCATCCCTGCTGCAGGACTGAACCGTATACGGTGAGGACCCCTGGGCAATTTTGCCCTGGGGTAGCGAGGAGATCATGTTCACGACCGGCTGTGCGGCGCAGGCCCGGGGCGCCTGCCTGCTCTGCGGCAAGGCGCCGACCGTCAAATCCCACCTGCTTCCGGCGGCGATCGGACGCGACATCCGCGGCGACGGGCCGAACTTCTGGGTGGGCTCGATCGGCCAGGACGGCAGGCGGATCATCCAGTCCGAGTCGTTCGACCGGTTCTTGTGCGATCAGCACGAAGCGGCCCTGCACGACTACGAAGAGCGCACGATCGCCTTCTGCCGCAGCTTCGAGCTCTCGCCCGCCGAACGGCTGAGGGGCGCGTTCGTCCGCGACACGATCGCGACGGAAGACCTGGTGCGCTTCGCTACCTCGGTCCTGTGGCGGTTCCACATGTCTTCGCTGCCCGAGGCGCGGCGGGTCGACATCCGCACCTGGGAGCCCGTGCTGCGCGACGTGACGTTCGGGGGACGGATCGACCGCGCCCCGGAGGTCCTCGTCTGCGCCGTCACCGTCGAAGGCATCCCCGTGTCGCGGTTCGCCATCCCGCCCGCGCAGACCCGCGTGGAAAGACGCCGCGTCTGGACCTTCGTGCTGAGCGGGATCGGTTTCATGGTGAAGATCGATGACGGGCCGTTCAGCCCCAAGGCGAAGCGCGCCGTCATCAACGGCCGCGATCACCTGTGGGGCCTCGTCAAGCCGCTCGACCGCGAGAACCTGGCGAGCATGAAGGCCATCGCCGGGCACATGCAGGTGCCGCGCCCCCTGTCGTGAGGCCCGCCTAGTCCGGATCCGCCGCGCCGGGATCGCCCGCTAGGTCGGCCAGCAGCTCTCTCGCCTCGTTGTCCGGCGCGGCCGCGGCAGCCGGGCAGCCGAAGATCTCGCGCAGGCTGGCCTGCAGGTCGTCCAGGGTGTGGGCAGGTTCCAGGCGTGCGAGGAGTTGGTCCGGGGTGAGGTCGGGTTGCATCGGCGAAGGCTCCTGAGGCCGGGTTCGGCCCCGACCAGTCTGGCGGTCACGACACGTTCTCGAGATGCGCCGATCGATCCCGCCTGGCCTGCGGTCCGTCACCGGCGTCCCGCCGCGTGGCTAGCCTTCCGGGGGCGGTGAGGGGGCGAGGTCGACGCCGAACCCTTCGGCCCGGCGTAGGAGGCCGTAGCGGACGATGCGTTCCAGGCCGACGAGGGTGGGGGCGTTCGCCAGGGTGTTGGCGAAGCTCCGATCCGGCACCACCGGGCGGCCCGTCATCCGTTCTTCGTTGTCCGCGCCACGCGGCGCCAGCCATCCCCCGAACCCGCGACCGGTGTGCAGGTACTTGCTCCGCAGATCGTAGGCCGCGCCGAGCGCCTTCAGGTAGCCGGCGCGCTGCAACTTTCCGAACCGCGTGGTCTCCGAGCGCGTGAAGAAGTCATCCGTCGTCAGCGCGTCGAAGGCGGCCACGAACCGGCGCCGGATCGACGTCAGCCGGCCGCGGATCACCCGCGCTGTGCGCGCGCCGTCCGGGTGCTCGGCCTCGATCCGCGCGAGCGTCGCGCGGGTCGCAGCGTCCACGAGCGTTTCCGCCTCCAGGTCGACGAGCCCGGAGAGGATCTCGCCGGCGGTGATGAGGTGCAGGTAGGCGATCTCGACGTCGTCTTCGGCGGCTACAAGGGCCTGGCGATAGAATTTGCAGGCGAGCCGGAACGCCGACGTGGCCTCGGTGGGCGCGCTGAACAGGACCGGCGCGAGCCGCCCGACCTCCTCGAGCTTCAGCGGGATCTGGAAATCCACGCGCGGTCGCGCCGCGTTCTGCGGCAAAGCCGGGTCGCAGGCGGTCTCGAAGGCGTGCAGGTCGGGGACGCCGTAGAAGCCGCTTTGCTCGATCGGCCCGTGGTTGTCGAACCGCTTTCCGAACAACAGGCTCATCAGGTCGCAGACCAAGTCGCCCAGATGCTCGTAGTTCGGGATGATGAACTCGGGCTCTTCCGAGGGCAGCGTCGTCATGACCGCGACGAGGGCGGTGCGGGCGTGGGGACCGGGGGCGAGCCACCGCGCCGCGCGCGGCGAGTGCAGGCGGGGCCAAGCGTGGTCCAGGCTGAAGTTCTGCGCGACGAATTCGCCCTCAAAGTGGGCGGTTGACGAGATCAGCAGCTTCTGGACGGTCTTCTCGGGGCGCGCGGCCATCAGCCGGGCCATCCCGGGCCCCAAGGCACCGTCTCGAGGTCTTCGAACATCACGACACGGCCGTCGGCCGTCCCCACCTGCGAATGCGCCATCGGCTGCGGCGCGCGGACCACCATCAGGCCGCTGACCTGTGGCGGCGCAGCGAGCTTCAGGCGACCGACAAGGGCGGCGGCGTGCTCGCGGATGTAGGTCACGCGCCGCAGATGACGCAGCATCTTGTTGGGCCGCCCTTTGGCGTCGGTGATGCCCCGGAATTCGGCGAGCCGCCGGGCGACCTCGCCGAGCGTGCGGCAGAGCTTCAAGTCCTTCACCTCGATCACCCAGACCCGCGTTCCGTCGGCGCTGACGGCCAACACGTCGACGTCTCCCAGTTCCTCGACCTCAGGCGTCGCCTTCGTGTTCAGGGCCCATGCCGGCTTGGCCGACGGCCAGGCCGTCAGGCCGAGCTGCGCGACCCGGTCCGCCACCTCATCGTTGAACTCGATGCCGGTGCGCGCGCCTGCCGCGCCGGTGAAGGCGCGCATCGCGCGGCTCGTCCAGAACTCGTTCTGCAGCGTGCCCTGCATCGCCCCGCCGAGATTGTGGAAGAGGCAGCGTTCGATGACGGCGGGCGCCACCGCCAGCAGCGGGTCGTCGCCCTGTTCCACCACGATGATCGGCCGCGCGATCAGCGAGGTCGGCCGATCGAACCGGGAGAGGTCGAAGTCCTTCGCCGCGAACCCGCCGCTCAGGTCGGCCCATCCGTTGCGCACCGGCATGGTGAGCCGGTCGACCAGGGGGGCGAGCGGCTTGGCCTGCATTGTCGCCTCGCCCTCGAGGGTCGCGACGAGATCGCTGCGCCGGATCACCAGAACGCCCTCCTCGCGGGCGCCGGCCAGGTGGGCGGTGCCGGTCGGTAGGTCCAGGACCGCGTCGCTGTCGGCGAGGTACTCGGCCGAGATAGCCGCCAGGAGATCGGCGGGCAGCTTCTCACGTTTGCGCGCGGCCGGGTCGAACTGGGTCTCGTAGGCCGCGCTCTGGCGCGCACGTTCGCGTTGGTGGCGCTTCTCGGCGGACGACATCAGGGCGTCGTGGATGAGTCCGTGGTCGGTCATCACCTCGCCGGTGGGGCTGATCTGCACCGTCGGCCGGACCCAGCCGCCCTTCAGGCTCGGCACGAGGTCGGCCGCCATGAACACCATCAGAGCCAGGGCCTGCAGCTCCGCCAGGTCCATGTCGCCCACGATCTTGCCCTCGGCCTCCGCGGCTTCGGCGCTGGCGATCTCGATCAGCATGCTCATGGCGCGGATCACGCCGTTTGTCTCGACGTCGCGTTCGAGGCTGCCGCGGTGGTCGTCGCCGACGCCGTGGATGGTGCGGACCGCTCGCGCCGTCATTTCCCAGGATCGCGCCTCGCCCAGGGCGGCCTGCAGGGCCTCGAAGGCGGCGGTGATGAAGCCGCGCTTATCGAACCGGGCGATCTCGCGCCGCAGGATCTCGAGCTGGGCCTCGGAAAAGGCAGTGAGGAAGGCCGCGCAGGCGTCGGCTCCGTCGATCCGCAGGCCCTCGCTGCGCTGTCGCACGGTGAAGGCCGAACCACATTTCAGAAGCGCTCCGGCCGACACCGGGATTGAGCGGAATCGGTCAATGAGCCCGTAGTGGTTCATGATGTCGATGGCGCGCGAGACGAGGAAGCTGTGGCGCCAGCGCAGGTGCTCCGAGCCCGCGGCCTCAACCACGAGGTCGTGCAGCTCGGAGCGGGCCGCGGTGACGCCGAGCTGGCGCGCGACCAGCTCCAGCAGTCCGGTGGCGAGTTCGACCTCGGCGATGTTGTCGGGCCGGCGAAGGCCCGATTGCCAGTCCGGGCGCAGGGTGATCCGCGGCAGCGGCGTTTCGGTCCCCAGGACAACGGCGGCCGCCACCTCGCGGTCCTCCAGTCGTCGATCCGTCGGCGCATCAGGCCACTCAACGGCCAGCATCGCCCCCGTGGGGCGGGGCGTCACGCCCGCGCCGTAGCGGCGCCAGAAGGGCGGGAGCGTGCGTTCCGCCCAATTGAGCGCCGCCTTGAGCGTCTCGTACTTGTCGAACCCGCGCGGGTCCTTCCGATCCGTGTCCAGCCGCAGCCAGAACACTAGCGGTCCGGCGACGACCGCCATCACGAAGCGGCCTGCGCGGAGGTCGTCGTCGGATCCGTAGATCGGCTCGAGGCCGCCGACATAACCCTTCGGGTCCAGCCGGCAGACCAGCTTGAAGGTTCCGTCGACGTACGGCAGGGCGCGGTGGTCCAGCGCCTCGAAGCCCTCCCGGCGCGCCTCGAGCACATGGTCGAGACCGAAGTCGATCGTGATCGGCGGTGTGGCGTCGCGGGACCGGGGCGGCACCAGCTGGTGCTCAGTCAGCCGCCACCAGTGGAAGAGGTTCAGGGGCCCGTTGACCGTGGCTAGGCGGAACCCCTGCTGTTCCACCCGGCTCAGCTGCTTCTGCAGCCGCCAGAGGTCGCGAACCGTGCCGCCGTCGCAGCGGGCGATCGCCGCCGCGTCGGCGGTGGGGATCAGGAGGATCTCCCAGTTGGGGGCACCCGTGTCGTTGGGGAGCGCGAAGCTTCGAGCGCCGCCCCAGCCCCCCAGGAACACGACGGACAGGCCTTCCTCGAAGCCTTCCTGGGCTTCGAGCTGGCCGCGCACGTTCTTGATCCGGGCATTGATCAGCGACGCCAGGTCGGGCTGGTCCACCGCCGCGCCGAAGGCGGCGTCCGGCCAGCCTTTGAAGTCATCCATGATGTGGAGGTAGTGGATGTAACGGCGTGGCGAGACCTCGCGCCCCATCTCCCGCACAAGGAAGCGTCCCGCACGCGAGACCGGGAAGCGGTCGATCCGCGCGAAACGGCTGTCGGCAAGGGCCTCGCCCTCGACATCGATGAGATGGTGCTGCAGCGCGCCCTCCACGCCGCCGTCCACCGCCAGGTCGATCAGGATCGCCCGCGCCGCGGTCGTCAACGCCGAGGGCGCGGCGACGAGGACGCCGTCGTCCACGGCGATCAGAGGGCGGAATTCCAGGATGGAGTCGCCGGGCTCAGCGGCCAGTAGGTCGCCCCAGCGGCTCTGCGGCAGGATGAACGGCGTCAGGTCGTCGAGGCCGAGCCCCAGGGCCTCGAGCGCCGCGCGATCGAACCGCATACGAGCGGGATAGGCGCGCAGGGCCGCCTCGTGCGGCACATCCAGCTTGCCCTGAAACGTGCCGGACCCGATCTGGCGGCGCTCCAGGCCGCAGCGGCGAACGAGCGCATCGCTCAGGCGCAGGGCCGCCAGCGCCCACCGCAGTCCCTGGCGCTTGGGCTCGGCGTCTTTCAGCCGGCCGAAGGCGGTGTAGACGGCCTCGGTGTAAGGCCCGGCATGCTGGCCGGCCCCCGCGAAGATCAGGAAATCGCCCTGGTCGGTCGGGACGGGCTCGACGAAGAATCCCTCGATGGGATCTTCGAGCCGAAGGACGCGCGCCTTCTCCAGCCCGCCGTTCAGCAGTTGGTTGAGGTCTCCGCGGCTCGGCCGTCGCGTGCCGCGCGCGCACGCGAGCGCGATCCGGATCGCCCAGTCGAGCCGGATGTGGTTGGCCTGAAACCGCGGCTCCGTCTGCAAGCCGGCCAGGATGGCCACGTTCGCGACCGGATCGAGCCTTTCCAAGAGACGGCGCAGCCCCGGATGGACGTCCAGGGCTTGCGCCGGCGTCGCCGGCGGCGCGGTCCGTGCGCGGAAAGCTTCGAAATCGAAGGGGGTCAGTCTGGGCTCCCGAATCGGCGGTCGCCTAGAATGTTGCCGTTATGTTCGGACGGCAAGGATCGCGTAGGAAGTCGAAAATTGCGACTTCAAGTGTGCTTCGAACTTCCGATTTCCGCACTGGAGCCAATGTCCGCTGCTGGCGCATCGCGGCCCTCGGGACGCCGGTATCCCTTGGTCGTCAGAGCCCACCGCGTTAGTCTATGGACAGGTATCAGGTCGCGTCCGCGCGACCGGGCTGGCGCTCCCCGACCTCGTGTGACGGGACGAACCCAGTCAGGCGTCCGTCGATAACCTGACGCCACGAACGCTGACCCAGTAGGGAGGCCGCCGTGGCGCGCAAACTGACCTTCGAATTCCTCCGCACCGAGGCCGCTTCGGCCAGTGTGCTTGCCCTGGCGGCCGTGGCCGCCCTCGTAGCCGCGAACTCGCCGTGGGCCGGAGCCTACTTCGGGCTCCTCAAGAGCGAGCAAGCCCTTCGTCTGGGCCCGCTCTCGGTGGCGCTGACCACCTCGGCGTGGGTGAAGGAAGGCCTCATGTCGGTCTTCTTCCTGGTGGTGGGGCTGGAGATCAAGCACGAGATCCTGCGGGGCGAGTTGTCGGATCCCCGCAAGCTGGCGACGCCGGTGATGGCGGCGCTGGGTGGCATGCTGGGGCCAGTCCTGGTCTACCTCAGCTTGTCGGCGATAACCGGAGCGCCTGCGGCGGGTTGGCCGATCCCGACCGCCACCGACATCGCCTTCGCCCTCGGCATCCTGGCGCTGGTGGGGCGCAAATTGCCGCCCTCACTGCGCCTCTTCCTCCTCACGCTGGCGATCGTCGACGACCTGGGCGCTATCGTCCTGATCGGCGCGCTCTATAGCGGCGGGACGAACTGGATTATGGCCGGCGCGGCGACGTTGGTCCTGGTCGTGCTCGGTCTTCTGGCGCAACGTTTCCGCATTCCGTCGCCGGTCTGGGCGATCGGGTTCGCTAAGGCGTGGTGGTTCACGGTCAACGCAGGCCTGTCGACGTCGCTGATGGCGGTCGCCTTTGCGGTGATCGTGCCGCTGAAGCCGCGTCATGACGACCACCAGAGCCCGCTGCAGGAGGCGATGCACGACCTGCATCCGTGGAACGCCTTCCTGGTGCTGCCAGTATTTGCCTTCGCCAAGGCCGGCGTGTCGCTCACTGGCCTGACCCTCGAACAGGCGCTTGCGCCCCTTGTGGTGACCATCGCACTCGGCTTGTTTCTGGGGAAGCAGGCAGGCGTTATGGCGGCCGTGTGGCTGGTTTCGAAGGCGGGATTGGGCGAACGGCCCGCCGGCGCGACATGGCTGCAACTCTACGGGGTCAGCCTGCTGTGCGGCATCGGCTTCACCATGAGCCTTTTCATTGGCGCCCTGGCATTCCCGGGCGAGTCCGCCGCACTACAGACGGAGGTGAAGCTCGGCGTTCTGGGCGGCAGCCTATTGTCGGCCTTGGTTGCCGCCATCGTCCTCGCCCTGGGTCGCAGCTCCACGTTGGCCGATCCCGGGAAGGAGACAGCGTGACGGCGATCGGACGCGCCAGCGATCAGCGAGGGCCGATGAAGCCAGCTTAGAGGCTCAGCTGCGTCCCCATCTCCACCACGCGTCCCGGCGGGACGTGGAAGAAGTCGGTGGGGTTGGCGGCGTTCCGGCTGAGCCACATGTACAGGCGGCCCATGCCCCAGGGCATGGCCGAGTGAGCTCCGGCCACGATCGTGCGGCGGCCCTGGAAGAAGGAGGTGTTCATGATGTCCATCTTCACACCGCGCGGCCGCAGGGCCGCGAGCGCCCGCGGCACGTTTGGGTCGTCCATGTAGCCGAAGGTCAGCGTCACCCGGACGAAGTCGGGCGAGATCTTCACGACCTCCGCCCGCTCCGCCTCGGGGACCCGCGGCGCCTGGGCGATCTGCACGCTGAGGATGACGTTCACCTCGTGCAGCACGCGGTTGTGCTTGAGGTTGTGCAGCAGGGCGCCCGGCACGCGTGTCGGGTCGGCCGTCAGGAACACCGCAAGGCCGGCCGCTCGGTGGATCGAACGCGAGGCCAGCGTCGTCAGCATCTCGTCCAGCAGCGGCAAGTCGCGCTCGACCTTGCGGCGGACCTGATCGGAGCCGCGGGCCCAGGCGACCATCAGGAAAATCAGGGCGGCGCCGATCGCCAGCGGGAAATAACCGCCCGACAGCAGCTTCAGGAGGTTCGCGCTCAGGAAGATCGTGTCGATGGCGATCAGCGGGCCGATGAGCGCCACCGCGCCGGCGAGCGGCCAGCGCCAGAGCCGCGTGACGACGATGAAGGCGAGCGACGTCGTCACCACCATTGTGCCAGTGACCGCAAGGCCATAGGCGTGGGCCAGGGCGCTGGACGTGTGGAAGATGCCGATGACCATCACCACGCCGACGACCAGGACCAAGTTGATCTGCGGGATGAAGATCTCGCCGGCCTGCGTCTCGGAGGTGCGCAGCACCGCCAGCCGCGGCAGGTAGCCCAACAGCACCGCCTGGTGGGTGAGCGAGAAGGCGCCGGTGATCACCGCCTGGCTGGCGATGATGGTGGCCGCCGTGGCTAGCAGCACCATCGGCACGCGCAGGGCCACCGGCGTCATCTGGAAGAACCAGTCGGCGTTCTCGATCGCCCCGCCATGGGCCGCCGCGATCTGGCGCAGGGCGAAGCCGCCCTGGCCCAGGTAGTTGATCACCAGCGTCGGCAGCACCAGGTAGAGCCACGCCGCCTGGATGGGCCAGCGTCCGAAATGGCCCATGTCGGCGAACAACGCCTCGGCGCCGGTGACCGTCAGGAACACCGACCCCAGGACCAGGAAGCCGGTCGCCGGGCGGGTCAGCAGGAAGCTGATGGCGTGGTGCGGGCTGAGCGCGGCCAAGACGGCCGGCTGGTCCAACACGTGCGGAATGCCGATGGCGGCGATGGCGGCGAACCAGACCAGGCAGATCGGCCCGAACCAGCGGCCGACGCCGGCCGTGCCGCGCGACTGCGCCGCGAACAGCAGCGCCAGGATCGCGATGCTGGAGGCCATGACAACGCCGGTGCTGACGTGCGTCTGCAAGCCCGGGACGGTGCGCAGACCCTCGACCGCAGACATCACCGAGATCGCCGGCGTGATGATCGCGTCGCCGTAGAACAACGCCGCCCCGGTAACGCCCAGCGCGAAGATCAGCCGCGTGCGCCGCCCCACGGCCCGCTCGGCCAGCGCGGCCAGCGACAGCACCCCGCCCTCGCCGTTGTTGTCGGCGCGCATGAGGAAGAAGACGTACTTGACGGTAACCACCAGGATCAGCGCCCAGAACGCCAGCGAGACCACGCCCAGCACGGCCGACTGGGTCACGCCGCCAGCCTGCCCCAGGGCCTCACGGAAGGCGTAGAGCGGGCTGGTGCCGATATCGCCGAACACCACGCCGATGCTGGCCAGCGTCAACCGCCAGAACCGCCCGTGCGAGGCGGGCGCGGGCGCCGGTCCGGGCTCTGCCGGCGCCGCCGAAGGACTGCCTTGCGGAGGGCTCACGCGGGGCGACCGTCCGTTCGACGCCTGGGTCGCCGCGCAGAGCGCGCGGGAGGGGTAGCGGCGGGGACGTCGGGCATCTCGCGGGCTCCGGCACCGGCGACGCGCCGGTCCAAACGCGGGTGCTTAGCCGCGGATCGCATAAAGGATCGATATGGATTTGCAGGCTTTCCGCAAAGGTCGGCTCTCGGCGATGAGGCCAAGTTCAGCTGATGGCGCAGAACAGACCTCCAGGCCGCGGAGGTTGGTAGCATGAGGTTCTAGGCGGCCGGTCGGAGAGAGTCGGCGAGCGCAATGGGTCAATTGCGCTCGAGTTCTCACCACCCGTGCCTCCGAACTCCGGCTTTCGCGGCTCTAGAAACCTCGATGCACGCTGATCGTCGTACGCGAATAGACGGTCCTTTGACGCGGCTGTGACGGTCGGCCGCACGGTGGCCAGCGACGGTGGGTCGCCAGAACTGGAATTCATCCAGCCAACGGAGACCTGCATGTCAAAGAAGACTCCCCAAGCATCGTCGCCGGCGAAGTCGCCGGCCAAGACGGCCCCCGCCCCGGCCGAGCTCAATGAAAAGGAGCTGGATCAAGCCTCCGGCGGCTTGATCTACAACGACAAGCCTTACATTCCGAGGCGTCCCTGAGGTGAGGGCGCGGGCTCCGCGAGGAGCCTGCGCCGGGATGTCGCCTTGCCGTGTCCCCCGCGCCTGAGGGTGCAGGTGCGTGTTCGATCGGGCTGCGGATCGCCTCCGTGAGCCCGCCGGGCGCGCCGTATTTTGTTGAAATGATGCGCGACGCGTCTGGGGCGGGCGCCAGGACGTGCGGAACCCCTTCCGCGCGAGCCATGGACTCGCGTCGAAAGCGGGACGCCACGGCGCGGGGGCGAGCCGCACGCGATGGCTGACACCATCTATCGGAAGGCCGCGCTCGACAGGCTGGCGAGCCCGGAGCGCCTTGATGCGCCGCTCGCCCTGGTCGGACGGCCGGCGTGGCTGTTGCTGGGCGCCTTTGCGATGGCCCTGGTGGCCGCCCTGGGCTGGGCGATCGTGACGCGCGCGCCGGTGAAGGTGGCCGCGAGCGGTGTCCTGATCGACCGCACGGGCCTGGCCGAGATCGTCGCCGGCGAGGACGGTCGGATAGAACGCCTGTTGGCGGCGCCGGGTGATCGGGTGCGCGCCGGCCAGCCTATCGCGGCGATCGCGCGGCCGGAGCTTCGGCGGGAGATCGAGGAGGCGCGCAGCAAGCTCGCCGATGCGCAGGCGCGCTACGCTCGGCTGCGGGGCTTCTACGGATCGCAGAGCGCCAGCCAGAACGGCGCCGACACGGTGCGCCTGGCCACCCTTGCCGAGAGTCGCAAGGCCCTGGTCGAGCGGGCGGCCTATCTCGACCAGAAGGCCAAGAGCATGGCGAGCCTGGTCGAGCGCGGGTTCCTTCAGCGTGACAAGCTGGTGGACGTGCAGCTCGAGTTGGCTGAGGTGCGCGAACGGATCGCCAATTCGGGGGAGGACGCCCTCAAGGTCGGTATCGACGCGACGTCGCGCGACGGCGAACGGGGCCTGGCGCTGCTGGACCAGCAGCGCATCATCGAGGAGCAGAGCCGGGCGGTCGAGCGCCTGTCCGCGCGGCTTGCCGACCAGCAGGTGGTCCGGTCGCCCCATGCCGGGCGGATCACCGAACTGAAGGTCAATGCCGGAGACGTGGTGGCGAGCGGCACCGCCCTGGCCACTGTCGCGCCCGAGGACGACGGGCGCAGCCTGCAGGTCGTGCTTTATGTCCCGGCGTCCGACGGCAAGCGGATCGAGCCGGGCATGGCCGCGGAGATCGCGCCGACCACGGTCGAACGCAACGTCTATGGTCATATCCCGGGGCGGGTGCTTTCGGTGGCGCCCCTGCCGGCGACGCCTGAGGGCATGCGGCGGGTGCTGCAGAACGCTCAGCTGGTCTCCGAGCTTACGGCCGCCGGCGCCCCGATCGAGGTCCGCATCGCCCTGAAGCGCGATCCCCGCAATGTGAGCGGCTTTGCCTGGTCGTCCTCGCATGGACCGAAAGTCCGGGTCAGCGCCGGCTCGATCGTCCGCGGACGCGTGGTGGTTGATCGCAAGCCGGTGATCGCCTGGCTGATTCCCCGCGACCGGGACTGATGGCGCCGCGTCGCCGCACACCGAGCGTGCTGCAACTCGAGGCCACGGAATGTGGCGCGGCGGCGCTGGCGATGGTGCTGGGCTACCACGGACGCTTCGTGGCGCTGGACGAACTTCGCATCCTCTGCGGCGTCTCGCGCGACGGATCCAAGGCCTCAAGTGTGCTGCGCGCGGCGCGCGCCTTCGGCCTCGAAGCCCGCGGGCTGAAGGCCGAGCCGGAACACTTCACCTCATTCGAGCTGCCGGCCATCGCCTTCGTCAACTTCAACCACTTCGTGGTCGTCGAGGGGATCGACGACGTCCACGTCTGGATCAACGATCCGGCCACGGGCCGCCGCCGCGAAAGCCGCAGGGCGTTCTCCGAGAGCTTCACGGGCGTGGCGCTGGTGTTTGAGCCCGGCCCGGCGTTTCGGCCTGGCGACACGCGACCGAGCCTGGCGGCGTCGCTGCGAGCACGGTTCGGCCCGGTCAGGAATGCGCTGACGTTCGTCGTTCTCGTCAGCTTGGCGCTGGTGATCCCGGGCGTCGTGTTGCCGGTCTTCAGTCGCATCTTCATCGACTACGTGCTGGTCCGCTCGCTCAGCGACTGGCTGGCCCCGCTCCTGATCGGCATGGCCCTCACGGCCGTCACGCGGTTCGGGCTGCAGCAGCTGGAACGCCAGACGCTGGTGAAGACGCGGATGCTGATGAGCATCACGACAGGCAATGCCCTGATGGCCAAGCTCATGACGCTGCCGATCAGCTTCTTCGACCAGCGATACTCGGGCGAGGTCGCCGATCGCATCCGGCTGAACGAGGCCTTGGGGGAACTCCTCACGGGGCGCCTGGCCGTGGCCGCGGTAAATCTCGTCAGCGCCATGTTCTTCCTCGTGGTCATGCTCGTCTACAGCTGGGGCCTGACGCTGGCGGTGCTGGCGCTGGCGCTGGCCAACGTCGCGGCGCTGTTGCTGTCGAGCCGCTACCTGTCCGAGCACTACCGCAAGATGTCGATCGACCAGGGCAAGCTGGCCGGCGCGCGCGTCTCCGGGCTCAAGGACATGGAGACGTTCAAGGCCAGCGGCGCCGAGGATATGCTGTTCGCGCGCTGGACGGGCCTGTCCACGGTGGCCCAGAACGGCGCCCAGGCCATCGCCGCGATCACCGCCTGGATTGCTCCGGTCCCCGCCCTGATCGGAACCCTGATCACGGTGACCATCCTGGTCTGGGGCGGCTTCCTGGTGATGGGGGGGCAGATGACCCTCGGCGGGCTCGTCGGTTACCAGACCCTGGCCGCCAGCTTCATCGCGCCCGTCGCCGCCTTGGCCGGCTTCGGCGCCGATCTGCACCAGATCCGCAACTACACCAGCCGGCTGGACGACATCATGGCTCAGCGGCCCGACGCGCGTTTCGAACACCCCGATCCGCCCTTCGACGGGCGGCTGCCACGCGGCCGCCTGCGCCTCGAGGGGGTGGAGTTCGGCTATGCGCCCCTCGATCCGCCGCTCATCGACACCCTGTCGCTCGACCTTCGGCCCGGCGCCCGCATCGCCCTGGTCGGCGCATCCGGCTCCGGCAAGTCCACATTGGGCAAACTGATCGCCGGCTTGGCGCATCCGAGCGCGGGAGCCCTGCTGATCGACGAACGTAGGGCGATGGACTGGCCGCGCGCCGCGCTGGCCGCGCGGTTGGCCTATGTGCGCCAGGATGTCGTGCTGTTCGAGGGCACGATCCGCGAGAACCTGACCCTCTGGAACCTGGCGACATCGGACGCCGACATGATCCAGGCGGCCAAGGACGCCCAGATCCATGACCTGATCGCGTCGCGTCCGGGCGGGTATGACGCCCTGGTCGCGGAGGCGGGCAGCAACTTCTCGGGCGGCGAGAAGCAGCGCCTGGAGATCGCCCGTGCGCTGGCGACCAATCCCGGGATCCTGATCCTGGACGAGGCGACCAGCGCGCTCGACCCCATCAGCGAGCATCGGGTCATGGAGGCCGTCAGGCGGCGCGGCGTGACCTGCGTCGTGATCGCCCACCGGCTGTCCACAGTCCGCGATTGCGACGAGATCATCGTGCTGGAGCGGGGGACGATCGTCGAGCGGGGCGACCACTACGGCCTGATGGCGGCGGGCGGTCACTACGCGGGACTGCTCGAAGCATGACCGCGCACCGTCTCCTCATCCCGCTCGGCGCGGGCCGGACCCTTCCCCCGGCGAACCAGGCCTGGGGCGTCGTCCGCGGCCGGGTGGAGGTCTACCTGACCCGGCCCGAGCGCCGGCGCCTGATCGCCGTGGTCGGCGAAGGCCAGGCGATCTTCAACGCGGCGATGGACGGCGTCTCGCTCAGCCTTCTGGCCACGGCCGACGCCGAACTCAGGGTGGTCCGCGATGCGGATCCGCAAGCCTGGCTTGCGGGCGTGGCCGACCTCGCAGGTCAGGGCGCGCCGCCCTGGGCGGCCGGCGACGACATGGCGACCTGCTACGCCGCGCTCGACGTCCGGTTCGCCGAGATCGACGAGGACCGGGACCGCAGGCTGGCGGAAAGCCTGATGGCCGGCGTCCAGGATGAGGGACGGCCGACGGCTGGGACAGCGGCCGCGCTCGCCGACGCCGCGGCGGCGCTGGGCGTGGCGATCGACCGAAAGGCCGTGGCGAGCGGACCTGAGGCGTTCGACGCGCTGCCGGCCTTGGCCCGGATCGCGGGCCTGCGGGCGGCGCAGATCCAACTCCATCCTCATTGGATGCGCGACGATCTCGGCGGCCCGCTGATCCTTCGGCGTGATGACGGGGCGGTCACCGCGTTGAGTTGGGCGCGCGGAGCCTGGCGTGACCGGCGCGGCGCGACGGTGGATCCAGACGCCTACGGCGACTTCGGCTTCCGGGTCTTCCCGCCGCTGGCGGACGACGTCAGTCGCCTCGCGGGTATGAGCCGCAGCGTCCTGCGCGGCCTGCGATCCGAGGTCTGGTTCATCGCCGCCGCCGGGGTTGGAGCCGCGATCTGCGGCCTGGTCGCGCCGCTGGTGACGGGGTGGGTGTTCGACGATGTCGTGCCGAGCGGTGCGGGCGGCCTGCTGATCGCGGCGGGCCTGGCCCTGTTCATGGCGGGCCTGCTGACCGCGGCCTTCGCGATGGCCCGTTCATTGGCCCAGGCGCGGATCGCGGGCCGGGGGCAGGCGGACATGGCGGCGGGGATCGCCGACCATCTGCTCCGGCTTCCGGCGCGGTTCTTCAGGTCGATGTCCGCCGCCGACCTGAACCAGCGGGTGAGCAGCCTGGAGCACATCCGCACGCTCGTGACCACCACGCTGCTGACCGCCGGCATCACCCTGGTGTTCGCACTGGTCTATCTCGTCCTGTTGTTCGTTTATGACGCGCGCATGGCGCTGGCGGGCCTAGCCCTGACGCTCGTCTACGTCGCCGCGGTCGGCGTGAGCCGCCTGGCGCAGATCGGGCCCTTGCGGGAGGCGGCCGAGCGCGATGGTCGCCTCGCCAGCCTCACGTTCGAGATCCTCGACGGGCTTCCGAAGCTGCGCTCGGCCGCCGCCGAACAGCGAATCTTCGCCCGGTGGCGGCAGGGCTACGCCGGCGAGCGGCTGGCGACGGCGCGCGGCGAGCGGGTGGCTGCGCACTTCGCCGCCTTCGCCGACAGCTGGCAAGTGGTGACGCTCATGGGTGTGTTCGCGGTCGCCGCCCTGCTGGCCGGCCACGCGGTGCGGCCGGGCATGTTCATCGCCTTCATGGTGGCCTTTGCGGCCTTCCAGGGGGCGTTCGCCGCCTTCTGCGACTCGCTGATGGCGATCCAGGCGGTCCAGCCGCTCGCCGAGCGCGCGCAACCGATCTTCGACACGGCGCCCGAGACCAGTCTAGGCCGCGCCGATCCCGGGCGGCTCACGGGCGACATCCAGGCCAGCGGCCTCAGCTTCGCCCATGCGGATGGCGCGGCCCTGTTGCTGGACGGCCTGAGCTTTTCCATCCGCGCCGGGGAGCACATGGCGATTGTCGGCGGCTCAGGCTCGGGCAAGTCGACCGTCCTGCGGCTTCTGCTCGGGTTCGAGCGTCCGCGGACCGGGTCGCTGACCTATGACGGCCAGGAACTCGCCAGCCTCGACCCGACCCGGGTCCGCTCCCAGATCGGCGTGGTGATGCAGTCGAGCCAGCTGTTTGCGGGGTCGATCAACGACAACATTCGCGGGGCCAGCGGCGCCAGCCTCGAACAGTGTCGGGTCGCGGCGGAGCGGGCGGGCCTGGGGCCTGACCTCAGGAACATGCCGATGGGTCTGCACACGCCTGTGACCGAGGGGGCGGGATCGCTCTCTGGCGGTCAGCGCCAGCGCATCCTGATCGCCCGTGCCATCGTCGCGGAGCCGGCGATCCTGTTCTTCGACGAGGCGACCAGCGCGCTCGACAACGCCACTCAGGCGCTCGTCGCCAGGACCTTGGACGCGTTGCGAGCCACCCGGATTACGGTCGCCCATCGCCTGTCGACGGTGCGCAACGCCGACCGGATCTGTGTGCTGCAGGGCGGCCGGTTCGTCGAAACGGGCTCCTATGCCGAACTCATGGCCCGCGACGGAGCGTTTGCCGCGCTCTCCCGCCGGCAGTTGCTGGAGGACTGACGTGCGCAAGGCGCTCTACATCCTGGGGGAATTGGACGATGGCGACATCGGCTGGTTGGCGCGCAACGGCCGCACGCGGAAGCTGGTCGCCGGCGAGCAGCTGATCACCGCAGGGCGGGAGGTCCGTGAACTCTGTTTCGTGACCGACGGGCGGTTGGAGGTGACGACGGCGAAGGGCGTCCGGCTCGCGACCCTGGCCGTCGGGGACGTGGTGGGCGAGATGTCGTTCGTCGAGAAGCGGCCGCCCGACGCTTCGGTCGCCGCGCTGGGCGCCGCGCAGATCCTGGCGGTCCCGCGCGAGGCCTTGCTGGCCACGTTTGAGCAGGACACCGGCTTCGCGGCCCGCTTCTACCGCGCCCTGGCGATCTTCCTGTCCGATCGTCTGCGCACGGCGAGCGGGGGCGGGGCCGGCGACGCGGAGCTGGACGAGGGGTTGTTGGACACCCTGCAGCAGGCCGGCGACCGCTTCGTGCGGCTGCTGAACCTGCTGAATGGCCGCGAGCATTGATCGAGCGTTCTCGCCCGGGTCGGCGGCGATCAGACTTTCGGCGGCGGGGGAAGCAGGACCTCTGGCTGGCAGGCGCCGGCCTTCCGGCCGCCGGCGACCTTGTCCAGGGCGTCGCCGTGGAACTCGGTGGGCCGCGTGGCAGGAGTCTTCGGCTTCGATGTGGGCATCGCCTGATCCTTCCACTGGGTGGTCACGAGTGACGATCGCGGCAGATGCTGATCGCGTCGCGCGGCGGATGGGGCGTCGATGCGGTTGGGACCCGGGGCTAGGACTATCGGCGGCCCCGGGCGCCCGCGCGGGTTCGCTAGACCGCCGGCACGAGCGGCTTGGCGGCGGGGCCGACCGCGGGCAGCAGGCCGCCGACGACCTGGGTGAGCTGGGCTTCGTTCAGCTGGCCCGGCGTCGACTGGGTCGGGGCGGGGGTCTTCTGCTTGTTGCGCATAGGCATCGTCTCCGTGGGGCTGGGGAAGTGATCGGTAGCACTCGGCTACGGTCGTGGTTTATGGCGACCCGCGACCCTCGCGGGTAGGCGCGTCGACCTGCGAGTTGGTGCGTTTTGTTGCGCAGCCAAGTGGGGGCCGAACGCCTGTGGACGGGCACGACCACCCTAAGGTTCAGATGGCGATGATGCCGGCGTTCACCGCCGTGGCGCCGGTGTAGGTATTGGTGTTGGCCAGGATGAGGGTCCCTCCGCCGACCTTCGTCAGACCGCCGACGACCTCGTCGAGTTCGGCCTGCGCCAGTGCCAGTTCGTCGGTCGTGGTCTCAATGTGATCGGTCATGTCATTTCCTTTCTGCGCGGCGGCGGTGATGGGGTCGTTCAGAGCGCCTCGCTCGGCGATGGCCGTGCAGGGCGCCTTCGGCGCGCGCCAGATCTACACGCCGCTGGGCGGGCCGCAGGTGCTCCAAAACGCGGGGCGACTGGCCTGGGGCTCGGGGCCGCGCGGCGAGGCGCTCGAATACACCGGCTGGGACGTCGTAATCGTCCGCGACGGCAAGATCCTCTACGTCTTCATAGACGAGACGTCGGAGGAATTCCGCCGGACCCTCGAGCGTCCCGCGGCGTAACCCGGCGCGCTGAGGCGACCGCCCGGTTGACGACTCTCGGCCGGCGGCCGCTCGGTGATTGAAGTGCAGCGCCCCATGGGGCCATCGAAGGTCTGCTTTCCGATCCGATCTCAAGTACCGCTTATGGCGCCGTGCTGACCAGGCGATGGCCCGACCGGGCACCTCGGAGCAGGCGACAAGCGGACCTGCCCTTCGTAGGAACGACGGCTCGGGGACGCTCCCCGGCCGGCAGGGAGAACATCCAGGTCTTGAACTTCGGGCCAGATAGACTAAGTCTATCAGACTAAGTTCCGAGGTGGCCGATGCAAACCGTCAACATGCATGATGCCAAGACAAACCTGTCGAAGCTCGTCGAGAGGGCTGTGAAAGGTGAGTCCTTCATCATCGCCAAGGCGGGCAAACCTCTTGTGAAGGTGGTCGCCATCGGCCAGGCCGACAACCCAAAGCCGCGCATTGGGTTCATGAAGGGCCGCATTTCGGTGCCGGATAACTTCGATGACTTTGGTCGGGATGAGATCGCAGGCATGTTCGAAGGCTCCTGATGAAGCTGCTTCTGGATACGCACATTCTTCTCTGGGCAGCTGCGGGTTCAGGCCTTTCGCCAAAGGCGACAGGCCTGATTGGCGACCCGGAAAACAATCTCCACTTCAGCGCTGCGAGCATCTGGGAGATCGCGGTCAAGTCTTCGCTGGGCCGGCCTGAGTTCGATTTGGACGCCGGCGTGTTTCGGCGTGAACTTCTCGAGAGCGGCTACGAAGAGATGCCGATTGCCGGTAGCCACGCTGCGGCTGTGTCGGCGCTGCCGGATCTGCACAAGGACCCCTTCGATCGCATGTTGATCGCTCAGGCCATGGTCGAGGGGATCACCCTTCTTTCAGCTGATCGGGCGGTGCTGGCGTATCCCGGTCCTGTTCGCTCGGCCCTCTGAACGCCGCAGCCAGATGACTTCCGCGCGTCAGCCGACACGCTGATGGGGACGCCCTTCAGCTTCGATCTCTCTGGTGCGGCCCGACCGCAGATCCCCCGGATAGTGGCGCATCAGCAGCCGCGGCTTGTGGGGGCGGCTGCAAGCGGCCCGTGGCTACCGCTCTACGGTCAGGTCCGGTGCGGTGACGTGCGAAGACGGCGCATGGACCGGCGCAACCCCGGAACGTCTGCTGCGCAGGGGAGGACGCGCCCTGGCCGAGCCCGCCGTGGGCAAGAACTTCGTGGGGCCTGAACAGCTCGTCGAGGCGCTCAGGGCGCGCCGTTCCGCGGCGCGGCCGACGCCGACGTCGTCGCCGGGGCGGCCTCGGCCTGCCGCGCCGCGCTG
>CBHTUE010000012.1:0-42967 GCA_966096115.1 uncultured Phenylobacterium sp.
GGGTGTGGGCCACCTCGGCGTCGCGCGCCTTGTGCATGGCCTTAAAGTCCCAGCTGGCTTGGGGAAGGATGTCTTCCTTGATCTGCCAGATGGCGTTGCCGATATCGCCGATCACCTCGTACTGCGGGAAGTAGACCGGATCGACCTCGGCCGAACGGAAGTTGATGTGGATCACCTCCGTGCCGCCGGGCTTCATGAAGAACGGCGGCTTCTCGATCACGTCGTGGCCGACGTTGATGATCAGGTCGGCCGCCTCGATGGCGCGGTGCACGAAGTCGCCGGCCGACAGGGCGGCGCAGCCTACGAACTTGTCGCTGGTCTCGTCGACGACGCCCTTGCCCAGCTGGGTCGAGACGAACGGGATGCCGGTCTTCTCGATGAACTGGGCCAGCATGCGGCTGGTCATGGTCCGGTTGGCGCCGGCGCCGATCACCAGGATCGGCGACTTGGCCGCCTCGATGCGCTTGGCCGCGGCGCGGATGGACTTCTCGTCGGCCACCGGACGGCGCGCGTTGCTCTTCGGCATCGGCTTTTCGTCGGTGTGCTCGTCGGCGATGTCCTCGGGGAACTCGATGTGCACCGCGCCGGGCTTCTCCTCCTGCGCCAGGCGGAAGGCCTCGCGCACCTTGGAGGGGATGTTGTCGGCCGACGCCAGCTGGTGGGTGAACTTGGTCAGCGGGCCCATCATAGAGACCACGTCCAGGATCTGGAACCGGCCCTGCTTGGACTTTTTGATCGGCTTCTGGCCGGTCAGCATCATCATCGGCATGCCGCCCAGCTGGGCGTAGGCGGCCGCGGTGACGAAGTTGGTCGCGCCCGGGCCCAGCGTCGCGACGCAGACCCCGGCCTTGCCGGTGTGGCGCCCGTAGGTGGAGGCCATGAAGCCCGCCCCCTGTTCGTGGCGGGTCAGGATCAGCTGGATCTTCTTGGATCGGCTGAGGCTGTCGAGGAAGTCGAGGTTCTCTTCGCCCGGAACACCGAAGACGTGCAGCACGCCTTCCTCTTCCAGGCATTGCACGAACAAATCAGACGCCTTGGTCATTTCATCAGCCCCCATCCAGCGAACGAGTTGTCCGCAAATTCCATCGGCTTGTGAAGGGGCGAATGACCATGCTTGAGCTTTGGCGTCGGAAATGCGCTTAAGTCCGTCGCGAATTCGTAGTTAGGTTTGGCTGGAAGAGCCGCCGGCGTGAAGGCACGTCGGCCATCAGGGGGCAATCATGGCAGTAAGCGACCACGTCGATCTGAACGGCTTCATCGAGGGCGTGAAGCGCCGCAATCCGGGTCAGCCGGAATTTGTACAGGCCGTGCAGGAAGTCGCCGAGGACATCTTCGACTTCATCCAGGACAAGGAAGCCTATCACAAGGCGCAGATCCTGCGCCGCATCGCCGAGCCGGACCGCGTGGTCAGCTTCCGCGTCTGCTGGCAGGACGACAACGGCAACGTGCGCGTCCAGCGCGCCTGGCGCGTCCAGAACAATAACGCCATCGGCCCCTATAAGGGCGGCATCCGCTTCCACCCCTCGGTCACCGAGAGCGTGCTGAAGTTCCTGGCCTTCGAACAGACTTTCAAGAACGCGCTGACCGGCCTGCCGATGGGCGGCGGCAAGGGCGGCTCGAACTTCAATCCGAAGGGCAAGTCCGACGGCGAAGTGATGCGTTTCTGCCAGAGCCTGATGACCGAGCTCTACCGCTACATCGGCGCGGACGTTGACGTGCCGGCCGGCGACATCGGCGTGGGCGCGCGCGAGATCGGCTACATGTTCGGCCAGTACAAGCGCCTGACCAACGAGTTCACCGGCGTGCTGACAGGCAAGGGCCTGGAGTACGGCGGCTCGCTGATCCGCACCGAGGCGACCGGCTACGGCGCCACCTACTTCATGCAGAACATGCTGAAGACCCAGGGCAAGGACATCGACGGCCACACCGTCGTCATCTCCGGCTCTGGCAACGTGGCGACCCACGCGGCCGAGAAGTGTCACCAGTTGGGCGGCAAGGTCCTGACGCTCTCCGATTCAGAGGGCTTCGTGTACGACCCCGAAGGCATGACCCAGGACAAGATCAACTGGGTGAAGGACCTGAAGAACAAGCGCCGGGGCCGCATCTCCGAGTACGCCAAGGAGTTCAAGGGTTCGGAATTCCACGCCGGCAAGACCCCCTGGGCCGTCCAGTGCGACCTGGCCCTGCCGTGTGCGACCCAGAACGAGCTGTTGGGCGACGACGCCCGTACCCTGGTGAAGAACGGCTGCATCGCCGTGTCGGAAGGCGCCAACATGCCGACCAACCTGGAGGGCGTGCATGTCTTCAAGGACTCCCAGATCCTGTACGCGCCCGGCAAGGCGGCAAACGCCGGCGGCGTGGCGGTCTCCGGCCTGGAAATGAGCCAGAACTCGGCCCGCATCTCCTGGAAGGAAGAGGAGCTGCAGCGCCTGCTGGTCGACATCATGTCGGGCATCCACGCCAGCTGCGCCGAATACGGCGGCCGGCCGGGCTCCAAGGTCATCGACTACGTGAAGGGCGCGAACATCGCGGGCTTCAAGAAGGTGGCCGACGCGATGCTGGCGTTCGGGGTGGTCTGACCGTTCGACGCCAGGACTGAATTCGGCAACGCCGCTCCGAAGGGGGCGGCGTTTTCGATTCTGCTCTTACCTCCCCCGTGAAGCAGCGGGAGGGGACCGCTCGCCGAAGAGCGAGTGGTGGGGGGCAAGCTTCAAGCTCTGCGGATCGATCGGCCGTTCTTGACCCAGCGGATGGGGCTCGCCCCCTCCACCGCCGGCTCGTCAGCCGTCTTGCGTCGGCCTCGGCCCGCGGTCCCCCTCCCGCCGCTGCGCGGGGGGGTAGGGTTACGCGTCCGGCTTCTTCGCCATCATCGCGCTCCAGCGCAGCGTTTCCAGCGCCGGGTGGCCCGGCTTGGGCGTGGCTTTGCCCGGGGCGTGGAAGCTGTGGCAGGTGGCGCACTCGCCGTCGCTGGCGGCCGCGGTCTTGGTCTTCGGCTGGCCGTGGCAGGCGTTGCACTTGCCGATGTCGGGCACCAGCACATCCGAGGCGCGGTCGGAGGTCTCGGCCTTGTGGCAGTCCTGGCACTTGTAGCCGCCGGCCTTGGACTGGCCGGGTCCGCCGTGCTCGGGGACATCGTGGTCGAAGGCGCCGCGCGGCATGTAGTGGGCCGTCAGCTTCACCGGCGCCACGTGCGGCATGCCCGCCTGCGTCCAGGTGATGGTGTGGCACTCGAAGCAGGCGCCGCCCTGGCGGAACGGCGAGCCGCTGACGGCCGACGGCGGCGCGGAGCCGGGCAGGGCGCTGGGCCGGATCGAGCCCGGTCGCATGCGGTCGGATCCGCCCATGCCGCCGCCGCCTCCGGCCAGCATCATGGTCTTCTCGACCTCACCGTGCGGATAGAGCTGCAAGGTCCCGCCGACGCGGGCGTAGGCCAGGCTGTGGCAGGCGCCGCAGTCCTTCTCCATCTGGATCGGCTGGAAGCCCTTACCGCTGGCGTCGCGCTTGTGGCACGAGGCGCATTCCAGCGCCGCGCCGTAGCCGGCCGCCTTGCCCAGGTCGATCGCCTGGCGCGCCACCCCGCCCAGCGGGTCGAGGTGCATGCGGTGCGGGAAGGTGAGGTTGTTCTTCTCCTGCGGCGCGCCGGTCAGCGACATCCGCTGGAAGGTGGCCTGGGCGCCGTCGGCCGAGGTCATGATCAGCGGCCGGAATGCCGGGTGGCGGCCCCAGTCGGGGGTGTCGATCAGCTCGGTCTTGCCCAGCCGCATCTTCAGCTTCGAGTGGCAGGACTGGCAGTCCTGGACCACCACCATGTCGGGCTTGTCGCTGAGCGGGGCGGCGGCGTCGACGCCCTTGGCTTTCTGGCCGGGCTTGGTGTGCTCGATGTGGCAGCTCGCGCAGCGGTCGGTGGGGTGGTTGAAGGCGCGCTGGACGATGGTCGACACCTTGGCGCCGAAGCCGTCGGGCAGAGGCGTCGCCTTCGTGAGCTTCTTCGGATCGGCGTGGTCGTAGACCAGCAGGGCGGCGAACGGGCTGCCGCCCTCTTTCGACTTCGCCAGCACCTTGGCCTCGGCGGCCGGGTCGTGGCTGGCCTGGTGGCAGGCCTTGCAGGACTCGTCGCGCACCGCGACGAACGACTTGGCGTGGCAAGCCTTACAGTCGGTCTCGAGGAAGGCGTGCGACTTCGACAGCGGGCCCGTCGACCACTGCTGGTCGGGGTGGATCTTGGTGTGCGACAGCAGCCCGGCGAACAGCAGCGGGATCAGGAGGCAGACCAGGAAGATGCCGGCCCCGAAGGTCCAGGCCATCTTGCGGCGGCCGAACACCTTGGACTGCAGCGAGAAGATCGAGCGGGTCGGGTAGTGGGCGTGCTCGCCGTGGGTGACGGTCACCACCGCGCCGCCGTCCGGCCCGGACTCGAAGCTCAGGCTGTAGGTGGAGAACATCACCACCGGATGGCTGGCGACGTCGAGGTCGGCGCGCTGGACCGAGCGGCCGCCCACCTGGAACGGCAGGCCGCTGACCGATTCGATGGTGACCCGGCCGGGGCCAGCGAAGCGCATCTTGGCGTGCTGCGGATCGACCGTCAGGTCGGTCAGGACGATGTCGCTGTCGGCCGCGCGGCCGATGGTGAGCTCGGGCCCGGCCAGGTGCCGTTCGCGGACGATCGGATCGCCGCCGCCGGCGCGCTCGGTGATCAGCTTGAGATGGAATTCCTGGGCCACCGGCTCACCAGTACGTAAAGACGCTGACGATGTGCGCCGTCAGAGCCGCCAGCAGGGCGAAGGTCATCGGGATGTGCACGAACAGCCAGCCTTCCAGGAAGGCGGTGATCTGCATCTGGCGCCGCGCCAGGCCCAGCACCTCGGCCTTCTGCTGCATCAGCCCCTCCAGCTTGGTGATCGCCTCGGCCTGGACGGAGCTAGCCGGGGCCGGGAGGCTCCGCAGTTTCGCCATCGCGCGCTTGTTGGCGCAGTCGCCGTAGCTGTTGGTCAGCCGCTTCAGGAAGCCGCCGCCCAGTTCGGTGTCCTCGATCGACTGGCGGGCCGCTTCGGCGCCGGCGCGGTCCAGCGGCTGGGCGGCGTCGTGCATCTGGCGGTCCAGGCTCTCGATGGCCTCGATCATCTGCTTGCGCGTGGTCTCGCCACGGTTGCCGTGCAGGCGCTGGGGCAGGGTGGCGTAGGCCCAGATGCCCAGGGCGCCCGACACGATCACCAGCATCATCAGGGCGTAGGCCAGGGTGTGGACGTTCCACCCGAACTGGAAGCCGGTGTGCAGCGTGGCCAGCACCGTGAGCGACAGGCCCAGGTAGACGTGCGCCGAGACCCAGGCCTTCAGCGAGTAGTGGCCGGCGGTGATCACCCGCTTGCGGATGCCCAGGCAGGCCAGCCAGACGATCAGCCCGGCGCTGATCGTGCCCAGGGTGTAGCCGATCCAGCTGCCGCCGCTGGGCGGCTCCTGCAGCCGCGCGGCGGTGACGAAGTAGACGCCGACCGCCACGACGCAGAGCGCCGTCGCGATCTGCGCGAACAGGAAATGCTTGTGGCGCAGGAACCCTTCGTGGGTCCTCTGCCGCACGCGTTCTGTATGCCCCCCGGCGTGTGTCACGAGCTACCCAGCCCTCTCGATCCGCGCCACGGAGAGGAAGGCGTCGGGTGAGACCCGGATCGCCGCTCCCGTCGGACAGGCCCTGACACAGGCCGGTCCCCCCGCTTTCCCCGAACACATATCGCACTTGATCGCCAGTTTGGGCGATTCGCCACCGCCGCCGGCCTTCGCGGCTTTCTTGCGCCACTCATAATCGGGTTCGCCCGGGCCCGGGCCGCGGCCGAACAGCATCCACTGGAACAGGCTGGGCTTGGGCGGCGGCGGCTTGTCCATCTGGATCACGCCGTACGGGCAGGCGCGCTGGCAGTTGCCGCAGCCGATGCAGGTGTCGTTGATGAACACCTCGCCGTCCGGACCGCGCCGGATGGCGTTGGGCGGGCAGTCGCTCATGCAGTGCGGATGCTCGCAGTGGCGGCAGGACGTCGGCACGTGGATGTTGGCGAAGGTGGTGCCGGCCTCGCGGTTGAGGCGGCTGAGGCCGTCGTGGCTGTCGGCGCAAGCCTTCTCGCAGTTGTCGCAGCCGACGCAGAGGCTCTCGTCGATCAGCAGCACGTCGGTGGCCTCGCCGATCCCCTGGGTGATCAGGAAGTTGGCGACCGAGGAGTACATGTCGACGGCGCCGCCGAATTCCTCCTTCTGGCTCTCGATGAAGGCGTTGATCTCCTGGCGGGCGCGCATCTCCTGCTGCATCCGCTTGGCCAGTTCGGGCTTGCGGGTCAGCAGGGCGCGGAACGGCTCGGCGGGCAGCTTGACAACCGTGGAACGGATCGCCGCCTTCACCGTCGCCGTCCGCGGGGCGCGCTCGATCATCGCCATTTCGCCGGAATAGGAGCCGGCCGGCACATAGGACATGAAGACCGGCTTCCCGCCGAGATTCTTCTCCACGATCATCGAGCCGGAGCGGATGATGTAGAGGTCGTCCGAGATATCGCCCTCGTTGATGATCGACTCGCCGGGCTTGACGTCCTTCACCTCGGCGCCGGCCAGGACGTCCTTGATGTCGGCCGGGGTCAGGCCCGACTTGAAGATCTGCAGGACCTGGCGCTCGGTGGTGATCCGTTGCACCGCCTCGCGGGCCTGCGGCACCTGCGACATCAGCTTCAGGGCAGCCATGCGGGGAATTTCCACGCAGATGGTCGGTTCGGCGGCCCGAATCGTCGCGCCGCGCTTGCGGCCGGAGATCAGCCCGACCTCGCCGAAGATTTCGCTGGCCGGGATCGGCACGGTGATGTTCGGGTTGGAGGGGTCGACCTCGACCTTCACCGAACCCTCGGCGATGCCGAACACCGACGATCCCGAGTCGTTGCGGATGAAGATCGGATCGCCGGCCTTGTAGGCCCGCACCTCGCTGTCGAGCAGGAACTCCCGCATCTGCAGCGGCGACAGGCCGTTCAGGATTTCCACGTGACTGCGCAGGAACTCCAGCCATTCGGCGACCGAACGGTTGCCAGGCAGGTGCTTCAGCTTGTCCTTGAGCAGCGGTTCGTCGGCGGCTTCCAGCGAGGTGTTGCCGCTGATGTATTCGACGACGTCGTAGCCCTGGTTCATGCAGTGCTTGATCAGCGGGTACCCGGCCAGGGCGCCGATGACATAGATGCCCTTCTTCGTGGTCTCGAAGGTGGGCGACAGGATCGGGAAGGCGGTGCGGTCGGGGCCGGTGAACTCGATGCCGGCCGCCTCGACGAAGGCGCGGGGCGGGGCGGCGCCCATGCGGGCGATGATCCGGTCGCACTTGTAGCGGGACTGGCCCTGCGGCGTGTCGACGGTGATCCAGCCGGGCTCGACCAGGCTGGTGTTGCATTCGGTCAGCACGCTGATGCGGCCGGCGTCGCGGGCGGCCAGCAGGCCGTCGACGTTCGGCTTCTTGGCGGTCGGGAAGTCGGCGCCGCGGTTGACCAGGGTGACGGTGTTGTTCTGGCCGGCGTCGGCGATCAGCCCCATGGCGTTTTCGATGCCGGCGTCGCCGCCGCCGATGACGAAGATGTGCTCGTCGGTGTATTCGCCCGGGTCATCCAACTGGTACTGCACGTGCGGCAGGTTCCCGCCGTCGCAGCGCATCCGGTTCGGGTTCCCCTGCAGGCCCACCGACAGGATGATCGTCTCGGCCTTCACGACGCCGCTCTTGGTCTCGATCGTGAAATCGCCCTTGTCGCCGCTGATCGCGGTGACTTCGGAGTTGAACTTGACGTTCACGCCGGCGGCGGCGACGTCGTTGTTCCACTGCTCCAGGACCTTCTCGCGCTTGCCGGCCTCGAATTCGCAGGGCGAGCGCAGCACCAGGATGACGGGCGTCGCCATCACGTGCTTGCCCTTCTGGTAGCGGTAGATCGTGTCGGAGAGGTGGTCGGTCTTTTCCAACAGGACGTGGCTGAGGCCCTTCTTCGCGGCATGCGAAGCAGCGCTCAGCCCGGCAGGACCGGATCCAATGATCGCGACCTTATAGAGCTCCGACATCTCTACGCCCCCAACGTCCCGGCCCTTAAGCCGTAACGACTACGCCCTTCCCCGACACACGAGCATTTCCGATCTTCGCCGAACGCGGTACCACGCGCCAGCAGTCTCAGGGGAGCACAAAGTAAATGTCGGCGGAAGTCGGTCAGTTCGCGCTGATTCTCGCCCTGCTGCTTGCGCTCGTCCAGTCCGTGGCGCCGCTTTGGGGCGCCTGGCGGGGCGATGGGACGCTGATGGCCCTGGGCCGGGCGGCCGCGCGCCTGCAGGCGGGGTTCGTGATCCTGGCGTTCGCCTGCCTGGCTTACGCTTACGTCACCTGCGATTTCTCGGTGGCCCTGGTCGCCGAGCACAGCAACACGGCCCAACCCTTGCCCTACAGATTCGCCGCCACCTGGGGCAGCCACGAGGGCTCGATGCTGCTGTGGGTGCTGATCCTGGCGATCTTCGGGGGCGGGGTGGCGTTTTTTGGCGGGACCCTGCGCGAGACGCTGCAGGCCCGGGTGCTGGGCATCCAGGGGCTGATCGGCGTCGCCTTCCTGGGCTTCCTGATCTTCACCTCGAACCCGTTCCTGCGGCTGGATCCGGCCCCGCCCGAGGGGACCGAGCTCAATCCCCTGCTGCAGGACCCCGGCCTCGTGTTCCATCCGCCCATGCTCTACCTGGGCTACGTCGGCTTCTCGATGGCCTTCTGCTTCGCGGTCGCCGCCCTGATCGAGGGGCGCGTGGACGCCGCCTGGGCCCGCTGGGTGCGGCCGTGGGTGCTGGCTGCCTGGATCCCGCTCACCATCGGCATCACCCTGGGCAGCGCCTGGGCCTACTATGAACTGGGATGGGGCGGCTGGTGGTTCTGGGACCCGGTGGAGAACGCCTCCCTGATGCCCTGGCTGCTGGGTACGGCCCTGCTGCACTCGGCCCTGGTGCTGGAGCGGCGCGGCGCCCTGGTCAGCTGGACCATCCTGCTCGCCATCCTGACCTTCTCCATGAGCCTGGTGGGCACCTTCCTCGTGCGCTCGGGCATCCTGACCAGCGTGCACGCCTTCGCGGTCGACCCGCGGCGGGGCGTCTATGTCCTGGGGATCATCGGCGTGACGACGGGCGCCTCGCTCCTGCTCTACGGCTGGCGCGCCCCGGCGATTCGCTCCGGCGCCCACTTCCAGCCGCTGTCGCGCGAAGGCGGCATCATCCTGAACAACCTGTTCCTCAGCGTGCTGTGCGCGGTGGTGTTCTGGGGCACGTTCCAGCCGGTGATCATCGAGATGCTGAACGGCGACAAGATCTCGGTCGGCCCGCCGTTCTACGCCCGCACCTTCGCGCCTCTGGCGATTCCGCTGCTGGCGCTGGTGGTGTTCGGGCCGATGACCAACTGGCGGCGGGACAAGGCGCGGCAGATCTTCATGCGCCTGCGCGTCCCCGCGGCCATCGCCGGCGTGGTGCTGCTGGTCGCCCTCGTGCTCGGGGGGCTGAAGGGCGTGATCACAGCGGGCGGGCTGGCGCTGGCCGCCTGGCTCATCTTCGGCGGCGCGGCGATCCTGGGCCGGCGCTGGTGGGCCCAGCGGGCTTATCTGGGCCGGGCGCTGCGGACGACGCCCCGGGCCCTGGTCGGCCTGACCCTGGCGCATGCCGGCCTGGGGCTGGTGGTGCTGGGGATCACCGGCGTCACGGCCTGGCATTCCGACAAGGTGCTGAGCATGCGCCCGGGCGACACGGTGGCCTTCGCGGGCCGCACCCTCACGCTCAGCAAGCTCGAAACCACCAACGGCCCGAACTATGAGGCCCGCGCCGCGCGCTTCACGGTCACGGGGCAGGGCGCGCCGTTCGAGCTCAGCAGCGAGCGCCGCTTCTATCCCTCCGCCCAGTCCCAGACCACGGAGGCCGGCATCCATGTGCGGCCGCTGGGCAACCTCTATGTGTCGGTCGGCGAGGAATCCGCGACCGGCATCGTCGTGCGCCTGTGGAATCACCCGCTGATCATCTGGATCTGGCTGGGCGGTCTGACCATGGCGTTGGGCGGGGCGGTGTCGCTCAGCGACCGGCGCCTGCGACTGGGGGCGGCCGTGCGAACCGCCGTGGAACCTCAACCGGCGGCGGCAGAATGAAACGGATCCTGTTCCTCGCGCCCGTGGTGGCGTTCCTGGCCCTGGTGGGCGTGTTCTTCGCCGGCCTGCACCGCGATCCGTCGATCCTGCCCTCGATGCTGATCGGCAAGCCGCTGCCGGCGTTCAGCCTGGCGTCGGTGCACCCGGGCGAGAAGGGCGCGTCGAACACCGACTTCGGCGGCGAGCCCATGCTGCTGAACGTCTTCGCCTCGACCTGCGGTCCCTGCCGAATCGAGCACCCGTTGTTCATGAAGCTCAAGGCCGACGGGATGAAGATCGTCGGCCTGGACTGGAAGGAGACGCCGGACAAGGGCGCCGCCTGGCTGGAGCAGTACGGCAATCCCTACACCTCGACCGGCAGCGACGCCTCCGGACGGGCGGGCTTCGACCTGGGGGTCTCGGGCACCCCTGAGACCTTCGTCGTCGATCGCCGCGGACGCGTCCGCTACCGCCACGTGGGCGCCATCACGCCGGACGACTGGGAGCAGAAGGTCCGTCCGCTGCTGGAGAAGCTGCAGGCCGAATCATGAGGCGTCTGTTGCTGACCGTGGCGGCCGTCGCCGCCCTGGCCGGTACGGCGAAGGCCGTCGAGCCGGACGAGATGATGGCTGACCCGAAGCTGGAGGCCCGCGCCCACGCGCTGAGCCGCGAGCTGCGCTGCGTGGTCTGCCAGAACCAGTCGATCGACGATTCCGAGGCTTTGGTGGCCAAGGACCTGCGGATCATCCTGCGCGAGCGGATCGCCGCCGGCGACACCGACGACCAGGCCGTGGCCTTCCTGGTGGCCCGCTACGGGAGCTTCGTGCAACTGAAGCCGCCGCTGCGCGCCGACACCTTCCTGCTGTGGTTCGGCCCGTTCATCGCGCTGGCGCTGGGCGGGGCGGGGGCCATCGTCTACATGCGGGGCCGCGCGCCGGCCAAAGCCTCGCCGCTGACGCCCGCCGAAGAGGCCGAACTGGCCGAACTGATGAACACCGACGACGTAAAGCGTAATGGGGCGGCCTGAATGCTCTGGATGATCCTGACCCTGATGACCGTGCTGGCGGCCGTGGGCCTGGCCATTCCGCTCATCCGCCGCCGTGACGCCGCGCGCAGCGAGCGCAACGACACCCTGGGCGTCCTCAAGGACCAGCTGGGCGAGATCGAGACCCAGGCCGCCACCGGCGTGCTCGAACAGCCGGAAGCCGAGGCGCTGAAGACAGACCTGAAGCGCCGGGTCCTGGCCGAGGCGCGCCGGCCGGACGCGCCGGCTCGCCCGCTGAACGAGCGCACGCTGCTCTACGTGGCGCTGGGTACGGTGGCGATCGTCACCCTGGCCGGCACCGGCCTCTACCTGAAGATCGGCCGGCCCGACGTGAAGGCCGCCAACGGCGTGCCCGCGACGGCCCAGGCCGGCCCCGACGGTTCGCCGCACGGCGACGCCAGCATGGTGATCTCGCAACTCGAGACCCAGATGAAGCAGCATCCGGAGAACGCCGAGGGCTGGCGGATGCTGGGCTGGTCCTACCTGCAGACCGGCCGCAACGCCGACGCCGCGGAGGCTTACGGCAAGGCCGCCGCCCTCGACCCCACCAACGCCGACTACCTCTCGGCCCAGGGCGAGGCGACGGTGCTGGCCTCGCAGGGCACGGTGACGCCGGCCGCCGAGGGCGCCTTCCGCAAGGCGCTGGCCGCCGACCCGGCCGACCCTCGCGCCCGCTACTACCTGGGTGTCGCCCGCGACCAGGCCGGCGACCACGAGGGCGCCATGAACGACTGGATCGCGCTGCTGAAATCCGCCCCGCCCGGCGCGCCGTGGGCGGCCGAGGTGCGCGGCTTCGTCGAGAAGGTGGCCGCCGAGCGCAAGATCGACATCTCAGGCCGCTTGCCGGCCATGGCCGCGGCGCCCGCCGGGCTGCCCGCCGTCGGGGGGCCGCGCGGTCCGACCCAGGAGCAGATGGCCGCCGCCCAGACCATGAGCGAGGGCGACCGGCAGCAGATGATCCAGGGCATGGTCAACGGCCTGTCGGCCCGGCTGAAGCAGAACCCCAAGGACCTGGCCGGCTGGCAGCAGCTGATCCGCGCCCGCATGGTGCTGGGCCAGACGGGCGAGGCCGCCGCCGCCTACCGCGACGCGCGCAACGCCTTCGCCGGCTCGCCGGGCGATCAGCAGACGCTGCGCCAGGCCGCCCAGCAGCTCGGCGTCCCGGGAGCCTGACGATGTCCGAGGTCGCCGACAGGGCGGGGGCGGGCGCGGCGGCCCAGCTGATCCTGGAGCTGCTGCCCGAACCGGTGATCCTGGTGCAGGCCGCCGACGGTGACCCGGCGGAGATCGCCTACGGCAACCAGGCCGCCCGCGAGGTCTTCCGGCTGGAGCTGGCCGGGGCGCCGCTGGGCGCGGCCCTGCGCCGGCCCGAGGTGCTGGAAACTATCGAGGCGGCGCTGGAGATGCAGGCGCCGGCGGAAGTGGCCTTCGAGACCATCGGCGTGCAGCCTCGATTCTGGCGCGCCTTCGCCCGGCCCCTGGTGGCCGAGCCCGGGGGGCCACGCCAGTTGGTGGTGGTGCTGCGCGACGAGACCGACGCGCGGCGCACGGAGCGCATGCGGGCCGACTTCCTGGCCAACGCCAGCCACGAGTTGCGCACGCCGCTGGCCTCGCTGGCCGGCTTCGTGGAGACGCTGCGCACGCACGCCAAGGACGACCCGGAAGCGCGAGAGAAGTTTCTGGGCATCATGGCCCAGCAGGCGACTCGCATGGCCCGCCTGGTGGACGACCTGCTCTCGCTCAGCCGCATCGAGCTGAACGAGCACATCGCGCCCTCCGGCAAGGTCGACCTGGCGCGCACGGTGCAGGACGTGTCCGACGCCATCCGCCCCCTGACCGAGGAGCGCGGCGTGACCGTGGCCATCGAGGCGGGGCCGGCCACGCCGTCCGTCGTCGGCGACCGCGACCAGCTGGTCCAGGTGATCCAGAACCTGGTGGACAACGCGGTGAAGTACACGCCCACCGGTGGCAAGGTCCGCGTCGCCCTGCAGGCCGTAGCGTCCGTGGACGCCGCCCGCGCGCCGAGCCGCACCGGCGTCGGGCTCTCGCTGCTGTCGCCCGACGCGTCGGAGGGCCAGGCCTATGTGGTGCTGCGGGTCACCGACGAGGGGCCCGGCATCGCGCGCCAGCACCTGCCGCGGCTGTCGGAGCGGTTCTATCGTGTCGAGGGCCAGCGCAGCGGCGGCACCGGCCTGGGCCTGGCCATCGTCAAGCACGTGGTCAACCGCCACCGCGGCGGCTTCGCGGTCGAAAGCGCGGAGGGCGAGGGCAGCACCTTCTCGGTCTATCTTCCGGTTGCGGGCAGCTAACGCCGCCGGCGTCGCAAAACTGTCATCGGACCGCATTACTAGCAGTCGCGTGAAGAGGGGCTCCCGTTGACACGTACGCTGCAGGCCGAATTACGCCAGCTCGTCGCCGAGGTCATCCGCATGGGTGGCCTGGCCGAAGCCCAGGTGGTCGACGCCGTGGACGCGGTGGTGCGCCGCGACGTGCCGCTGGCCCAGGCCCTGATCATTCGCGATCTGCGTCTCGACACCATGCAGAACGAGGTGGAGCGCCGGGCGGTGCAGCTGATCGCCAATCACGCCCCGGGCGAAGCGGACCTGCGCCGCGCCATCTCGACCCTGAAGCTGGCCATGAACCTCGAGCGCTGCGGCGACCTGGCGCGCAACATCGCCAAGCGCAGCCTAGTGCTCTCCGCCGGTGAGCCGCTGCTGCCGCTGACCGGCGCCATCGAGCGGATGGGCCGGCTTGTCTCGGCGCGGCTGCGCGAGGTTCTGGACGCCTACGCCGCCGGCGACGTGGAGCCGGCGCTGGACGTCTGGCGCCGCGACGGCGAGGTGGACGAGCACTACGAGAGCCTGTTCCGGGAACTGCTGGCGCTTATGACCAGCCGACCGGGCCAGGTGGCCGCCGGCGCGCATTTGCTGTTCGTCGCCAAGAACCTCGAACGGATCGGCGACCACGCCACCAACATCGCCGAGATCCTGCACTTCCAGATGACCGGCCGGGAACTGATCGGCGAACGGCCGAAGGTGAGCCTGCCCGAGGCGGAGGTTTCGCCATCGTGACCCCTTACGTACTGGTCGTGGAGGACGAGGACGCGCTGGCGACCCTCCTCGACTACAACCTGATGAAGGAAGGCTTCCGCGTCGAGCGGGCCGCCGACGGCGAGGAGGCCCTGCTGCGGGTCGCCGAGGAGCCGCCGGACCTGGTGGTCCTGGACTGGATGCTGCCCAAGGTCTCGGGCGTGGAGGTCTGCCGCCAGCTGCGAGCCGGCGTCGAGACGCGCCGCACGCCGGTGCTGATGCTGACCGCCCGCGGCGAGGAGGCCGACAAGGTCCGCGGCCTGGACACCGGCGCCGACGACTATGTGGTCAAGCCGTTCGCGATGAGCGAGCTGGTGGCGCGCATCCGCGCCCTGCTGCGGCGCACGCGGCCCGAGCTGGTGGAAGAGCGGCTGGAATACGCCGACCTGGTGCTGGACCGCGGCCGCCACCGCGTGACCCGCGGCGGCTCTGATATCCACCTTGGCCCGACCGAGTACCGGCTGCTGGATTTCCTGATGCAGCGGCCTGGCCGGGTGTTCAGCCGCGAGCGCCTGCTGGACGCCGTCTGGGGGGCCAACACCTATGTCGAGGTTCGCACGGTCGACGTTCACGTCGGTCGCCTGCGCAAGGCGCTGCGGATCGCCGGCGCGCCGGACCTGATCCGCACCGTCCGCTCGGCCGGCTACGCCCTCGACCAGGAGGGGTAGCAGGCCGTCACCGGCCCGTCACGGACTCGCCGTAGCTCGTCATCACACCGCCGTTGGGGGCAACGATGCCGGACCAGTCACCCGCCGTCCGCTGCCGGGCGGCGTTCATCTCGGACATCCATCTGGGCACGCGCGGCTGCCAGGCCGAGCTGCTGCTGGAGTTCATCCGCGAGCTGGAGTGCGAGACGCTGTACCTGGTCGGCGACATCGTCGACGGCTGGAAGTTGCGGTCCGGCTGGTTCTGGCCGCAGGCGCACAACGACGTGGTGCAGAAGGTCCTGCGCCTGGCGCGCAAGGGCGTGAAGGTCGTCTACGTCCCCGGCAACCACGATGAGGTCGTGCGCGACTTCTGCGGCGTTCACTTCGGCGGCGTGGTCGTGGCGCGCGACGCGATCCACGAGGCCGCGGACGGGCGGCGCTACCTGGTCACGCACGGGGATGAGTTCGACAACGTGGTCCAGAACGCCAAGTGGCTGGCCCTGCTGGGCGACTGGAGCTACCGCGCGCTCCTGGCGCTCAACACCCACTTCAACCGCGCGCGGCGGCTGCTGGGCCTCTCCTACTGGAGCCTCTCGGCCTTCCTGAAGCACCGGGTGAAGGACGCCGTCGCCTTCATCGACCAGTACGAGACCGCCATGGCGGACGAGGCCCGGCGGCGCGGCGTGGCCGGCGTGATCTGCGGCCATATCCACAAGGCCGAGATGCGCGAGATGGATGGGGTGCAATACCTCAACGACGGCGACTGGGTGGAAAGCTGCACCGCCATCGTCGAGGGCTTCGACGGGGCCTTCCGCATCATCCACTGGCTGGACGAGCGCAAGCGGCTCGCCGCGCCAGCTGTCCCGATCGCCGCCTAGGCAAGGCGCGGCGACCGCAGTACCCGAGGACCGGTCGCAATCGCGAGGTCCCGCCGTGACGATTCGTCTGCCGCTCGGTCTGCTGGTCCTGCTGCTGGCCGCGTCCGCCCAGGCCGCCGACATCCCCGCGGGCGTGATCGCCTGCCAGGCGTGCCATGGCGCGACCGGAATCAGCGCGGGCGCCACCACGCCCAACCTCGCCGGCCAGAAGGCCGACTACCTGGCGGGCCAGCTGGCGGCGTTCAAGCGCGGGGAGCGCAAGCATGAGGTCATGCAGTCGATCGCCGGCCAGCTCAGCGAGGCCGACATGAAGAGCCTGGCGCAGTATTGGAGCGCCCAGCCGCCCGTCGCGCCCGAGGGCCATGCGCCGGCGAACGCGGCCATCCACTCGCGCGCCGTCTTGCCGGCCGACTTCCCGGCCGGCTTCACGCTGTACGAGACCGACGACAGTCCGGGCGACGGCGTCGTGACCAAGCGGTTCGCCAACGCGACGGCCGTCCGCGCGGCGCGCGCCGGCCAGACGCTGCCCAGCGGCGCCATGCTGGTCTCGGTGACCTACAAGCGCCAGGCGGACGGCAAGCCCGGCGCGATCCAGGGCTATTCGGCGATGGCGTCGCGGACGGGCTGGGGGGAGGCGGTTCCGGCCCTGCTGCGCAACGGCGACTGGGACTACGCCCTGTTCGACGCCGCCGGGGCGCGCCGCGACGCGCTGAACCAGGCCCAGTGCCTCGCCTGCCACAGGCCCCAGGCGGCCGACAGCTATGTGTTCACGATGAAGGCTCTGCGCGCCGCGGCCGCCAAGCCGGGCGGCTGGAAATGACGGCCGCGACCGGGGGGACTGGTCGCGGCCGATGCGGCCTTCGGGGGAGGCCGTCGTGGAGAGAGATGCGAGGGGTTACTTCGCAGGCAGGAAGCTAACGCGCCGCCATGTCGGCGGCGTGACGATCCTGCGACGCAGGACGCGGGCTGCGACCCAAGAAAAAGGCCGCCGCGCCCGGAAGCGCGGCGGCCCTGAGGGTCCGAGGGGAAACCTAGAAGTTGACTTGGCCGCGGGCCGCCAGCGCGTTGTAGGTCTGGCCGACCTGCAGGCCGGTGGCCCCCAGGCGGTCGATCTTGACGTGCTGGAAGTCGACCATCACCCGCATCGAGGGGTTCAGGTACCAGTTGACGCCGACGGTATAGATCTTCTGCTCGCCGCCGCGGACCGCGCCGAGCGCCGCCGCCGGCGTCGTGCCCGCAGCGCCCTCGTGGTAGTTCAGGTCCAGGTCCGAGTAGCGGGCCGCCAGCTCGAACGCGCCATAGGTCCCGGCTTCCGGGTTGAAGCTGTAGTTGAGCTTGGGCGCGTCGAAGCGGGCCTCGACCGGGTTGTAGACGCGGCTCTCGCCGGTCAGCATCCACGACCCCTGGACGTACCAGCCGGTGAAGTGCGGGTCGGGCAGGGTGGTCGCGGTGATGGAGCGGCGGTCGATCTTGTAGCGGAACCACTCGCCCTCGATCATCGCCGGGCCGGTCATGAAGGCGCCTTCGACGCCGAACACTTCCGTGTGGCGGGAGTCGATGGCGCCGGTGTCCACCAGGCGCGTGCCGTCCAGGCGGAGTTCCGGCCGATCGCGCAGCTGCGAGGGATAGCGCACGCCGGTCGCGGCCCCCACGGGGTTCCCGAGCTGGTCGTTCGGGTGCAGCACGTACTGGTAGTTGACGCCGAAGTGGGCCTGCCAGTCGGTGCTGTAGAACGGCGCGATGGTGGCTCGCGCGATCACTGCGTTCTGCTCATCGAACGGCTGGGTCGTGGCTGAGGCCGCCGAGCTGCCGGTGGCGATGATATTGGCGGTATAGGCGCTGGAGATCATCCAGCGGGCGGCGACGCCGGTGTCGCCCGCGCCGATCACGTCGTTGGCCGAGATCTGGAAGGCGACGCGGCTGTCGCCGGCGGCGACGTTGCGGGCGACTTCGGCCGGGGCCGGGCGTTCCATCAGCGGCATCTGGCTGGTGGACACGGCGGCGGCCAGGCCGATGTTCGGCTCGAACGCGCCCACCTTGAAGCGGAACGGCTTCAGGTAGGTGTAGGTGATCGCGGCTTCATAGAGACGGCCGGGGTCTTCCTGGCCCGAGCCACCGAACTCGTAGATAAACGAGTAGTCGAAGTCGCGGAACAGCTTGCCGTCGATGCCGAAACGGGCGCGGCGGAAGTTGAAACCTTCGTTCAGGTCGCGGTTGCTGACCTGGGCGGGCAGGTTGTTCTTTTGATAGTACTTGCCAGCGTCCAGCATCAGGATCGCTTTGACGTTGGCCGTGAAGCGGCCGTCGGCGCTGGCCAGGGCCGGCTTGCCGTTGGGCAGGGTGGGGATGGTGGTCCCGCCCTGCGGCGCCATCTGCAGGGTGGCGATGCTGGTGTTGGCCGTGTCCTGCTGCGCCTTCATGTCCGCCAGCTGGGCCGCCATAGCCTCGAGCTGTTGCTGGATCGCCGAAAGCCGGGGATCCGGCGCGCCGCTGGAAGAGCGCATCGCACTCAACTGCGCACGCATGTCGTCGAGCTGTTGCTGCATCGACTGAAGCTTGGCTTCGGACGCCGCGGTGGCGCCGGCGCCCTTGGCCGGTGCGGCCAGCGCCGCGGTCGAGACGCCGCACATCAGCGCGGCGGCCAGCCCGACGTGAAGCCACGCGGGCGACCCGCGCTTGGAAGACATGCCCATTGTAGAACCCCTCATAGGTCGCGCGTGCGGCGACTTTGACGAGGCGGTTCCTAGGCTCCGTTTGCGACCGTTCGGCCAAAGTGCGGAAACAGATTTGTGACAGTCGAGCGACGGCTGTCACTGTCACAAAACTGCCGAGACACCGTCATGGGACCTTCGCGCAGCCTCAATACACCGGCCTTCGAACGGGCGCGTGATCCGCGCCTTCCACGAGGGGGTTCCCATGTTCAAACGCTACCTGACCGCCATTCTCGCGGCGGCGACTATGGTGGGAGCTGGCGCGGCCCAGGCCGCCGACATCTCCGGCGCCGGCGCGACCTTCCCGGCGCCGATCTACGCCAAGTGGGCGGAAGCCTATCGCGCCCAAACCGGCAACCGCCTGAACTACCAGGCCATCGGTTCGGGCGGCGGCATCCGTCAGATTACCGCCAAGACCGTCGACTTCGGGGCCACCGACAAGCCGCTGAAGCCGGATGACCTGGCGTCCAACGGGTTCACGATGTTCCCGACCGTGATCGGCGGCGTGGTGCCGGTGTTCAACCTGCCGGGCATCCAGTCGGGCCAGGTCAAGCTGACCGGCGCGCAGGTGGCTGACATCTACCGTGGCGTGATTAAGAAGTGGAACGACCCGCTGCTGGTGAAGACCAACCCGGGCGTGACCCTGCCGAACCTGCCGATCACGGTGGTGCACCGCTCCGACGGCTCGGGCACGACCTTCGTGTTCACGACCTACCTGGCGTCGAAGGCGGCCCACTGGGCGAGCGAAGTCGGCGCCAATGACTCGGTGAAGTGGCCGGTGGGCCTGGGTGGCAAGGGCAACGACGGCGTCGCGGCCTATGTGAAGCAGACCCCGGGCGCGATCGGCTATGTCGAATACGCCTACGCCAAGCAGAACAACCTCACCTACGGCCAGCTGCAGAACAAGGCCGGCAAGTTCGTGAACCCGACGGCGGCCAACTTCTCGGCGGCCGCGGCGAACGCCAACTGGAAGGCGGCGCCGGGCTTCTACCTGCTGCTGCTGGACCAGCCGGGCGCCGACGCCTGGCCGATCACCGCGGCCACCTTCATCCTGGTGCCTGTGAAGCCGGAAGACCCGGCGCGCGCCAAGGAAGTCCTGGCCTTCTTCGACTGGGCCTACAAGAACGGCGACGCCCAGGCGGTCCAACTGGACTACCTGCCGATGCCGGCGGCCGTGAAGGACCTGGTCCGCAAGTCCTGGTCGCGGGTCGTGGGCGCCGACGGCAAGCCCGTCTACCGCTGATCCCATCCGAGAGTAGCGCGTACGTCACGGCCGGGGTTCGCCCGGCCGTGATGCGTTTTGGGCTAGGCTTACGCGCAGGGCCTCTGCCAGGGTGTGGAAAATGCCAGGGAGCAGGCGCATGGCCGACGGTTCGGTGCAGGGGCTGACGCAGGACCGCTACGTGGCGGCCAGGGCCCAGTTCGAGGAGAACCTCGCAAAGGGCGAGGACATCGGCGCCTCGTTCTGCGCCACGGTCGAGGGCGAGGTCGTCGTCGACCTCTGGGGCGGCTACGCCGACCCGGCGAGGACCCGGGCCTGGGAACGCGACACCATCGTCAACGTCTATTCCACGACGAAGACGATGTGCGCCCTGACCGCGCTGCTGGTCGCCGACCGCGGCGAGCTGGATTTCGACGCGCCGGTCGCGAAGTACTGGCCGGAGTTCGCCGCCAACGGCAAGGCGGACGTCAAGGTCAGCCACCTGATGAGCCACTCGGCGGGCCTGTCCGGCTGGAAGGAGAAGATCAGCACCGAAGACCTCTACGACTGGGAGAAGGCCACCAGCCTGCTGGCCGCCCAGGCGCCGTTCTGGGAGGCCGGGACCGCACCCGGCTACCATGCGCTGACGCAAGGCTACCTCGTTGGCGAGGTCGTGCGGCGGATCACCGGCAAGTCGCTGGGCGCGGTGTTCCGCGAGGAGATCGCCGAACCGCTGGGCGCGGACTTCTGGATCGGGCTGCCGGCGTCGGAGGATGGCCGCGTCGCCGAGCTGATCCCGCCGCCGGTGGGCGTCGGCGACCAGCCGGGCCAGAGCGAGCTGATGAAGAACATGTCGCTGAACCCCGGCATCGACATCTCGGCCACCAAGACCCGCGGCTGGCGGGGGGCGGAGATCCCGGCCGCCGGCGGCACGGGCAATGCGCGCTCGGTCGCCCAGGTCCACGTCATTCTGGCCAACGGCGGGGTGGCGCAGGGCAAGCGGTTCATGTCGGAGGCTGGCTGCCGCAAGGCCCTGGAGCTGCAGGTGGAGGGCCAGGACCTGATCCTGGGCGCGCCGTCGCGGTTCGGCCTGGGCTTCGGGCTGGGCGGGGGGATGATGCCGCTGCCGAACCCGGGCAGCAGTATGTACTGGGGCGGCTATGGCGGCTCGCTGATCCTCATCGACATGGAGGCGCGCACGACCTTCGCCTACGTCATGAACAAGATGCAGCCCACCACCCAGGGCGACATGCGCGGCCTGGGCCTGGCGATGGCCATGTGGACCGCGATGGGGACGATCTGAGCCGTAGCGGGCAAGGGGGCCGACTGTCACGGAATTGTCGTGTAAGTGTCGTACGTCCGGGGGCGATCCAATTCCGCCCCCGGAGAGTCCCCATGTTCCGCCCGCTCGCCGCCGGCCTGGCCCTGTGCCTGGCCCTGACCGCCTGCAGCAAGTCCGACAAGGCCGCCGACGCGGCCAAGCCTGCCGCCGGCCTCGAAATCTCCGGCGCGGGGGCGACGTTCCCGGCCCCGCTCTACGCCAAGTGGGCGGCGATGCAGAAGGCCGAGACCGGCCTGGCGCTCAACTACCAGGCCATCGGCTCGGGCGGCGGAATCAAGCAGATCAAGTCCAAGACCGTCGCCTTCGGGGCCACCGACAAGCCGTTGAAGCCGGCCGAACTGGACGAGGCGGGCCTGGCGCAGTTCCCGACCGTGATCGGCGGCGTCGTGCCGGTCGTGAACCTGCCGGGCGTGGCCAGCGGGCAGCTGCAGCTGACGCCGGCGCAGCTGGCCGACATCTTCCTGGGCAAGATCACCAAGTGGAGTGACGCGGGGCTGGCCGCGGGCAACCCCGGCGTGACGCTGCCGAACATCCCGATCACCGTGGTGCACCGCTCCGACGGCTCGGGCACGACCTTCCTGTTCACCAGCTACCTGACAGCCGTCGCGCCCCAGTGGGCCCGCGTCGGCGCCAACGACGCGATCTCCTGGCCGGTCGGCCTGGGCGGCAAGGGCAACGACGGCGTGTCCGCCTTCGTCAAGCAGACGCCGGGCGCGATCGGCTATGTCGAATACGCCTACGCCAAGCAGAACGGCATGGCCGCGGCCAGCCTGCAGAACGCCGCCGGGGCCTATGTCGCGCCGACGGCCGAGAGCTTTGCTGCAGCCGCGGCGGGCGCTGATTGGTCGAAGGCGCCGGGGTTCTACCTGCTGCTGGTCAACCAGCCGGGGAAGGGCGCCTGGCCGATCACCGGCGCGACCTTCATCCTGATGCACAGGACCCAGGAGAAGCCCGCGGACGGCAAGGCGGTGCTGAGCTTCTTCGACTGGGCCTACGCCAAAGGCGACGCCACGGCGGGTGAGCTGGCCTATGTGCCGCTGCCGGCCGATCTCAAGGCCAAGGCCCGCGCCAGCTGGTCGGCGATCGTCGGCCCGGACGGCAAGCCGGTCTATACGCCTCCGGCGTCCTGACCCGGCGCGGCCGTCAGGCCGCAGGAGGGGCGCAGGACTAGCGGAGGCCCGCCAGGCGTCCCGCGCCGTAGAACGCAGCCGCCACCAGTCCGGCGGCGGGGAGGGTGATCACCCAGGCCCAGACGATGCTGGAGGCCACGTTCCAGCGCACCGCCGACGTCCGCCGCGCGGCGCCGACGCCGACGATGGCGCCGGTGATGGTATGCGTGGTCGAGACCGGGATGCCGATGTGGGTGAACAGGAAGATCGACAGCGCCCCGCCGGTCTCGGCGCAGAAGCCCTGCTGCGGCGACAGGCGGGTGATCTTCGAGCCCATGGTGTGCACGATGCGCCAGCCGCCGAACAGGGTCCCCAGGCCCAGCGCCGCCTGACAGCTGAGCACCACCCAGAAGGGCACGTGGAACTCGCCGGTCAGCTTGCCGTGGGCGAACAACAGCACGGTGATCACGCCCATGGTCTTCTGAGCGTCGTTGCCGCCGTGCCCCAGCGAGAACGCGGCGGCGGACAGGAACTGCAGCCTGCGGAAGGCGCCGTCGGCCAGCGCCGGCGTGGCCTTCACGAACACCCAGGACACGATCAGCACCAGCACCAGCGCCAGGCCGAACCCGAGGGTGGGCGAGACCACGATCCCGGCCACCGTCTTGCCCACCCCGGACCAGACGACGCCGTCGAACCCGGCCTTGGCGATGCCGGCCCCCAGCAGGCCGCCGATCAGGGCGTGCGACGAGGACGACGGGATGCCGGCCAGCCAGGTGACCACGTTCCAGGTGATCGCCCCGCCCAGGGCGCCGAAGATCACCGCGTCGGAGACGATATCCGCCGAGATGATCCCCTTGCCGACCGTGGAGGCGACGTTCTGGCCGAACACCAGGAAGGCGATGAAGTTGAAGAAGGCCGCCCAGATCACCGCCACCCGCGGCGACAGCACCCGGGTGGAGACGATGGTGGCGATCGAATTGGCCGCGTCGTGCAGGCCGTTCAGGAAGTCGAAGGCCAGCGCCACCGCGATCAGGAAGATCAGCACCAGGCCCGTTGTGGACAGGTCCATACGCCGGCCTAGAGGTGTTCGATCAGCACGCTGCTGATCCGGTTGGCCACGTCCTCGAAGCGGTCGACCACCTTCTCCAGGTGATCATAGATCTCGGCGCCCACGATATAGGCCATCGGATCCTTCTTCCCGACTTCCTTGTAGAGGGCGGCGATGCCGGCGTCGTAGAGCCGGTCCGACTGTTCCTCCAGCTCCTTCACCGCCTCGGTGATCTCGTTCAGCCGCGCCGCGTTGTTGCGCATCGAGCGCAGCAGCGGCAGCGACTCGGCGGTCAGATCGGCGGTTTTGACGATCACCTCGCCCAGCTGGCGCATGTGCGGCTGGAAGTCGCGCTGCTCGAACAGAGCGGTGACCTTGGCGGTCTTGTGCATCTGGTCGATGGCGTCGTCCATCGACGTGATCAGGTCGATGATGTCGGCCCGGTCGAAGGGCGTGATGAACGTGCGGCGCACGTGCTGCATCACCTCGCGGGTGATCTCGTCGGCGTCATTCTCGTGCTTGGCGACCGCTGCCCCGTGTTCGGGAACGGCCGGGCCGCCTTCCAGCAGGCTGTTGAGCGAACGGGCGCCGGCGCGGAGCGTCGCCGCGTGCTTTTCGAACAGGTCGAAGAACCGGCCCTCCTTGGGCATGAGGGCCTGGAACCAGCTGAGCATGTGACCTCGTCGTTGGGCGGCGGAGCGGTGCGCGAGGCGTTCATAGCGCGCCCGGACCGCGGCGTCATCGAACTGTCACGGAAGCTTTGCCGAAGTGTCATGTGGCCCCGATAGGACGGAAACACGATCGCCGGTGCGGGGAGATGGCGCGTGCGCGCAAGAGCTGAGATCAACCGATGACCGCGATCGTGGACGGCGCCGGCAATGTCGCGCGTCCCGGCCCGGCCGCGGCGCCGCGCTCGGCGCGCGGGACGGGGTTCGACCGTGCCTTCGAGATCCTCTGCTTCACGGCGGCGACCTTCCTCCTGACCGCTCTTGGTGGACTGGTGATCTCGCTGATCATCGGCGGTTGGCCGGCGCTCAGCAAATTCGGTTTCACCTTCTTCACCAGCGCCGAGTGGGACCCCGTGCAGGAAGTCTACGGCGCCGCCGGGGCCATCGTCGGCACGGTGGTCAGCGCGACCCTGGCGCTGCTGTTCGCCCTGCCGCTGGCCTTCGGGATCGCCATCTTCCTGGTGGAGCTGTGCCCGCCGATCCTGCGGCGCACGATCGGCACGGCGGTAGAGCTGCTCGCGGGCATCCCCTCGATCGTCTACGGCATGTGGGGCCTGTTCATCTTCGCGCCCTGGTTCGCCAAGACCATCCAGATCCCGCTGATGACCTCGGCCAAGCCCGGCAGCCTGCTGGAGAAGCTGACCGCCGGCATCCCGAACGGCGCGGGCATCTTCACCGCCTCGGTGATCCTGGCGATCATGATCCTGCCGTTCATCGCCGCGACGATGCGCGAGCTGTTGAACACCATCCCCGCCACGGTGCGCGAAAGCGCCTACGGCCTGGGGTCGACCACCTTCGAGGTGATCACCAAGGTGAGCCTGCCCTATGTGCGCACCGGCGCGATCGGCGCGGTGATGCTGGGCCTGGGCCGGGCGCTGGGCGAGACGATGGCGGTCACCTTCGTGATCGGCAACGCCCACGGCTTCCCCACCTCGCTGTTCTCACCGGGCTCGACCATCGCCTCGACCATCGCCAACGAGTTCACCGAGGCCACCGGCGAACTGCACATCGCGGCCCTGATCTCGCTGGGCCTGGTCCTCTTCATCATCACCTTCGCGGTCCTGGCCCTGGCCCGGATGCTGATCGGACGGCAGCAGAACCTATGAGCATGGCCGCAGCCGCCCCGCGCCTGACGCGACGCCTGGGCGAAACCGTCTTCCTGACCGCCTGCTGGATCGCGACGGGCATCGCCCTGATCGCCCTGGTCGCCATCCTCTGGTCGCTGCTGACCAAGGGGGTTGGGGGGCTGGACCTCAACGTCTTCACCAAGTCGACGCCGGCGCCCGGCAACGAAGGCGGCTTGCTGAACGCCATCCTGGGGTCGCTGATGATGTGCACGCTGGCGATGGTCGGCGCGGCGCTCGTCGGGTTCCTGGCCGGCACCTGGCTCTCCGAGTACGCCCGCGACAGCCACTACGGCAAAGTGATCCGGTTCCTGAACGACGTGCTCCTGTCGGCGCCGTCGATCCTGGTGGGCCTGTTCGTCTACGAGATGCTGGTGCGGCCGCTGAAGGGCTTCTCCGGCCTGGCCGGCGCGGTCGCCCTGGCGCTGATCGCCGCGCCGGTGATCACCCGGACGACCGAGGATGTCCTGCGGCTGCAGCCCACGGCGTTGCGCGAGGCCAGCGTGGCCCTGGGTGCGCCGGTGTGGAAGACCATAATGTCGGTGATCTGGAAGTCGGCCGGCAGCGGCATGTTGACCGGCGCGCTCCTGGCCTTCGCGCGGATCAGCGGCGAGACCGCGCCGCTCCTGTTCACCGCGCTCAACAATCAGTTCCTCAGCCTGGACTTGACCAAGCCCACCGCCAACCTGCCGGTGGTGATCGCGAACTTCGCGCTCACGGCCTACGACGACTGGCGCCGCCTGGCCTGGACCGCCGCCCTGCTGATCACGGCCACGGTGCTGATCGTCACCATGGTCGCCCGCACCTTCCTCCGGAGCCCCGCGCGCTCATGAACGCCCAACTCGAAGCCCAGCCGGAAACGGCCGTCCTGGAGATCGCGCCGGAAACGGTGAAGCTCGCCATCAAGGACCTGAACTTCTACTACGGCGCCAAGCAGTCGCTGTTCGATGTCAGCGTCTCGTTCGCCGCCAATGCTGTGACCGCCCTGATCGGCCCTTCGGGCTGCGGCAAGTCCACCCTGCTGCGGACGCTCAACCGCATGTACAGCCTCTACCCGGGCCAGAAGGCCACCGGGCAAGTGTTCCTGGACGGCGAGGACGTGCTGAGCCCGCGGGTGAACGTGGCCGCCCTGCGCGCGCGGGTCGGCATGGTGTTCCAGAAGCCGACGCCGTTCCCGATGTCGATCTTCGACAACGTGGCCTACGGCGTGAAGCTGTACGAGACCCTCAGCAAGGCCGACATGGCCAATCGCGTCGAGGAGAGCCTGCGCCGCGCGGCCCTGTGGGACGAAGTGAAGGACAAGCTGCACCAGTCGGGGCTGGGCCTGTCGGGCGGGCAGCAGCAGCGGCTGTGCGTGGCGCGCGGCATCGCGGTGAAGCCCGAGGTGCTGCTTCTGGACGAGCCGGCCTCGGCGCTGGACCCGATCTCGACGGCGCGGCTGGAAGAGACCATCGCCGAACTGAAGGCCGACTACACGATCGTGATCGTCACCCACAACATGGGCCAGGCGGCGCGCCTCTCCGACCACACCGGCTTCATGTACCTCGGCAAGCTCATCGAGTTCGGCGAGACCGAGCAGCTGTTCACCAACCCGGTCACCACCCGGGCCCGCGACTACATCACCGGCCGGTTCGGCTAGGAGCCCCTCCCGATGGATGACCACACCCTCACGCGCATCGACGCGGACCTGGGCGGCCTGACGCAGGCGGTCGCGGCGATGGGCGACCTGGCCGTCACCCAGGTGCGCGCGGCCATCGACGTGTTCCAGCGCCACGACCTGCAGGGCGCCGGCAAGGTGGTGCGGGCGGACGACGCGCTGGACCTGCAGGACGCTGAGATCGAGAAGGCGGCCATCCGGTTCATCGCCCTGCGCCAGCCCGTCGCCGACGATCTGCGCCGCCCGATCGCGGCGATGAAGATCGCGATGCAGCTGGAACGCTGCGGCGACCTGGCCAAGAACATCGGTAAGCGCGTCGGGCGGATGGACGCCGCCGGCGCCGCGGCGCAAGTCGAGGCGATCGTCGCGCTGGGCCAGATCGTGGCCGAGCGGCTGGCCGCGGTGATCAACGCCTATCGCCACGGCGACGCCCAGGGCGCCTACAACGTCTGGCTGAAGGACACCGAGATCGACGAACGGCACGATAGCGTCCTGAAGGGCATCGTCGCGGGCATGGTCGCCGAGCCCGCTTCGGTCAGCGATGGCACCCACCTGCTGTTCATCTCCAAGAACCTCGAGCGGATCGGCGACCACGCCACCAACATCGCCGAACTGGTCCACTACCAGATCACCGGCCAGGACCTTTCGGACAAGCCGCGGCCGAAACTCTAGCGTTTCGGCGGCGATCTCCTAGATTCCGCGATGCTGCGGCGGGCTACGACGGCCCACCGGCGCGCCGATCATCGGCCCCGTCCTGGACGGTGGGCCAGAGCGTCATCGCAAGAGCGTTCTCCCGCCGCAGCGCCTATTCGCTCTGCTGCTGCATCTGATGCAGGCGTGGCTGGTGGGCCGAGGTGCTGCGCGGCGAACTGGGGCGACCGGCCTGGCGGGTGGTCTTGTAGAACTCGGGCTCGGACATCGCCGCGCGCGCCTTGCGCACCGAGACGCCCACGGCCAGCTGATGGTCGGCCTCGCCCTTGTAAACGCCGCGCGACGGCGGCACGTCGGAATAGTCCCGGCCGATGGCGCAGGCCACGTGGCGCTCGGTCGCCTCGCAGTTGTTGGACGGGTCGAACCCGACCCAGCGGATGCTGGGCAGGAAAACCTCGACCCAGGCGTGGGTCGCGTCGGCCTCGGAGCGGTCGCCCTGCTTGCGGTCGGTGAACAGGTAGCCGGAGACGTAGCGGGCCGGGACGCCCCACGACCGGCACAGCGTGATCATCACGTGGGCGAAGTCCTGGCTGACGCCCTTGCCGGTGCGCAGCACGTCGTCGATCGGGCTGTCGGCGCGGGTGACGCCGCTCTCGTAGCCGAACGACGCATAGATCAGCTTTGACAGCGCGCGCACCGCGGTGAGCGGGTCGTGTTCCCGCAGCGCCTCGATGTTGCGCTCGGCGGCATAGGCCTGCAGGGCCTCGGTCTCGCGGGCGAAGCCGTGGGCGTGCAGGAAGTCGAAGTTCTCGCCGCGCAGGTAGTCCGAACGCAGCCGGTCCCACTCGCCCATGTCCAGTTCCTCGGGCAGGCGCGGCGGCGGCTGGGTCTCGACGGCGGCGTTGGCGGTGATGGTCAGCTGCTCGTGCGGCTGGGGCACGTCGAAGTGGTAGACCGGGTTGCCGAAGGTGTCGGCGAACGAGAACAGCTGCGCCGCCGGATCGAGCTCCAGGTCGAAGCTGACCAGGCGCTGGCGGGCGGTCTTCTGCGGCTGCATCCAGACCTCCATCACGCTTTCGCGGACGGGGGCGGCGTAGTGATACTGGGTGACGTGGCGGATCTCGAGCAGCATTCGGGGTTCCTAGGCCGGCAGCCGGTCTTCGAGCGGGTAGGCGACGAAAGCGTCGTAGAGGCCCGCGTGGATGGCCAGGCACTCGTCCAGCACCGTGGTCAGGAAGGCGCTGGCGCCCTGGGCCTCCAGCTCGTCCATGTCGGCGTACTGCAGCCGCGCGCGCAGCCGGCCAGCCAGGCGCTCAGGCCCGCTGCTGCCCGAGAAGCCCGCATGGCGGGTGATGGCGGTCAGGTGGGTCTCGATCTGCTGGGTGCAGAAGCGGATGGAGCGCGGGAAGTCCTCGTCCAGCATCAGGAATTTCAAGATGTAGCGGGGCTGCATGTCGGCGGTGTAGGTGCGCAGGTACGGCTCCAGCGCGCAGCCCATGCGCAGGACGCTGGTGAGGGCGAAGTGGTTGCCCACCGGCCGGCGCTTGCGGCCCTCGCCGAACACCACCTCGAGCAGCGAGCCGATCAGCTGGGCGCGCTCCAGGTAGACACCGAGCAGCAGGAAGCTCCAGCCCTCGCCGTGGCTCATGGTGGAATCGCCGGCGCCCTTGAACAGGTGCAGGTCGGCGATGGTGTCGTGCAGGAACAGCTGCGAGCCGTCCTCGAAGGCTCCCGCGGCGTCGGGGCCGCTCATGCGCAGGTAGATGAGGTTCAGGCGCTCCCAGGTCTCGGTGGTGATCTGGTCGCGGACCTGCCGGGCGTTCTCCCGCGCGTGGGCGATGGAGGAATAGATCGAGACGCTGTCGTGTCGGTCGAGGGTCAGCGCGCGGGCGGCGTCGTAGGGGTTCTGGGCCTTGGCCAGGTCGGGGTCGCCGACCGCGGCCAGCGCGATCCGCGCCACCTGGGTCGCCGCCTCGGAGCGGTCCAGGGTGGCGTTCAGCATCACGTCGGACAGGCGCGCGTAGTGCTCGGCCCGCTCAACGTAGCGGCCGATCCAGTAGAGGCTGTCGGCAACGCGGGCGAGCATCATGAGCGGTCACCCTTACTCTCCGAGAGCACCCAGGTGTCCTTCGATCCGCCGCCCTGGCTTGAATTCACCACCAGGGAGCCCTTGCGCAGGGCGACGCGAGTCAGCGCGCCGGGCGTCACCACGATCTTGTCGCCGGAGAGGATGAACGGGCGCAGGTCCACGTGGCGGGCCTCGACGGCGCCGTCGATCAGGCAGGGCGCGGTCGACAGCTGGATGGTGGGCTGGGCGATGTAGTTGCCGGGGTCGGCGCGAAGGGCGTCGGCGAACTCGGCCTGCTGTTCCTTGGTGGAATGCGGCCCGACCAGCATGCCGTAGCCGCCCGACGCGCCCACCGCCTTCACCACCAGCTTGTCCAGGTTGGCCAGCACGTGGCTGAGCTGGGCCGGCTCGCGGCAGAGGTACGTCTCGATATTGGGCAGGATGGCGTCTTCGTTCAGGTAGTAGCGGATGATCTCCGGGACGTAGGCGTAGACCGCCTTGTCGTCGGCGACGCCGGTGCCCGGGGCGTTGCAGATGATCACGTTACCGGCGCGGTAGGCGTTGAAGAGGCCGGCCACGCCCAGCGCCGAGTCCCGCCGGAAGGTCAGCGGGTCGATGAAGTCGTCGTCCACCCGGCGGTAGATCACATCCACCCGGCGCAGGCCCGTGGTGGTGCGCATGTAGACCATGTTGTCGTGCACCACGAGGTCGCGGCCCTCGACCAGCGGCGCGCCCATCAGCCGGGCCAGGTAGGCGTGCTCGTAATAGGCGGAATTGTAGACGCCCGGCGTCAGCACCACGACCTGCGGATTGGGCCGCCAGTGGCTGGCCATGCTCTTGAGCGTCGCCAGCAGCAGGTCCGGATAGCGGTCGACGCTGCGCACGCCCGCCGAACGGAAGGTGCCGGGAAACACCCGGCGCGAGGCCTCGCGGTTGGCCAGCATGTAGGACACGCCCGACGGGACCCGCAGGTTGTCCTCGAGCACGGCGAACTCGCCGTTTGGCTGGCGGATCAGGTCCGAGCCGCAGACGTTGGCGTAGGCGTTGTGCGGCACGTAGAGGTTCTGCATCTCGCGCCGGTACGACGGCGCGGAGAGCACCAGTTCGCGCGGCACGACCCCGTCCATCAGGATCTGCTGCTCCGAATAGATGTCGGCCAGGAACATGTTCAGCGCCTTCAGGCGCTGGATCAGCCCGGCCTCGACGCGCGCCCACTCCGCGCCTGGGATGATGCGGGGCAGGATGTCGGAGGGGATGATCCGCTCGGTGGAGCTCTCGGCGCCGTAGACGGTGAAGGTGATGCCCTGCAGCAGGAAGAACCGTTCCTGCGTGCGCTGGCGCTCGGCCAACTCCTCGGCGCTGAGGGTCGAAAGCCGGGCGTCCAGGGCGGCGTAGTGCGGATGAACCTTGCCGTCGGCCGCGAGCATTTCGTCATAGGGGATCGCAGGGCCTGAAGCGTCCGCTGCTGGCTCGTCCCGTTTGACGCTCACGATGGATTCAACGCCTCCCGCCCGGGTGTCGCCCGAATCTGTAGGCTGCTTAAGGCCGTGCCGGAAGCCGGCTCTCGAAATTCGTGGAGCGCTGCCCAGGGATTGGGCGCCCGCTCCGGATGACAGGGCCTTGCCACGCCGCTACACCCAAAGGGGGCGCCAACAAGGAATCGGGCTTGGGTCGACTGCTGTACGCCGTCGCCGCCTCGGCGGCCCTGTGCGCCCCCGCTGTGGGCCAGGCGGCGGAGCCCCGCGCCACAGTGCAGGGGGATATGGACCCCGACCTGAAGACCATGGTCCAGAAGGTGATCGGCGAGACCGATCGGCCGATCGAGAACCGCTTCGAAGCCCGCCGCCGCGCCCGCGCCGCGGCCGAGGACGCCATCGCCGCCCTGCGCTCGGAGGGGTACTACGCCTATCGCGTCGAGCCGGACGTCACCGAGGCCGACCCGCCGCACCCGATCGTGCAGATCAGCCCGGGCCCGCGGTTCCACCTGGGCGCGCCGACGCTGGAGTGGGCCGGACGGCCGCCCAACGGCGACACCCAGACCGCCGCCGGCAAGGCCCTGGCGCTGATCCCCGGCGCGCCGGGCCGCGCGGTCGACATCATCGCCGCCGAGGGCCGGGTGATCGCAGCGGTGCAGAAGCGGGGCTACGCCGACGCCGTGGCCCAGCCGCGCGACGTGGTAGTCGATCACGCCGACACCAGCGTGACGCCAGCCTACCACATCGCCGCGGGGCCGCTGGTGCGCCTGGAAGGCCTGGACATCGCCCCCGGCAGCCGCACGAACCCGGCCTGGGTCCGCCACCTGGCGCCCTGGGCCGCGGGCGATCCCTACGATCCCGACGACGTGGCCGAACTGGAGCGGCGGCTGCTGGACACCGGCATCTACGACTCGGTCACCGTCGCCCTGGCTCCGCCCGAGAAGGCGGCGGCCTCGGGCCTGCGGCCTGTGGTCGTGGCCTTGTCCGAGCGCAAGCCCCGAACCATCGAGGGCGGCGCCAGCTACGCCACCAACGACGGGTTCGGGATCAACGCCCGCTGGACGCGGTACAACTACTTCTCACGCGCCGACACCTTGTCCGTCTACGGCCAGATCGCGAACCGGGACAGCCGCGTGGGCGTCGACGTGAGCCTGCCGCACTGGCTGCGAGCCCAGCAGACCCTGAAGACCGGAGCCGCGGTCTACAAGCAGCAGACCGACGCCTATGACGAGAAGGGCTTCGGCGTACGCGCCGACGTCACGCGGCGCTACGGCAGGACCTCCTACGTCACCGTCGGCGTCTCGGCCAACGCCACCCGGGACCAGGAACTCAAGGCGGGTACCCTGACCACGCTCGGCCGGGACCTGGTCACGCTTGGGACCCTTGCCGACCTGCTGCAGGACCGGTCCGACGACCCGCTGAACCCGACGCACGGCTGGCGGCTCAGCGCGCGGCTGGAGCCGACCCTGATCCTGGGCGACACCAACCTGCCGTACCTGCGGGCGGTGGCGCAGGGCACGTACTACCTGCCGATCGACAAGCAGGCCCGCACGGTGATCGCCACGCGGGTGCGCCTGGGCCGGATCATCAACGGGACGGTCGACCAGATCCCTGCGCCGCAGCGGTTCTACGCCGGCGGCGGCGGCTCGGTGCGGGGCTATCCCTATCAGGGCGTCGGGCCGCGCATCGATGCGTCCACGCCGCGGGGCGGGGTGTCGCTGATCGAGACCTCGCTCGAAGTTCGCCAGGCTGTGACGCAGCACTGGTCCGCGACCGTCTTCGTGGATGCCGGGACCGTCGGCTCCACCGGGGTCACGGCGATAAGCAAGCCGGGCATCGGGGTCGGCGTCGGGGTCGGCTACAATCTGGGCGTTATCCCGATCCGCGTGGATGTGGCGACGCCGATGACCCAGAAGCGCGGCAATCCCGCCTTCCAGCTCTATGTCAGCATCGGCCAGAGCTTTTGAGCAGGCCTGACGACATGCCGCCTCCGGGCGCCGAGGAACCCGCCGCCGACGAGGGGGTGGTTCCTGAGGTCCTGAAGCGTTCGGCGATCCCGAAGGCGATCACGGCCGTGGCGGTGGCGCTCATCGTGCTGCTGCTGGGCGTGGTCGCGGTCACCCGCTACGGCGTCCTGATCCCGCAGGTGCGGGTGATGATCGAGGCGCGCACCGACGGCCTGAAGATCGGCCGGCTGGGCAAGCTGAAGCTCGAGGGGCTGAGCGGCGATATCTGGCGCGATTTCCGGGTCCGGCGCCTGACCCTTCGCGACGAGAAGGGCGTCTGGCTGGAGGCCAATAACCTACATCTGTCATGGCGTTACGCGGCGCTCCTGAATCGACGCTTCGAGGCCAGCCTGCTGGAGGCGCAGACGGTGCGGGTCATTCGCCGCCCGACGCTGTCGCCCAAGACCAAGGACCGCGGCCTACCCCTGTCGTTCGATATCGATCAGGCCCGCGCGCGGCTGCAGCTGGAGCCGGCGTTCAGCTATGTGCGTGGCGTCTACGACCTGACGCTGCAGCTCGACATCGAGCGCGGCGGGGGGCGGAGCGGCAAGCTGCAGGCGGCCAGCGTCCTGCATCCGGGCGACCACCTGAACCTGGACTTCGCGATAGGGACGGCCGGGCCGCTGCGGCTGGTCGCCGACGCCGAGGAGGCGCGCGGCGGGGCCTTGGCCGGCGCCGTGGGCCTGCCGGCGAACCAGCCGTTCAAGCTGGACGTCAAGGCGGGCGGGACTGTCTCCAACGGCCAGTTCATCGCCAAGGCGACGACGGGGGCGCTGGCGCCGCTGGTTTCGCGGGGAGCCTGGAGTCCAGCGGGCGGCCAGGCGGGCGGGCGGCTGTTGCTGACCGCCTCGACCCTGACGCAGGGCTACGCCGAGCGCTTCGGCAAGGACCTCACGTTCGGCATCGCCGGGCGCAAGGCGCGCTCGGGCGGGTTCGCCCTCGACGCGAGGGTGTTGTCCGACGCGGTGGCGCTGCACGCCTGGGGCGAGGGCGACCTGGGCAAGCGGGCGCTGGGGCCTCAAGGCGTGCGGCTGGACGCGCAGGCCGCGTCGCTGTCGCGGATCACCGGCGGGCCGAAGGCGGGCGCGGCGCGCGTGACCGGCGTGCTGACCGGGACGTCGGCGGACTGGCGGTTCGCCGGGTCGGGGTCGGTGGCGGACGTCGAGGCCGGCGGCTATGGCCTGGCGCGCATCGCGGGGCCGGTGGAGCTGGCCTACGGCAAGACCGGCTATGCCGTGAAGGGGAAGCTCGCCGGCACGGGCGGACGCGGGACGGGCTTCGCCGCCGCGATCCTGGGCGGCGCGCCGACGGCGACCGTGGAGGGTGAGCGGCTGACGAACGGCCAGTTGCTGCTGCGCCGGCTGGACGTGACCGGGCGCGGGCTGAAGGTGCAGGCCAGTGGCGGGCGCAGCCTGCTGGGCGCGGTGACCTTTAAGGGGAGCGCCGACATCTCCAACCTGGCCGAGGCCGGCGCCGGCGCCTCGGGGGCGGCGAACGTCACCTGGCAGGCCTCGCAGGCGCGTGGCGGGGCGCCCTGGACCTTCACCCTGGACGCCAAGGGCGACCGCTTTGCCACCGGACTGGCTGAGGCCGACCGCCTGCTGGGCCCGAAGCCGCGCCTGCAGGCGCAGGCGAACTGGCAGGACGGCCGGCTGGCGGTGGCCAAGGCCAGCCTGGACGGCGCCGCGATCACCGCCTCGACGGCCGGGGTGATGGAGAAGGCCGGAACGCTGGCGTTCAAGGCCGACTGGAGCGCCAGCGGGCCGTTCCACGCCGGGCCGGTGGAGGTGACGGGCAAGGCCAAGGGGACCGGCGGCGTGACCGGTACACTGGCCGCGCCGCGCCTGGACCTGCTGGCCGACATCGAGCAACTCGACGTGCCGCGCCTGCCCCTCAGGGACGCCAAGCTCTCGCTCACTTTCCAGCGGCAGGCGGACGGCTCCAGCGGCACGATCGCACTGACGGCGGCGAGCCAGTACGGCCCGGCCAAGGCGAAGTCGGACTTCCGGTTCCCCGAAGGCGGCGTCGACCTGACCGGCCTGTCGGTGGACGCGGGCGGGCTGAAGGCGGCCGGGTCGCTCTCGCTACGGCGCAACAGCCCTTCGGCGGCCGACCTGACGGTGGAGGTGACCCATGGCGCCTTCCTCGACGCCGGCCGCATCGCGGGCACGGCGAAGATCGCGGACGCGGCCGGCGGTGCGCGCGCGGTGCTGGACCTGCACGGCGAGGGCCTCCGCAGCGGGAACTCGCCGATCGTCGTCCGCACGGCGCAGCTGCGCGCCAACGGCCCGCTGGCGCACCTGCCGTTCACGACCGAGGCCAAGGGGGCGTCGGGTCAGGGCGCGTGGAACATCAGCGGCAAGGGAGTCCTCAACGAAGCGCAGCCCGGCTACCTGATGACCTTCGACGGTATGGGCAAGCTGGGCGCCCGCGATCTGCACACGAGCGAGACCGCTTCGTTCCGCTTCGGCGGCGAACAGCAGAGCGCCCGCCTACGGCTGGCGGGCTCTGACGGCGGCAAGCTGGACCTGGACGCCACGCTGAACGGCGACGCCGCCGACGTGCGGGCCCGGGTGGCGGGCATGGGGCTGAACCTGTTCAACGCCGACTTCGACGGCCGGATCGACGGGACGCTGGTGGCGCAGGGGCGCGGGACGGCCCTGGCCGGGACCCTGGACGCGCGCCTGGACGGCGCCCGCGGCCGGGGGGCGCCGGCCAACCAGGGTATCGACGGGACGCTGAAGGGCCGGCTCAGCGGCGGGAGCATTACGCGCGACGTGGCGACCAACAACGACCAGGGGCTGAAGGCCAACGCCAACCTGGTGCTGCCGGCCGAGGCGTCGGCGTCGCCGTTCCGGGTGGCGATCGCGCGGCAGCGGCCGATGAGCGGGCGTTTCGCCGCCGAGGGCGAGGTGCGGCCGATCTGGGAGCTGGCGGTGGGCGGCGAGCGGGCGTTGTCCGGCTTCGTGCGCACCCAGGGCACGGTCAGCGGCACGCTCGCCAATCCCCACGCCACGGGCGACATCACCGTGGAGCGCGGGCGGTTCGACGACGGCGGCACGGGCCTGTCCCTGCGCGAAGTGGCCGTGAAGGCGTCGTTCACCGAGGACAGCTTCAACGTCAACCAGGCCGAAGGCGTCGACGGCCACGGCGGCCGGGTGAGCGGGCAGGGGCGGATCAGCCTGGCGCCGCAGGGCGTGTCCGGCTTCCGCATGGACCTGCACAGCTTCCGCCTGATCGACAACGAGACGGCCAGCGCCACGGCCAGCGGCCAGGCCACCCTCAGCCGGGCGGCCGACGGCAAGGTCAAGCTGACCGGCAACCTCACCATCGACCGCGCCGACGTGGCCGCCGATCCGCCGATTCCCGCGGGGGTCGTGGCCATGGACGTCAGGGAGATCAACCGGCCCGACGATCTGCCGGCGCAGTTGCCCGGCGCCTACAAGCGGGGCGAGGGCTGGGCGCTGGACGTGACGCTGAAGGCCCCGCGCCGGGTGTTCCTGCGCGGCAAGGGCCTGGACGTGGAGATGTCCCTGGACGCCCACGTCGGCGGGACGACGGCCAATGCCCAGCTGACCGGACAGGCCCGCGTCGTGCGCGGCGACTACGACTTCGCCGGCAAGCGCTTCACCATCGACGACCGCAGCGTGGTCTACCTGGCCGCCAAGCCGGCCAACATTCGCCTGCAACTGGACGCCGTGCGGGAAGATCCGACGCTGACAGTGACCGTGCGCATTCGGGGGACCGCCGAGCGGCCGGAGATCACGCTCGCCTCCTCGCCCAGCCTGCCCAACGACGAGGTGCTCGCCAAAGTGCTGTTCGAACGCTCGGCCTCGCAGCTCTCGCCCGTCGAGGCGGCGCAGCTGGCCTCGGCGCTGTCGTCGATGGCCGGGGGCGGTGGGCTGGACGTCATCGGCAACCTGCGCAGTTTCGCCGGCCTGGACCGGCTGGCGTTCGGCGGCAGCGATACGGCGGGCATGACGATCGCCGGCGGCAAGTACCTGACCGACGACGTCTATCTGGAGCTGGCCGGCGGCGGCCGCGAGGGGCCCTCGGCGCAGCTGGAGTGGCGGGTGCGCAAGAACCTCTCGATCCTGTCGCGCATCGCCAGCCAGGCGGGCAACCGCCTCGCGATCCGCTGGCGCAAGGACTACTAGCGGGCCGACCTTTCAGTGTTTTCAGTGTCTTCAGGGATTCGTCTGAACTGCGCCCGCGGCGCGCTCAGGTGCTGAACGAGGCTAGCTCGCCAAGTCCTGCTTGGCGCGGGCGTAGGCCTGGGCGCCGCGGGTGAAGACCTTGTCGGTCGGCAGGATGGTGTCGATGGGGATGTCCCACTGGCCCTGGAGCCACTGATAGAGCGCGCCGAAGTCGGTGAGCGTGGCGTCCAGCAGCGCCTGCAGCGACGGGATCACGAAGTAGACCTGCTGGAAGTCGTCGATCCGGTAGGGCGTGCGCATCACCCGTCCGAGGTCGAACCCCAGGCGGTTGGGCGAGGGGTCGTCCAGGGCGAAAACCGACTCCGCGCGGCTGGAGACGATGCCGGCCCCGTATATGCGCAGGCCCTGCGGCGTCTGCAGCAGGCCGAACTCCACCGTGTACCAGTAGAGGCGCGCCAGGTTGTGAAGCTGTCCCAGCCCCAGGGCGCGCAGGCCGCCTTGCCCGTAGGCCTGCATGTAGTCGGCGAACGTAGGGTCAGTGAGCATCGGCACGTGGCCGAAGACGTCGTGGAAGATGTCGGGCTCTTGAAGATAGTCGAGCTGGTCGGCGCGGCGGATGAACTGGCCTGCGGGGAAGCGACGGTTGGCCAGGTGCTCGAAGAAGACCGCGTCCGGAACCAGGCCGGGGACCGCGACCACCGTCCAGCCGGTGAGCCGGTTCAGCTCCTCGTTGATACGGGCGAAGTCCGGGATGCCGGCGCGATGCAGGTCCAGCGCGTCCAGACCCTTGAGGAACGGATCGCAGGCGCGGCCGGGCAGCAGCGCGGCCTGGCGCTCGTAGAGCGTGATCCAGACGTCGTGCTCGGCCTGGCTGTAGGCCTTCCAGCCCTGGTCGATGGTCCAGTCGGGACGCGCGCCGGGCGGCGGGGCGAGGCTCGAGACGTCGGCGGTCATGGCGCCAGAATGGCGGGGTTCGCGCGGAAGTTCCGTTCGCAGTTCACCGGATTTGCACAGGTCGGCGGCAAAACTATCCGCGCGACCCAGGGATGGCGCGACAAATCGGACCGCGGGCGACGCGGCGCTTGTTCCCGCTGCGTTCCACCTCTAGGCTGCGTCGGAGAGGTGCGTCTGGGGGGCGCTATGTTGCGTGGGTTCCTTGCGGCGCTGGCGGCGTTCGTCGGGCTGGTGGGGGCGGGGACGGCGTGCGCCGAGGCCCCGGCGGCGCCGAAGCCGGCGGCCATCGCGCCCGAGATCCATCAGGGCAAGTTGCCGAACGGTCTGCGCTATGCCGTGGTGTCCAGCCCGACGCCCACGGGCGCGGTGTCGGTGCGGCTGGGCGTGGACGTCGGCTCCTACGATGAGGCGGACGACGAGCGCGGCTTGGCCCACTTCGTCGAGCACATGGCGTTCAACGGCACCAGGAACTTCGCCGAGGACGCGCTGACCAGCACGTTCGCGCGGCTGGGCGTGGGCTTCGGGCGCGACCACAACGCCTACACCGGCCAGGCCTCGACCACCTTCCACCTGGACCTGCCCAATTCCGACCCGGCCGAACTGGACGCGGCCTTCCTGTGGCTGCGCGACGCGGCCGACGGGATGCTGTTCCAGGCCGACGCCATCGAGCGCGAGAAGGGCGTGGTGCTGTCCGAGCGCGAGGCCCGCAGCGACGCCGGCGACGAGTGGCGCCAGGCCATGGCCGACTTCACCTACAAGTGGCTGCGCTCCAACGTTCGCGACCCGGCCGGCAAGGTCGAGGTGGTGCGCGCGGCGACGCCGGCGCGGCTGAAGGCCTTCTACGACCGCTGGTACCGGCCCGAGCACGCCGTCGTGGTCGTGGTCGGCGACGCGCCGGCCGACATGCTGGAGGCCCGCGTGAAGGCGGCGTTCTCCAACTGGACCGGCCGCGGCCCGGCGGGCCAGCGGGCGCCGCGGACCGGTCCGCAGGGTCTGCGCTCGGAGGAGTATTTCGTCCGGATCGATCCGAACGCGCCGCTGGCGATCAGCGTCTGCGAGATCCACGGCCCCGCGCCCGACGGACCGCCCGCGGCGGTGCTGCGCGCCTCCACCCTGGCCGACCTTTGGGACAATGTGCTGGAGCAACGGCTCAAGCCGCTGGCCGACCGGCCGGCGCCGGCGGTGCTGCAGGCCAGCGGCTCTGGCGACGTCGCCGAGGACGCGGCCAGCGAGTGCATCGGCCTGGTCCCGGCCAAGGGCAAGGCCGACGAGGCGATCGCCCAGGCTGGGGCGGAGGTGCGCCGCTTCCAGCGCGACGGGCCGACCGACGCCGAACTCGAGGGCGCGATCGAGGAGATGCGCGCCGGCCTGCGCGGCGGTATCGCCGACGACGCGACCCAGGCCGCCCCCGACCGGGCCGACCGGCTGATGTACGCGATGCTGGACGGCCGGCCGCTGGTGCAAGGACGCGAAGCCATGCGGGCGTTCAACCAGGTCGTGGCCGAACTGACGCCGCAGGACCTGCTGGCCGCGTTCAAGGCCGATTGGACCGGCTGGGGGCCGCTGGTGCGGGTGACCTCGCCGGAGCCGCTGGACGAGCCGGCCATCCACATCGCCTGGACCAAGGCGCCGGCGGCCGAGACCAAGGTGGCGACCACCGAGACCGAGTGGCCCTACAAGATCTTCGGCCGGCCCGGCCGGGTGGTGAAGCGCGAGACAGTCGCCGACCCCGGGTTCACCCGCCTGACCTTCTCCAACGGGGTGGTGCTGAATTTCAAGCAGACCGCCTTCGAGAGCGGCCACGTGCTGGTGAAGGTGCGCCTGGGCGCCGGGCGCAGCGAGATCCCGGCGGCGGACTATCAGACCGCGCTGCTGGGAGCCGGCTACTTCAAGGCCGGCGGCCTGGGGCGGATGTCGCTCGCCGACCTGCAGGGACTGACCCGCGGCGCCGCCTGGGACGTGGACTTGAACGTCGCCGACCACGCCTTCGAACTGGACGGCGACGCCTACAACTCCGGGCTGGAGCCGCAGCTGCACATCCTGGCGGCGTACCTGACCGACCCCGGCTTCCGGCCCAGCGTCGACGCCCAGATCCCCACCAACGCCGAGGCCAGCTTCCGCCGCGTGCGCAGCGACCCGTCCGACGTGATGGGCACGGCGCTGACCGAGGCCGTGAGCCCGGGCGCGCCCATCAACCGCCTGCCGCTGGCGACGGCCAGCGCGGTGCGCAGCGCCGACTTCGCCCGGGTGCTGCGGCCGGCCATCACCTCGAGCCCGCTGCAGGTGACCCTGGTGGGCGACGTCAGTGAGGCCGAGGTGGTCGCGGCGATGAGCAAGACCCTGGCCGCCCTGCCGCCACGCCGCGCCGCGCCGCGCGCACGGGCCGACACCTGGTTCATGACCTTCCCGACGCAGGCTCCGGAACCGATCCGCGTCACCCATGACGGGGCGCGCGACAAGGCGGTGGTGGGGCTGTTCTGGCCGACGTTCGTCCCCGACGCGGCCACCCGGCGCGAGGAGTACGCGCTGATGGTGCTGGGCGCGGTGATGGAGGACCGGCTGGTCGCCAATGTGCGCGAGAAGCTGGGCAAGTCCTATTCGCCGGAGGCCGGCTCGTACCTGCGCGACGCCTCCGACCAGGGCTATCTGTGGAGCTCGGTGGAGAGCACGCCCGCCGACCTGGCGGTGGTGCAGGCCGCGGCGCTGGCGGTGGCCAAGGAGCTGCAGGCCGGCGCCATCTCCGACGCCGATCTGGAAGTCGCGCGCCGGCCGATCCTGGCGCACATGGAAACCGACGCCAGCAAGAACCGCTGGTGGCTGGAAGCCCTGAACACGGCCGACGATCCCGCCGAGCTGGAGGACTACACCCACGCCCGGCAGTGGACCGCGGCAGTGACCCTGGACGAGGTGCGCCGCGCCGCGGCGACCTGGCTGAAGGGGCCGCCGTTCGCCGTGCTGGTCACGCCCGCCCCGCGCAAGGACCCCAGGTCATGAGTTGGCGTCTGCGCGCGGCCGTACTGGCCGGTGGTGTCCTGATCTCGGCGACCCCGGCGCTCGCGGCGGACGACGTGAGGGCGTGCTCCGAGTCCAGGGACGAAGCTGCGGCCCTAGCGGCGTGCGACCGGGCCCTGGCGCTGCCAGGACTGGACGCCGGCGTCCGTGGCGCCACCTTAAGGAACCGCGTCAATCGCCTCCACGAATTGGGGCGCAACGCGGACGCCCTCGAGGCCGTCGAGCGACTGGTCAAGGATGCGCCAACTGATGCGGCGAACTTGACCCTGCGAGCCGACGTGCTGAGCTCGCTCAAGCGCTACGACGACGCCGACCGCGGCTATGCGGCGGCGCTGAAGATCAAGCCGCAAGACGCCCGGGCGCACATGGGTCGCGGCACGCTGCGCCTGATCCGCGATGATTCCGCCGGGGCGCTGCGCGACTTCGACGTGGTGGCCGCGACGGCCCCGGACGCGCCGGAGATACAAGTCTACCGGGCGATGGCCCACGCCGATCTGCAGGACAACACCGCGGCCCTGGCCGACCTGGAACTGGCGCGCAAGCAGGCCCCGCTTGGCGCCTTCGCGCTGGGCCTGCGCGGCCGCAGCCTGCATGCCCTGGGCCGCGACAAGGAGGCGGTGGAGTCGTTCAGCGAGGCGCTGCGCAAACGCCCGGACGACGCCGACACGCTGGTCGACCGGGCGGAGGCGCTGGGCGAGATCGGCCGGGCGGACGCCGGGCTGAGGGACTTGGACGCCGCCCTGAAGGCCCACCCCGACGACGCGCGCGCCTACGACGTCCAGGCCCGGCTGCACTATGGCCTGGGCCACTACGAGGAGGCGATCGCCAGCTATCGGGCGGTCCTGCGGCGACGCGGCGGTGACGAGGACGCCGGCCTCGGCCTGGGCAAGTCGCTGCGCGGCGCCGGACGCCTCGACGAAGCGGTGAAGGCCTTCGACACGGTGATCCGGCAGCAGCCGGACCACGCGCAGGCCTACTACGAGCGCGGCGAGGCCAGGCGCGACCTGGAGGACAGCCCGGGCGCGCTCGCCGACTTCGACGCGGCCATCAAGCGCGAGCCGGACATGGCGGTGGCCCACTACGAGCGCGCCTGGACGCTCTCGGACCTGGATCGGCACGAGGAGGCGCTGGCCGGCTTCAACCGTGCGATCGCCCTGGACCGCAAATCCGCCGACGCCGTCGCGGGGCAGGCCTGGGAACTGGCCGCGCTGGGGCGCACCGACGAGGCCTTCAAGGCCTACGGCAAGGCGCTGGCGTTGGACCCGCGCAACGCTGAGGCCCTGGTCGGCCGTGGCTTCGCCTACGGCCGGCAGGGCGACTACGCCAAGGCGATCGCCGACTACCGGATCGCCCTGGAGGGCAGCCCGCGCGACACCAATGTCTGGGTCCAGTACGGCTATGTGCTGGAAGGGGCAGAGGACGCCGCCGGCGCGCGCAAGGCCTTCGACCGGGCGCTGGAGCTGGATCCGAAGCGGGTGGACGCCCTGGTGTCGCGCGGTCGGGTGCAGGGCGGCCAGGGCAAGGACGCCGCCGCCCTGAAGGACTTCGCGGCGGCGCTGGCGATCGAGCCCAAGTCGGTGACGGCGCTCTACAACCGCGGCGAACTGCACTTCAACGCCGAGCGCCTGCCGCAGGCGGAGGCCGACCTGAACGCGGCCGCGGCGCTCGCGCCCAAGGACGCCGATGTCCTCTACCTGCGCTCGCGGGTCTATCTGGGGCAGGGGCGGATGGACCGCGCCATGCGCGACCTGGAGGCGGTGCTGAAGGTCAACCCCAAGCACGCGGCCGCTCAGATCCAGAAGGGCTACATCTATCACGAGATGGGCGACCACCTGTCGGCGGTGGAGGCGCTGGACGCCGGCATCAAGCTGGCGCCGGAGGCGGCGCGCGCCTGGCTGTGGCGCTCGCAGTCGAAGGCGGCCCTGGGCGACAAGG
>CBHTUE010000013.1:0-42938 GCA_966096115.1 uncultured Phenylobacterium sp.
CATGAGCACCGCCAACGACGACCTGGGCAGGGCCGGGCGCCTCAGCCTCGCCTAGAACAATCCGACCCTCTCGCAGCCGAATTTGAACAGAACTGCCGTAACGTCACGGCGAGGGCTGGACAGGTTGCCGCAGGCTCCCCAGCTAATCCGCAGCGGCCGTCGACGGGACGGCCAGGCGCGATGCCGTGCGCCACCAAGCTGCGGGTCTAGGTATGGGGAAGTCGGGAGCGGTCCGCTGGGCCGCGAGCGCGCTGGCGTTTCTGGCGTTGGCCGGCTGCAGCGGGAGGAAGGCTGACGGGCCGCCGCCAGCCACCCCGGTCAGCGTGTCGCTGCCGATGCAGCGCCAGGTCGTTGACTGGGACGAGTTCGTCGGCCGCTTCGAGGCGATCCAGACGGTCGAGGTGCGGCCGCGGATCTCCGGCTACGTGCAGCAGGTGGCGTTCCGCGACGGCGAGATCGTCAGGCAGGGCCAGCTGCTGTTCGTGATCGATCCGGGTCCCTACCAGGCCGCATTGACCCAGGCGCGCGCCGCCCAGGCCAGCGCCGAGGCCCAGGCGGCCAACGCCAGGATCGAGATGGAGCGGTCCAAGACCCTGCTGGACCAGGGCTTCGCGTCGAAGTCGGCCTATGACGCCCGGGTGGCGCAGTCGCGCTCCGCCGACGCCGCGGTGGCCGAGGCCCGCGCCCAGGTGCAGGCCCGGGCCCTGGACGTGGGCTACACTCGCATCACCTCACCGATCGCCGGCCGGGTCTCCGACCACCGGGTCGACGTGGGCAACCTGGTCAGCGTGCAGGCCGCGCCGCCGACGCTGCTGACCACGGTGGTGTCGATCGACCCGATCCACTTCGCCTTCACCGGGTCGGAGGCGGTGTACCTCAAGTACCAGCGCGCCAACCGCGAGGGCACGCGCACCAGCTCGCGCTACGCGTCCAACCCGGTGGACATCCAGCTGCAGGACGAGACCGGCTACAACTGGCACGGCCGGATGGACTTCGTGGACAACGCGCTCGACACCGGCTCCGGCACCATCCGCGGCCGCGCGGTGGTGCGCAATCCCGACAACATCCTGACGCCCGGCATGTACGGCCGCCTGCGCTTGCTGGGCTCGGGCGCCTACACCGCGCTGCTGGTGCCCGACGCGGCGGTCTCCGCCGACCAGTCGGACAAGGTGGTGATGGTGGCCGACGCCAACGACAAGGCCGCGCCGCGCAAGGTGGTGCTGGGCCCGATCGTCGACGGCCTGCGGGTGATCCGCTCGGGGCTTTCGCCCAACGACAGGGTCATCATCGAGGGCCAGCAGCGGGTGCGGCCGGGCGCAAAGGTCGCGCCCAAGCCCGGCCGGATCATCCCCTCGCCGCCCAGCGCGCCGCAGCCCGCGGTGCTGACACAACCCTCGGCCCAGGCCACCCCCGCCGACGGCGCGGAATAGGCCATGCGGTTCTCGCGCTTCTTCATCGACCGGCCGGTGTTCGCGGCCGTGATCTCGATCATCGTGGTCCTGCTGGGCGCGTTCGCGTACCCGACGCTGCCGATCGCCCAGTATCCCGAGATCGCCCCGCCGACGATCACCGTGACCGCCACCTATCCCGGCGCCTCGGCCGAGGTGATCGCCGACACCGTGGCGACGCCGCTGGAGCAGGAGATCAACGGAGTCGAGGACATGCTCTACATGTCCTCCTCGTCCACCTCGGACGGCCTGCTCACCCTGACGCTCACCTTCAAGCTGGGCACGGACCTCAACAACGCCCAGGTGCTGGTGCAGAACCGGGTGTCCTCGGCCGAGCCGCGGTTGCCGGAGGAGGTGCGCCGCCTGGGCGTGGTGACGCGCAAGGCCTCGCCGGACCTCTTGATGGTGATCCATCTGTTCTCGCCGGACGGGACGCGCAGCTCCGACTACATTTCCAACTACGCCACCTTGCACATCCGCGACCGGCTCTCGCGGCTGGAAGGCGTGGGCGACGCCCGCATCTTCGGGGCCCGTGACTATGCGATGCGGATCTGGATCGATCCCGACAAGGCCGCCGCTCATGACCTGACCGCCGGCGAGATCGTGGGCGTGCTGCGCGCCCAGAACGTGCAGGTGCCCGCCGGCGCCGTCGGCCAGGCGCCGTTCAGCCCCTCCGGCTCGGACTTCGAGCTCAACATCAACACCCAGGGCCGGCTGACCGACCCTGAGCAGTTCGCCAACATCATCCTGAAGAACGACGCCGGCGGCCATGTGGTGCGGGTACGTGACGTGGCGCGGGTGGAGCTGGGGGCCCAGGACTACCGGGTCAACGCCTACCTCGACCGCGGCCAGAAGGCCGTGGCCATCGGGGTGAGCCAGCGGCCCGGCTCCAACGCGCTGGCCACCGCCGACGCGGCCCTGGAGACGATGAAGGAGCTCAGCGCCGACTTCCCGCCGGGGCTCAAGTACACCGTCATCTACAACCCGACGGAATATGTCGCGGAGTCGATCAAGGAGGTCCGCAAGACCCTGTTCGAGGCCGTGCTGCTGGTCGTGCTGGTGGTCGTGGTCTTCCTGCAGACCTGGCGCGCGGCGATCATCCCGGTGCTGGCGATCCCCGTCTCGCTGATCGGGGCCTTCGCGGTGATGGCCGGGTTCGGCGCCTCGCTGAACAACCTGTCGCTGTTCGGCCTTGTGCTGGCGATCGGCATCGTCGTCGACGACGCCATCGTGGTGGTCGAGAACGTCGAGCGAAGGCTCGAGGAGGGGATGTCCCCCAAACAGGCGGCCTACGCCACAATGGACGAGGTGGGCGGGGCGCTGATCGCCATCGCCCTGGTGCTGGTGGCGGTGTTCGTGCCGACCGCCTTCATCACCGGCATCTCGGGTCAGTTCTACAAGCAGTTCGCGCTGACCATCGCCAGCGCCACGGTGATCTCCTGCATGGTCTCGCTGACCCTGTCGCCGGCCATGGCCGCCCTGGTCCTGCGGCCGAAGCCGGAAAACCCGCCGCGCGAGACCGGCTGGAAGCGGCCGTTCCAGGTCTTCGCCCAGGGTTTCAACTGGGCGTTCGCGGGGCTCTCCGAACGTTATGGCCGGCTGACCGGCCGCACCGTGCGCAGCGGTTTCCTGATGCTGGCGGTCTATGCGGTGCTGCTGGGCCTGACGGTCTGGCGTTTCGCCAGCACCCCCGCCGGCTTCATCCCGGCCCAGGACCAAGGCTACTTCATCGCCGTCGTGCAGCTGCCGCCCGGCTCGTCGCTGGCGCGCACCGACGCGCTGGTGAAGCGGGTGGTCAACGTCGCGCTCGACACCAAGGGCGTGAAGCACGCCGCGGCCTTCGCGGGCCTCGACGGCACGACCTTTACCAACGCCCCCAACGCCGGAACCATCTTCCTGCCGCTGACCCCGTTCGCCGACCGGGGCAAGGAGCACATCAAGGCGCAGGCGGTGCTGGACGACCTGCGCGCCAAGCTGGGCCAGATCCCCGGGGCCAACGTGCTGGTGATCCAGCCGCCGCCCGTGCGCGGCATCGGCACCGGCGGCGGCTGGAAGCTGATCGTCGAGGACCGCGGCGGCAAGGGCTACCGGGCGCTGGAAGCGGCGACCAACGAGCTGATGGCGCAGGGCAACCAGCAGAGGGAGCTGACCTCGGTCTTCACCCTGTTCAACACCGCCACGCCCCGCCTGTTCGCAGACATCGACCGCGACAAGGCGATCACGGTCGGCGTGCCGCCCGAGCGAGTGTTCGAGGCGCTGTCGGTCTATCTGGGCTCGTCCTTCGTCAACGACTTCAACTACCTGGGCCGGACGTATCGCGTGACCGCACAGGCCGACGCGCCGTACCGCGACGAGGCCTCCGACATCGGCCGGCTGCAGACGCGGTCGCTCTCCGGGGCGATGGTGCCGCTGGCGTCGCTGGCGACCATCCGCGACGACTCCGGGCCTTACCGCGTGGTGCGCTACAACCTGTTCCCGGCGGCCGAACTGCAGGGCGACACCAAGCCCGGCTTCTCCTCCGGCCAGTCCCTCGACGCCGTCGAAGCGATGGCCAAGGCCCGGCTGCCGGCCGGGTTCGGCTACGAGTGGACCGAGCTGGCCTATGCCGAGAAGACCGCGGGCAACACCGGGGCGATCGCCTTTGGCCTGGCGGTGGTGTTCGTCTTCCTGCTGCTGGCGGCGCAGTACGAGAGCGTGACCCTGCCGCTGGCGATCATCCTGATCGTGCCGATGTGCCTCTTGGCCGCGATCCTGGGCGTGAACCTGCGCGGCTTCGACAACAACATCCTGACCCAGATCGGCCTGGTGGTGCTGATCGGCCTGGCGGCCAAGAACGCCATCCTGATTGTCGAGTTCGCCAAGCAGGCCGAGGATCGGGGGCTCAGTCGCTGGGACGCGGCGGTGGAGGCGGCCAGCACGCGGCTGCGGCCGATCCTGATGACGTCGTTCGCCTTCATCCTGGGCGTGCTGCCGCTGGTGATCGCCAGCGGACCCGGGGCGGAGATGCGCCAGGCGCTGGGGACGGCGGTGTTCTTCGGCATGATCGGGGTGACCGGTTTCGGCCTGCTGTTCACGCCGGTGTTCTATGTGATCTGCCGCTTCCTCTCCGATCGTCTGTGGAAGCCGCAGGACGTACCGATCCTCAAGGCGCCCGGCGAAACGCCGCCGCCGGCTTGACCGACGTAGCGGCGCCCGCGACTAGTCCAACAACAACACGCGGGAGGATTTTCAGATGGCGTTCAAACCCTTCGACCTGACCGGCAAGGTCGCGCTGGTGACCGGGGGCAACGGCGGCATCGGCCTGGGCATGGCCGAGGGCATGGCGCAGGCCGGCGCCAGCGTCGCCGTCTGGGGCCAGAACCCCGAGAAGAACGCCAAGGCCGAGGCGACCCTCAAGCAGTACGGCGTCGAGGTCCTGGTCCAGAAGGTCGACGTGGCGGACGAGGCGGCGATCGTGGCCGGCATGGCCGAGGTGCTGAAGAAGTTCGGCCGCCTCGACTTCTGCGCCGCCAACGCCGGCATCGGCGGCGGCGGGGCGTTCGAGAGCCTGACCACCGAGCAGTGGCGGCGGGTCACGACGGTGAACCTGGACGCCGTGTTCTGGACCTTCCGCGAGGCGGTGAAGCACATGGTGGAGCGCTCGAACGCGGGCGACCCGGGTGGCTCGCTGGTCGTGACCTCGTCCACCTCGGCGGTCCACGGTGCGCCGCGCAACGAGGCCTACGCCTCGACCAAGGGCGGCGTGCTCTCGATGGTGCGCGGGCTGGCCGTGGAGTACGCGCGCCACGGCATCCGGGCGAACTCGATCCTGCCCGGCTGGATCGCGACCGACATGACCGCGGGCTCGCAGGCCTGGGACAAGTTCAACGAGAAAGTCATCAAGGCCCGCGTGCCGATGCGGCGCTGGGGCGAGTGGGAGGACTTCGCGGGCATCGCGGTCTACCTGGCCTCCGATGCCTCGAAGTTCCACACCGGCGACAGCTTCGTGATCGACGGCGGCTACACCATTTTCTAGGGAGGCCACGATGAGCGACCGCTACGCCGCATACCAGCGGCTGAAGTTCGAACGACCGGCCCCGGGCGTGCTGCGCATCATCATGAGCAACCCCGGGAAGCTGAACTCGGCCGACGCGGTCATGCACCGCGAACTGGCCGAGATCTGGCGCGACGTGGACGCCGATCCGGACACCCGCTGCGCCATCCTGACCGGCGAGGGGACGGCGTTTTCGGCCGGCGGCGACTTCGAGATGATCCAGGGGATCGTCGACGACTTCGAGGTCCGCACGCGCTCGATGCGCGAGGCCCGCGACATCGTCATGAACATCATCGATTGCCAGACGCCGGTGATCAGCGCGATGCGCGGCGTGGCGGTGGGCGCGGGGCTGGTCTGCGGCCTGCTGGCCGACGTGTCGATCGCCACGCCCGACTGCCGGATCATCGACGGCCACACCCGCCTGGGCGTGGCGGCGGGCGACCACGCGGCGATCGTCTGGCCGCTGCTCTGCGGCATGGCCAAGGCCAAGTACTACCTCCTGACCTGCGACCCGCTGAACGGGGCCGAGGCTGAACGGATCGGGCTGATCTCCCTCGTCGCCGACGACGCCGACCTGGACGCCAAGGCTCTGGAAGTGGCGGTGAAGCTGGCCAACGGCGCCCCTCGCGCCATCGCCTGGACCAAGCACGCCCTGAACCACTGGCTGCGCACGGCCGGCCCGGCGTTCGACGCCTCGCTGGCCCTGGAGTTCCTGGCCTTCACCGGGCCGGAGGCCAAGGAAGGCCTGGCCTCCCACCGTGAGAAGCGGAAGCCGAAGTTCGTCTAGGCGTTCAGCCACTCGCTGAGGCCTTCGCGCCGGCAGACCTCGGCGAACGCCGGGCGCGCGCGGATCCGGCGCACATAGGGCGCGAGCCGGTCCCAGGTGGTGGCCGGCCGGTCCATAGTCCGCGACCAGCGCATCAGCATCGTGGCCAGGAAGTCGGCCGTGGTGACGCTCTCGCCCAGCAGATAGGGCCGCCCGTCGGCGAGCTGGTCGTCTAGCCGGCTCCAGACACCCTCAATGCGCCGGCGCGCCAGGGCCCGGACGGCGCCGGCCCCGGCCGGGTCGCCGTCGCGGTCGGCGTAGAACCAGTCGCGCATCGCCGAGGAGAGCGTGTTGGTGAGGAAGGCCATGGTCTCCAGCCAGCGGGCGCGGTCCGGATCCCCCGGCGCCGGCGCGAACCCGGCGTCGACGTGGCGTTCCGCCAGCAGCATCAAAAGCGCGGCCGATTCCCCATAGCCCTCGCCGTCGATCACCAGCGTCGGCACCCGCCCGGCCGGGTTCAGCGCCAGGAATGCCGGCGTGCGCTGCTCGCCGGCGGCAAGGTCCACGGGCTCGGCCTCGAACGCCACACCCAGCTCGATCAGCATCCAGTGGACGGCGAAGCTGGCCGTGCCGGGGGCGTAGAACAGGGTGATCACGCGGGGGCGCTCCGGTTTGCCTATATGGCGTCAATCTAGCGGCGGCGCGCGGCTCTGCTAGCGTTGCGGGATGCTGCTGCGAATCCTGGCTCTTGCGGCCCCTCGCCGCCGCGCCGGCCCTGGCTGCGCCGAAGCCGGCCGACCCTCTGAAGCTGGTCGACCTGACCGGCGACTTCGCGCGGGTCTGGGCGGCGACCGAGACCTTGTCCGACGCCGAGCGCCCGACGGTCTTCGCGGCGCAATTCGCGCCCATCCTGCCCGGCTTCTACGACTACCGACGGGAGGGCGCGGGTCCCGAGGACCGCTTCAACGCCCGCCTGCTGCGGGCGCTGAAGGCCTATCCCGAGCGCCGCGACGGTATCGGGCAAATCAGCGCCCGGTTCGAGACCATGTTCCGGCCTGCGCTGGGCGCGTTCGAAGGTCGCTTCGGCCCGATGACCGGCTATCCGCCGGTCTATCTGGTCAACAGCCTGGGCGAGTTCGACGGCGGCACGCGCGAGCTCTCCGGCCGGTCGGTCCTGTTGTTCGGCTCCGACGTGATCGCCCGCCTGCACATGGCGCACGACATCCAGCCGTTCTTCCACCACGAGCTGTTCCACCTGTACCACCAGCGCCGGTTCACGAGCTGCGAGGCCGTGTGGTGCGGCCTGTGGACCGAGGGGCTGGCGGTCTATGTGGCCAAGTCGTTGAACCCCGAGGCGAGCGACGAGGAACTGCTGCTGACCCAGCCGGAGCCCATCCGGCCGGCGGTCGACCAGCATCGCGACCTGGCCGTCTGCACGGTGGTGGCGCAGCTGGACTCCCAGGACCAGACGATCGCCCGGGGGCTGTTCAGTGAAGGGCGGCTCAGCCCCGAGCTGCCGTCGCGGTTCGGCTACTATGTGGGCTACCTGGCGGCCGGCGAGATGGGCCGCACGCATACGCCGAAGCAAGTGGCGGCGATGAAGCCCGCCGAGGTGCGCCCGGCGCTCGAGGCGGCGCTGCGACGGCTGGCGACCTGTCCGGCGAAGGCCGCCTAGCGGCGCGTCTGCGCCAAGGCGTGGTAGCGGGCGGCTTCGGCCTTCCGGCCCAGGGTCTCGTAGAAGACGGCCAGGTTGTGGGCGGCCATGTGGCTGCCGCGGCCGGGGACGGCGGCGTCGAGGTCGGGCCGTTCGCCGATCTCCAGGCACTGCTTCCAGGCCGACTCCACGATCGGCAGGAAATCCGTCGCGGCGCGCTCGGGGGCCTGGGTGGCGCATTCCAGATAGAGGTCGCCCAGGGCGAAGTAGAAGTCCGGCGACCTGGGCCAGCGGTCGATCTCGCCGCCGGCCAGGTCCAGGGCTTCGTCGAGGCGGCCAGCGGTTTTCAGCGCCGTCAACGCCCGCACCACCAGGCCGTGGCGCCAGGGGACATCGGCGGGCGCCAGGCGCAGGGCTTCGGCGAAGCAGAGCGCGGCCTGGGGCGGGCGGCCCCGGACCTGATGCTCGCGGGCCAGCTGGTACCAGAGGTAGGCGTCGTCCGGCGCGGCCTGCAGTTCGGCCATCAGGAGAGCCTCGTTGCGCCCCGCCTTCCGCTCGAGGTTGGCGGCCGTGTAGCCGTCGTGGCCCAGCACCAGGCCGGTGCGCACGCCGCCCGCTGCGCCGACCGGCTGCTCGTGCACCCGGCCCTCGTAGCGGACACCGCGGGGCAGCAGGCGCGGCAGCCAGACGCTGGCCGCCTCCTGGCCCGGTGCATCGGTCTGGTTGTCCAGCCGGACCAGCCCCATCTGGCCCGCGGCGGGGAGCTTGGCGAGGCTGGCCGCGCCGCCCGCGATCCACTCGTCGGCGTCCAGCACCAGGTTCCACGCGGCATCAGAATGGGCCAGCACCGCGTTCCGCGCGGCGGCGAAGTCGTCGATCCAGGTGAAGTGGTAGACGCTCGCGCCGTGGTCCGCCGCGATCGCGGCCGTGTCGTCGGTCGAACCGGTGTCCAGCACGATCATCCGGTCCACGTGCGCCCGGGCGCTCGCCAGCGCGCGGCCGATGGCGTGGGCCTCGTCGCGCGCGATCATCACCAGGGCCAGGCGGGTCATCTAGTCGGTGAATACCACGGTCTTGCGGCCGTTCAGCAGCACCCGGTCCTCGATGTGCCAGCGGACCGCGCGGGCCAGCACGCGGCGCTCGATGTCGCGGCCCTTGCGGACCAGGGCGGCGGGGGTGTCGCGGTGGCTGATGCGCTCGACGTCCTGCTCGATGATCGGGCCTTCGTCGAGGTCGGCGGTGACGTAGTGGGCGGTGGCGCCGATCACTTTCACCCCGCGGCCGTGGGCCTGGTGATAGGGGCGCGCGCCTTTGAAGCCGGGCAGGAACGAGTGGTGGATGTTGATGCAGCGGCCTTCGAGCTGGCCGGCGAGATCGGCCGACAGCACCTGCATGTAGCGGGCGAGGACGACCAGTTCGGTCCCGGTGTCGGCGATCAGCTTCAGCAACGCGCTCTCCTGAGCGGCCTTGGTCTCGGGCGTCACGGGCAGGTGGCGGAAGGCGATGCCCTGCAGGTCCGTGTGTGGAAACGTCGAGGCCGGGTGGTTGGAGACCACCGCGGTGATGTCCACCGGCAGCTCGCCCTGCCGCCAGCGCCAGATCAGGTCGGCCAGGCAGTGGTCGGTCTGCGAGGCCAGGATCATCACGCGACGGCGCTCCCTGCGCCCACGCAGGGTCCAGGTCATCGCGTAGGTCTGCGCCAGCGGCTCGAAGGCTGTGCGCCACGCCTCGGCGTCCGCGGCGCCCGGGTCGAACACCACGCGCATGAAGAAGCGGCCGGTCTCCTGGTCGTCGTACTGCTGGGCGTCGAGGATGTTGGCGCCGCGCTCGAACAGCAGCGCCGAGACCCGGGCCACGATGCCGGGGCGGTCGTCGCAGGAGAGGGTGAGGATCATCGCCCGGCCTTGCCGCCCGCCGCTCGGGAGGTCAAGCGACGGCGACACGGCCGGCGACTTCCCACAGCCAAGCTGGTGGCCCACACTCGGCGAAAATCTGCAGGGAAGGCCGGGAATGCGTACGCTGACGCCGCTCATGATCGCCGCGATCGCCGTCCGGGGCGCGCTGCCCGTGACCGCCGCAGCCCAGCCGCGCGGGGACCGCTACGCCGTGGAGGCCTGCAGCCGGGCGGTGCAGGGCGAGGTGGAGAACCGCTATCCCCAGGCCTACGAGGTTGTGCTGGTGGACCGGATCCCGGCGCCGGCCGGGCGGGACGAGACCCAGGTGACCGGCAAGGGCGAGTTCCAGGACCGCAACGGCGGCGCGGCGCGGTTCAGCTACGGCTGCACCTACAGTTCCCGCAGTGGCGCGACCTACGCCCTGGACGTGCGCGACGTGCGCCCCGTCGCCGACCCCAACAACAAGAAGAAGGACAACAGCGCCGCCATCGCTGGGCTGGTGCTGGGCGCGATCATCGTGGGGGCGATCGCGGCCAACTCGGACAAGGACCACGACCGCGATCGCGACCGGGATCGGCGCGACTGGGACCGGCGCGGCACGTTCAGCCCGGCCGACGGCGTCCGCTGCAACCAGCGCGAAGCTGCCTGCTACAAGGACGGCCGCTATTCCGAGAAGTGGACGCGCCGGGTGTTCGTCAACTAGCGGCGGCTAGAGGCTGGGCCGGATCGTCTCGCTGAGGTCGGCGTCGCGGTCCGGGTCGCCCTTCGGCGCGGGATAGCGGAAGCCGTCGCCCCGGCCGTCGCTGGCCGCCAGCTGCGCGGCGGCGAAGTCCCAGTTGGCCAGGCTCTCGAACCAGCGTTCCAGGAACGCCTTCCGGTCGTTCTTGTAGTCCAGGTAGTAGGCGTGCTCCCACAGGTCGCAGACCAGCAGCGGGAACAGCCCCTCGCGGACCAGGCTGTCCTCGGCGTCATGCGTCGAGATCACCTTCAGGCCCTCCGAGCCGGTGACGATCCAAACCCAGCCCGAGGCGAAGTGGCCGAAGCCCTCCTCGATGAAGGCGTCCCGCAGCGCCTCCAGTCCGCCGAATTGCCGGATCGCCTCGGCGAGGTCGCCGGCCGGTTTCGCGCCGCCCGCCGGCCGCATCGATTGCCAGAAGAACGCGTGGTTCCAGGCCTGGGCGGCGTTGTTGAACAGCGGCTTGTCGCCCCGCTTGTGCGCTTCGCGGACCACCTCCTCCAGCGGCCGATCGGCCAACCCGGCCTTGGCGGCGAGGGTGTTGGTCTTCTCGACGTAGGCCTTGTGGTGCTTGTCGTGATGGGTCTGCAGCGTGTCACGCGAAATCAGCGGGACCAGCGCGTCATAGGCAAAGGGCAACTCGGGCAGGACATACATGGCGACGCCTCGGAAACGGACTGGGGTATCCCCGTCCAAACCCCGGGGGCGGCGTGACGTTCCCCGAAATCGCATGCGCCGAACTTGGCTCCCCAAAATGGGGAGTCCAACAAACGTCGATCTCCAGACCGACGGTATTAGCTGGGCATGGACAGCGGCGATTTGCGCATGGTGATCTGCCCCGGCCGGTGGGGGCGGGTAGGCTTTCTGGTGGCCACCGCCCTCGGCTTGGTCGCCACGGCGCTGCTGATCGGGCTCGTCGGTCGGATGACGCCCGACGCGGACCGCAGGCCTCCGCAGACCGGCGCGATCCAGGCCGACGCCCCGCTTTCCCGGGTGCTGTAGCGTGGACGCGGCCGCGGTCGGAGCGATCCCGCACGAGTTGCTGACGCGGATCGAGGATGAGCTGACGACGCTGAAACTGATGCTGGCGGCCCGCCGCGAGCGCAGGGCGGAACTGGGGATCAAGGTAGCCGAAGCCGAGGCCGAGATCGCCGCGGCGCACGTCGTGGCGGCGGAACTCGAGCATCTCGCCGCCGAGGTCGGCGCCATGGTCCGCGCGGACCTCCAGACGCTTCGCCGGATCGTTGAGCTGGAATTTCTCCTGGACACCGGCGCGCGCCGGCGCGCGCGGATCTAGCCGGCCGGAGCCTTGCGGGCGCGGCCGTAACGCCGTTCCTTAGGGGCATGCCCGATTCCCTTCATCGTGCTCGCAGGGATGCCTCCGGCCGTCTCGCCGCCCGAATCGGCGGGGAATACTTCCTGCAAACGGTCTCGCTCCTGGCCCAAAGCGCCGAGGGCGACCTGCTGGGCGCCATCATCCTGCTGGCAATCACCCAGTCGAACGTGGCGCATCTCGACGTGCGCGGCCGCACCGCCGAGACCGCGCCGGTCGGCCCGCCGCCGGACACCGAACGGCGGCCCGTCAGCGTCATCGCCCTCGCCGACGGACTGGGCCTGCCATACGAGACCGTGCGTCGCCGCGTCGTCGGGCTGGAGAAGGCCGGCTGGTGCGTCCGGGTGCAGGGCGGCGTCGTCGTTCCGGCAGAACGCTTCATGGGCCCGGCCAACGCGGCCTGGCTCGAGGTGAACCGCCGCAACATGCGGCGGCTCATGCGGCGCATGACAGAGGCCCAGCTGTTCTCCCACCCGGGATAGCCGGGCGCTGCCCGGCTCAGGTTTCCGCGTAGGCCCGATCGGCCGCCGGCTGGCCGACCCCGCCCGAACGGTCGTAAGCGAACTCGGGTCCCGCCAGGTCGATGCTCGGCAGGGCCTTGCGCTCCGCCCAGTAGTCCTGGGTGTGGCGCCACTCGGGCGCCTCGCCGCGGCGGGGCAGGCGTTCGCCGCCGCGCAGCAGGTAGCCCGGGTTGAAGTTCTCGGCGTCGACCCAGGAATGGCGGGGCATGCCTTCGTCCTGCGGGCGCAGCACCACCTCGACCTTGCGCTGGCCGTGCGCGTCCATGTGGTTGAGCAGGCGGCAGATGAAGTCGGCGACCAGGTCGACCCGCAGCGTCCAGCTGGCCCGGAAGTAGCCGAAGATCCAGGCCAGGTTCGGCAGGCCGGTGAACATCATGCCGCGATAGGTGACCGTCTGCGCCGGGTCGACCGGGCGGCCGTCCACGGCGAAGGAAATCTCGCCCAGCACACTGATGTCGAAACCGGTCGCGGTGATGATCAGGTCCGCGTCCAGCGTCTCGCCGCTGGTCAGGCGCACGCCGGTCGGAGTGAAGGTCTCGATCTCGCCGTCGACGATCGAGGCCTTGCCCTTGAGCACGCTCTGGAAGAGGTCCCCGTCCGGCACGAAGGCGATGCGTTGGCGCCAGGGCAGGTAGCGCGGCGTGAAGTGCTTTTCCGTCACCTCGGGCCCGACGAAGGCGCTGACGCCGGCCAGCAGCTCCTGCTTCACGGCCTGCGGCTCCTCGAACGCCCGCTGGGTGAAGGCGTCCTGGTCCTTGAGGATCTGCCGGCGGACGATCTCGTGGGTCCACGCCGGGTCGATCTCCAGCGCGTTGAGCGTGTCGGCGATGTCGTTGGCGTTGCGGCCGGGGATGAAATAGGTCGGCGAGCGCTGCAGCAGGGTCACATGCGCGCAGTCGTCGGCGATGGCCGGCAGCAGGGTGGCCGCCGTGGCGCCGGAGCCGATCAGCAGCACCTTCTTGTTCCGATAATCGACGTCGTCCGGCCAGGTTTGCGGGTGGACGATGCGGCCCTTATAGGCGTCCATGTTCGGCCAGTCGGGCGTGTAGCCGCGCTCGTGCTTGTAGTAGCCCTGGCACATCCAAAGGAAGTTCGCGGTGAACCGCACCTGCTGGCCGATGTCGGTGCGTTCGGCCAGCACCGTCCACAGCGCCGCGCCGCTGTCCCAGTCGGCGCTCAGGATCCGGTGGTGGTAGCGGATGTGCGGGGCGAGGTCGTTCTCGTCGATGACCTCTCCCATGTAGCGCAGGATCTCTTCGGCGGTCGCGATCGGCGTCCCGGTCCACGGCTTGAAGCGGTAGCCGAAGGTGTAGAGATCACTGTCGGACCGGATCCCCGGATAGCGGTGGGTGCGCCAGGTGCCGCCGAAGTCCTCCAGCGCGTCCAGCACGACGAACGTCTTGCCCGGGCACTGCTCGCGCAGGTGATAGGCCGCGCCGATCCCGGAAATGCCGGCGCCGACGATCAGCACGTCAACGTGGTTGGGGCCAGCGGCGGGGGTTCCGGTCGAGCCGTCCATGGTCGTCTCCCTTGTACGGACGCCACATTGCCCTGGAGAAGCGTCAAGTCATTTGACGCACATCAACGCCGGCGTGGCGCGTTGGCGCGGCGGTTTGGCGTGGACGCGCGCCGGAGGACTGTGGCACTCGGAACAGACCACGCGGGCGTGGCGAAATTGGTAGACGCAACGGACTTGGGCGAGAGCCTTGAGTGCGCCGGGGGAAATCCCGGACGTAGAACCGCTCAAACTCGGGGAACCCTCTGATCTGGCGATCCCGAGCCAAGCCCTGGAGGTCCGCTTCCGGGGAAGGTGTAGAGACTAGACGGGCGGCGCCTAACGCCTTCGGGCCACGGCGAAGGGATAGTCCAGACCACGAACGCCTCGGTTCCCTCGGGAAACGGGGCGGCGGCGAAAGCCGAAGTGGTACGAAAATCCGTAGGGCCGAGAGGCTCGTGCCGGTTCGACCCCGGCCGCCCGCACCACCTGGCCGGCGCAAGGCCCATGGTTTGCGCGAGCGCAAACGCGTGGCGGTCCGCAAGCCCTAGGGTCTCGCTGAATCCGCCTTTGCAGGTTGGAGGGACGAGCCGATGCGTATCGCCATGGCGCTGTTGCTCGCCGCCTCGCTGGCGGCCTGCGCGTCGACCCGCTCGAAGGACGCGGATCCGGCTTTCCGCGGGCGCCGGGTCGCCGAGGCGGCGTGCTCGGCGTGCCATGCGGTGAAGCCGGGCGACGCCAGCGCCGCGCCGCGCGCACCGGCGTTCGCGACCCTGGAGATGCGGCACACCGCGGGCATCGAAGGCCGCGTGGCGGACCTGGCCCGCTCGGGCCACTACGGGATGCCGCCGGTCCAACTGGACCCGGGGCAGGCCGCGGACCTCGTCGCCTATATCGAGAGCCTGGCCAAGCCGGCCCCCGAAAAACGCAAGGGGCCATAGCGCGCGGCGGTTTGGCTTTTCGACCCGCAACGCAACGTCCAGCGATGCCTGCTCCCCGGCCCCTCGCATTTTTCGTCCTGACCTATCTGCTGGCGCTGCCGTTCTGGGCGCTTGGGGCGGCGACCGGGCTCGAGATGCTGCCGCGCCTGCCGATCGCGGCGCTGATGGCGGTCTGTCCCGGTCTCGCGGCGCTCATCCTGGTGTGGCGGGCCTCGGGCCCTTGCGGCGCGGGACGCCTCCTGGGGCGCGTGTTCGACGCCGGCCGCTTGCCGAGCCCACTCTGGTTCGCGCCGGCCCTGCTGCTGTTGCCGGCGATGCGCCTCGCCGAGTTCGCCGTCCAGCGCGCGCAGGGCGTCCCGATCCCGGCGCCGGAGATCCACCTGGGCGAAGCGGCCGGCCTGTCGGTGTTCTTCTTCATCGGCGCGGCCGCCGAGGAACTGGGGTGGTCCGCCTATGCGCTGCCGCCCCTGCAGGACAGGCTGGGCGCGCTCAGGGCCGCGCTGCTCATCGGCGTCGTCTGGGCCGTGATCCATTTCGTGCCGCTGGCCCAGGCGCACCGCAGCGTCGCCTGGATCGCCTGGTGGTCGCTCGGCACGATCGCCACCCGGGTGATCATGGTCTGGCTGTTCAACGGCGCGGGCGGCAGCGTCCTGATCGTCTGCCTGTACCACATGAGCCAGAACCTGACGTGGCAGCTCTATCCCGTGAGCGGATCCTTCGAGGATCCGGCGGTCTCCGGCGTCGTCATGGCCGTGGTCGCGACCCTGATCGTGATCCTCAGTCGGGGCCGGCTCGCGCCGCGGTTTTCGGGTTGATCGATATCAAAGGTGACGGCGGCGTCATCTTTTAGGATGCAGGCAACCGGGAGAGCCGGAACAAGACCCGAAGGAGACGCGCCGATGCTGCAGGTCCATGAAGTGAAAGGGCCGCCGACCGCGGTGCAGTACTTCGACGAGGCGGACCTCTCCGCGCGGCTCAGCGATCACGACGTCGAGGTGATCCGCGAGATTTTCAGCACGCCGCTGACCGGCTCCTACAACTGGGACTACGAGACCGCCAATTCCAAGATCCGCCGGCTCTATGAGCTGGGCAAGCGGTTCAATTGGAACACCGAACTCGACGTCGATTGGAACCAACCGCCGCCGGCGCGTCCCGAGGACCACGTCAGCGAGGGGCCGGAGGGCTATGCGGGCCACCCGAAATGGGAGGCGCTCACGCCGGCCCAGAAGCGCGACTTCAGCCACCGTTCCAGCGCCCAGACGCTCTCGCAGTTCCTCCATGGCGAGCAGGGGGCGTTGATGGTGGCCTCGCAGCTGGTCAGCTGCGCGCCGACCCATGACGCCAAGCTCTACGCGGCCTCGCAGACCTTCGACGAGGCGCGCCATGTCGAGGTGTTCCACAAGTACCTGATGCAGCGCTGCCGGATGATCTACCCGATCAACCCGAGCCTGAAGTTCCTGCTGGACAAGGTGCTGACCGATCCGCGCTGGGACCTGAAGTTCATCGGCATGCAGATCCTCATCGAGGGTCTGGCCCTGGCCGCCTTCCAGACCATCCACCAGACCACCGACGATCCGCTGTTGCGCGACATCGCGGGCTTGGTCATGCGCGACGAGGGCCGCCACGTGGCGTTCGGCGTGAACTACCTGGAGGACTGGATCCGGGCTCTGCCGCAGGACCAGATCGAGGAGCGCGCCCAGTTCGCCTACGAGGCCTGCGTGGTGATGCGCGATCGGCTGGTGTCGACCAACGTCGCCCAGGAGTTCGGCTTCACCGAGGCCGAGGCGATCGAGATCAACAACGCTACCCAGGGCGGTCGCGCGTTCCGCACCTTCCTGTTCGAGCGGATGATCCCCAACCTGAAGCGCATCGGCCTGCTGACCGACGCCATCCGCCCGAAGTTCGAAGCCCTGGGCGTCCTGCAGTTCGAGAACCTCAAGCACGACGGCCAGATCGAATGGGCGACGCTCGAGGCGCCCCTGATGCGCGGCGGCGCGGTGATCGCCGCCTGATCCTCGGAGACCTTCACGCCGGAGACCGACCATGCCCGATCCGACCTATGCCCACGCAGGATTCACGCTCGACGCCGACACGGTGACGACCCGTTTCGCGGTCACCCTGGACAACCCGGTCCATGAGGTCTGGGCGGCGCTGACCGACTCCGCCCGCCTGGCGCAGTGGCTGGCGCCGGGGTCGATCGAGCTGGCGGCCGGCGGCCGCGCCCGGCTCGACTTCGTCGACAGCGGCATCGTGATCGACAGCCCGGTGATCTCGGTCGAGCCGGAGCACCGGCTGGAGTACTCCTGGAGCGGCCCGGGCGAGCCGCTGCGCCCGCTGCTGTGGACCCTGGAGCCCATGGGGCCGCTGACCCTGCTGGCCCTGACGCTGACGCTGCCCAGGACGGACGACGTCGCGCGCTCGGCCGCCGGCTGGGCGGCCCACCTGGAGATGCTGCAGGCGCTCCTGGCAGGCGCGCAGATGCGGTTCCCGTTCCCGGTCTTCCAGGCGGCGCGGGCCGGATACGGCGCGCAACTGGCCTGGCTGATCGGCCAGGCCGGGGAAGCGGCGGCGGCCTGACGCCCGGCCCCTATCCGGCGATGGCAAGTCCTCCGCCTGCCGGAAGGTCTCCGTGGGCGTTCCTGGCGCTGCTGCTGGGGCTGGCGGTTCCGATCTGGGCCCTGAGCGCGTTCGTCGGGGTCGTCGGGAGCCTGAAGATTCCGGTCACGGACCTGTTGCTGGCGTTTACGCCGCTGACCGCCGGCGCGATCCTGGTCGCCCGGACCGAGGGGCCGAGCGGCCTGGCGGCGTACGTCCGGCGCGCCGTCGATTTCCGCAGGCTCACACAGACCGTCTGGGTGCTGCCGGTCGTCCTGTTGGCGCCGCTGCTCGATGTGCTGACCGTCGTGGTCCTGCGCCTGGCGGGGCATGCCGGCGTCACCGAGGTCCACCCGCTTCGCCTGGCGATCCTGGCCCCGATCATGTTCGTGCTGGCGATCGGGGAGGAGGCCGGCTGGACGGGTTACCTCACCGATCCCCTGCAGTCGCGCTACGGGGCGCTCGGCGCCAGCCTGATCATCGCGGTCCCCTGGTGGCTGGGACATATCCCATCGATCCTGCAGATCGGGGGCGGCCTCGGCGACCTCGCGGTCTGGTTTCCCGGGGCCATCGCCCTGCGGATCCTGATGACCTGGCTCTACAACAACACCGGCCGATGCGTGGCCGCCGCAGTCGTCTTCCACACCCTGCTCAACGTCGGGCGATCGGTGGCCTATCCCGGCGCCGGGACGCACTACGATCCGGCCTATCAGGCCGTCGGCTACGGGCTCACCGCACTGGCGGCGCTGGTCGTGGTGCTCGTCTGGGGGCCGGGGCGGCTCGTCCGCACGCGGGCCTTCAGCGGTCGTGGCCGCCGCTGAAACCACATCCACCAATTTGAGCCCTCAGGCCCGTGGCGTCCGCCGCGAACGGGTGAAACCTCCCCGGGCCGGCGCGGGGGTCGGTCCGCGAGGCGCACGGCGTGGCGAAGCGACGAAGGCCGCCCATCGAGTCGGTGGCGCTGATCGTGGGCGTTCTTTGCCTGCTGGGGCTTGCGGCGGCGGTGGCCCTGGGTTGGCTGGCCGGCTAGGCGCCGCCCTCCGACAAGACGGCGGACACCGTGCGGAAGTTGGCCGCGGCGAGCCGCATCAGCGCGTCGCGGATCGGCGCCATCTCCTCGGCGGCCTTGCGGGTATAGCGCAGCGAGTGGTCGGACCGCTCCAGCCAACCCTGCGCCACCAGGGCGCGGACCTTGCGGCGCACGGTCTCCTCCGGGATGCCGACCGAGAGCGCGATGGAATGGACGTTGGTCCAGAGGCTGGGCAGTTCGTCGCCAGGGTCCGTCTCGGCCCGCCCGGCCGCCCAGTCCGGGTGCTCGGCGCTGCGCAGGGCCACGGCCAGCAGGATGTGGAACTTCTCCAGGTCGCCGCCGAAGGTGCGCTCGGCCTCGTCGATCAGGGCCAGCAGGGGCGAGAGCAGGTCACGCGCCACCGTGGCGTAGCAGGCGCGGAGGCGAGGGAGGATCGAGGCAGGCATGGGCGCACCCTGGTGTGTCGGGCGGGCCGGCGGCCTTGATCTGACGCAAGTGGGCCAGGGGCGGGCGATCTCCGCCGGCCCCGCGCAGCTTTGACCTCGCGCAAGGCGCGCGTCGCGCCGGGGCGCCCACGATGACGCCCCGCCCCGGAGGTCTCATGTCCCAGCCGCTCGAAGCCGACATCCTGGCCGTCCTCGCCGAAGGCCGTGACCTCACCCTGGCGACCCTCGAGCCGGACGGCGCGCCGCACGCCGTCGTGGTCAGCTATGCCAGCGACGGCCTGACGATCTACTTCGGCTGCTCGCCGGCCTCGCGGAAGGCCCGTAACCTGGCGGGCGACGAGCGGGTGGCGCTGACCATCACCCTGCCGTACCGCGACTGGGGCGAGATCCGCGGGCTTTCGATCCGCGGACGGGCCCGCGCCGTGCCGCCCGGCGAGGCCCAGGACCGCGTAGGCCTGCTGTTTGCGCAGAAGTTCAGCGAGATCGCGCAGTACGTAACAGGGGACGCCGATCTGGCGCTGTTCGCCGTCACGCCGGAGGCGATCGGCGTGCTCGACTACCGCCGGGGCTTCGGCCACGTGACGCAGGTGCGCGTGGACGCCGTCCATCCGCCCCGGCTGGCGGTCGTGGCCCAGGGGCAGGCGTGATCGCGGCTTGATAAGGGTCAAGGCGGACCGCCGGCGCGAGGCGGATCGTCGGGGCTTGAAGGAGCCCGCCATGAGCATTCGCGACATCCTCGTCCAGACGGACGAAACCCCCGCCTCCGTGCATCGGCTGCGCGCCGCCGCGGACCTGGCAAGGCGCTTCCGGGCGCACCTGACCGGGGCGTTCCTGGCCAACGACGTGCCGCCGGAGTTCCTGACCGACGAATCCTACATGACCTTCACCCCCGAGCTCGTCGCCGAGGTGATGAAGACCCATGCCGCGACGCTCGAGAGCCGGGGCGAGGCCGCCCGCCTGCGTTTCGAAGCGGCGGCCGGCGAGGTGGGCGCGACCAGCGAATGGCGCGTGCTCACCGGCGACACCAGGGCCCGCCTGGTGGCGGCAGCCCGCCGGTCCGACCTGCTGGTCGTCCCGCGCGCCGCCACAGTCTGCCTGGGCCGCGACCGGGTCGAGGCGGCGCAGTTGGCGCTGGCCTGCGGCGGCCCGGTGCTGGTCACGCCCGAGGCCGACTTCGCACCGTCGTTCGGCAAGCGCATCCTGGTGGCCTGGAATGGCGGGCGCGAGGCGAGCCGCGCCCTGCGCGACGCCTGGCCGCTGATCGCCGAGGCCGAGGAGTTGCATGTCCTGGTGGTGGGCGAGGGCGGGCCGGACGGTGGCCTGCAACGACTGCTGGAGCATCACGGGATCGCGGCCAACGTCATCGTCGATCCCAGCGGCGACGGCTCGGCCGGCGAGATCCTGCTGCGCCAGGTGAAGTCGCAAAATGCCGACTTGGTGGTGATGGGCCTCTACGGCCGCCCGCGGTTCCAGGAGTTCGTCCTGGGCGGCGTCAGCCGCCACATGCTGGCGCATTCACCGGTACCCATGCTTGTCTCGCACTGAGGCGCGCGAGCGCCTGAAGGAGACGCCGCATGCTGGGCATGGTCCTGCGCCGGCCCCGGACGCCGCTGGTCGCGGAAGTTCGCCCCGACCCTGAACCGGGTCCCGGCGAGGTCCGGCTTCGGGTCGGCGCCTGCGGCGTCTGCCGCACCGACCTGCACGTGGCCGACGGCGACCTGGCGACGCACGGCGCCGTTATTCCGGGGCATGAGATCGTCGGTCGCGTCGAGGCGGTCGGCCCCGGCGTGACAGGCGTGGCGCTGGGCGAGCGTCGTGGCGTGCCCTGGCTGGGCGGAACCTGCGGAACCTGTCCCTATTGCCGGGAAGGCCGCGAGAACCTTTGCGATGCGCCGGAGTTCACCGGCTGGACGCGGGACGGCGGCTACGCCGATACGGTGGTCGCCCGCGCCGACTATTGCTTCCCGTTGCCGGACGGCCTTTCGGACGCCCAGGCCGCGCCGCTGCTCTGCGCCGGGCTCATCGGCTTCCGCGCCTGGCGGCTCGCGGCGGAGGCCCGGCCGGTGCGCCGGCTCGGCCTCTACGGCTTCGGCGCCGCCGCGCATCTCCTGGCGCAGCTGGCGGTGCATGAGGGCCAGGCGGTCTACGCCTTCACCCGCGACGGCGACGCCGCCGCGCAGGCCTTGGCGCGCCAGCTGGGCTGCGTCTGGGCCGGCGGCTCCGGCCAGGCCCCGCCGGAGCCGCTGGACGCTGCGATCCTGTTCGCCCCGGTGGGCGGCCTCGTCCCGCTCGCCCTGGCCGCCGTGCGCAAGGGCGGCACCGTCGTCTGCGGCGGAATCCACATGAGCGACATTCCGGCCTTCCCCTACGCCTTGCTGTGGGAGGAGCGGCGGCTGCTGTCGGTGGCCAACCTCACCCGCCAGGACGCGCGCGACTACCTGCCGCTGGCCGCGGCGGCGGGGGTTCGGCCACACGTGAAGACCTACGGCCTGCGCGACGCCAACCGGGCGCTGGACGACCTGCGGGCGGGCGCGTTCACCGGCGCGGCCGTGCTCACGCCGTAGGGAGAATCGGGAGCGCACGGCCGACGGCTTTGACATCGCGCAAAGCGGCGTAGGCGGGGCGTCCTAGGTTGGAAGGGCTCCGATCGCTCCCGACAAGCGGGGGAGCAGGGCCGGGTCCCCAGCGGAGCTTGCCCATCGCGTCCAAAGCCGCGACACGCGGACGACGGCGGCGGATCAAGTCACTTGGACCGGGCCTCCCACCCGTGAGGGAGGCCCGGCCGCGATCCCCGAAGCCCGACGGGCCTCTCAGTGGCTGTGCGGGAACGTGACCTTCACCTCGGCGCCGCCGAAGAACGTGCTGCCCAGGCGCGCGCCGCCGCCGAGTTGGCGGGCCAGCGCTTCGATGAGCCCACGGCCGCTGTTGCGGGCGTGGTCCAGGTCGGGCATCCCGATCCCGTTGTCGCGGATCACCAGCGTGACCCGGCCGTCCGCCTCGGACAGGCTGAGCCAGATGTCGCCCTCGCGCCCCTCGGGGAAGGCGTACTTCAGGGCGTTCGAGATGGCTTCGCTGATGATCATGCCCAACGGCGCGAGTTCCGCGGCTGGAAGTTGCAGGCCCGGGTCGCAGGCGATGTGGATGCGCGGCTCGGCCCCGGCGAACGCGGCGACGAGCGTCTGCAGGAACGGACGCGCCAGCCCGAAGCCCTGGCCGCCGGCGTGGTAGAGGGCGTCGTGGGCGCCGGCGATGGCGCTCAGCTTGTCGGCCGGGTCCTCGGCCAGCTCGCCGACCGTCAGGCCGCGGCGGCGGCTGGCGGTGCGCGCGTAGGACGCCAGGATCTGCAGGTGGTTCCTGATCCGGTGGTCCATCTCCTGGATGACCGTATCGTGCGGGTCGATCGTCGCCGGCGGCGCGGCGGCAAGCTCGGCGTGGACCGTATCCATCTGGACCTCCTTGGCGGATCTGGGCGTCACAAGGACGGCAGGCGCCGGGCGCGCGCCTTGATCGCGGTCAAGGCGCGGTCGCCTCGCCGAGCGGCTCGAGCTGTTTCGTCACTCGCAGCCGACCGAGATCGGCCTCGCCGCGGCTGGCGGTGAAGCCGAAGGCGCGACTCATCTCGAGCATCCGTGGGTTTTCGGCCGCCACGTCACCCCAGACCTGGGCCAGGCCGCGCGCACGGCCGTAGTCCAGGACCGCCTGCAGCAGCATGCGGCCGAGGCCCTGTTCCTGCCGGTCGCTGCGCACGATCAGGGCGAACTCGGCGCTCTCGCCCTCCGGATCCGTCACCAGCCGCCCGACGCCCAGGATGTCGCCGGCGGCCGTCTCCAGCAGCAGCGCCATGTGCCGGTCGTAGTCGATCTGGCAGAGCTGGCGCGCGAGGGCCGGGTTGAGGTGCTGCATACCGCTGCAGAACCGCAGCCGGCGATCCTCGGGCGTGCAGCGATCGATCATCTCGATCAGCTTCGCCGTGTCCGTCGGGCGGATCGGACGCAGCGTGAGCGCTTCGCCGCGGACCTCGACGGGGCGGCGCAGGTGCGCGGGGTAAGGCAGGATGGCGGTGCGCGCCGTCGTGGCGTCCGGCCGGCGCACCGCGATCCGCGCGTCGAGCGCCAGGGCGCCGTTGGCGTCGCAGAGCATCGGATTGAGGTCGAGCTCGGCGATCTGCGGCAGATCCGTCGCGATGCGCCCGAGCGCGACGAGGACATCGGCGAGGGCGTCGAGGTCGGCCGCAGGGCGGTCGCGGAAGCCGCCGAGCAGCCTCGCCACACGGGTGCGGCCGATCAGGTCGCGCGCGAGCGTCCGGTTGAGTGGCGGCAGCGCCAGCGCCCGGTCGGCCAGGACTTCGACGGCGACGCCCCCGTGGCCGACCACGATGACCGGCCCGAAGGTGGGGTCGCGCACCAGCCCGGCCAGGATCTCCTGCGCCTTCGGCCGCGAGACCATCGGCTGCAGCAGGAACCCGTCCAGGTGGGCGTCGGGGCGGGCCGCATGGAGGCGCGCGGCCATCTCGTGGGCGGCGCGCGCGGTTGCGGCGCGGCCCGCAAGGCCGAGCTGGACACCCCCGACGTCGGATTTGTGGGACACCTCTCGCGAGACGATCTTCAGCGCCACCGGGCCGCCGAGCGCCGCGGCGGTGGCGCCGGCGGCCGTCGGCGTGCGGGTGAACCGGGTCTCGACGACCTGGATTCCGTAGGCCTGCAGCACCGCCTGGACCTCGAGCGGCTGCAGGCTGTCGCGGCCGGCGTCGAGCGCCGCCTCGACGATGCGGCGCGCGACCTCGGCGTCGGCGACGCCCTCGGTCCCGTCGGGCGCTTCCAGCAGCTGGTCGCGGAGGTGGTGAAGGTCGGCGAGCCGGGCGAAGGCGCGCACTGCCGCCTCGGCGGTGGCGTAGGCGGGGAGGCCGGCGTCGCTCAGTCGGTCGCGGCCCTCCGCGACGCTGGTTTCGCCGAGCCAGGCGGCCAGCACCGTTTTCGGCGTGGGCGCCGCCTGGACGCTCGCGATCACCGCGTCGGCCGCCGCCCCGCTGTCGGCCACCGCGGTCGGACAATTGATCGCGAGCACACCCTCCACCTCGGGCGCCGCGAGCAGCACCGCAAGCGTTTGCGCATAGAGCCCCGGCTGGGCGTCGCCCAGGATGTCCACCGGGTTCGCGCTGGCGGCGCTGGCGGGCATCAGCTGTCGAAGCTGCGCCTGCGTCTCGGCCGAGAGCGTCGTCAGCCGCCCGCCGGCCCGCGCCAGCGCGTCGGTCGCCAGGACACCGGCCCCGCCGCCGTTGGTGAGGATGGTCAACGTCTCGGGCGCCCGGCGGTGATCGCCGGCGACCGCGAGCGCCACATCGAGCAGATCGTCCAGGCCGTCCAGCTGCAGGATTCCGGCGCGGCGGAACGCGGTCGCGTAGACCGCGTCGGCCCCCGCCAGCGCCCGGGTGTGCGAGAACGCCGCCTTGGCTCCCGCCGGGCTGCGGCCCCCTTTTAGCAGCAGCACCGGCTTGGCGCGCGCCGCGAAGCGCCCGGCGCTCATGAACTTTCGCGCGTCCCGTAGGCTCTCGACGTAGAGCAGGATCGCGCTCGTCGCCGGATCGCGGCCCAGGAAGTCGAGCACGTCGCCGACGTCCACATCCAGCGAGTCGCCGAGGGTGACGATGTGGGAGAAGCCGAGGCCGTGCGCCGGCGCCCAATCGAGGGCCGCGGCGGCGACGGCGCCGGACTGGGCGACGAGCGCGACCGAACCGGCCGGCGGCCGTCCGCGCGCGAAGCTGGCGTTCACGCCGTGCGCGGGGGAGAGCAGGCCCAGGCAGTTGGGACCCACGATCCGCAGCAGATGCGGGCGTGCGGCGTCCAGGACCGCCTGGCGCCGCGCGGCGCTGGCGTCGTCGTCGCCTTCGAAGCCCGCGCTGATGACTACCGCCGCGCGGCAACCGCGCGCGCCGAGCTCGGCGACAAGACCGGCGACGGCGGGCGCGGGGGTGGCGATCACCGCGAGATCCGGCGCTTCGGGGAGCGCGGCCACCGAGGTCGCGGCCTCGATGCCGTGGATCCGGCCGCCCAGCGGATTGACGAACATCAGCCGGCCCTTGAAGCCGCCGGCGATCAAATTGGCGGCGACCACCTCGCCGACCGAACCCGGTCGGTCGTTCGCCCCGATGAGCGCGATGGCGTCGGGCGCGAAGAGCGCGTCGAGGTTGCGTGTCGTCATGCCCCCACCCTAGCGGATCGCCGGGCCGGCGGCTTGATCCGCCGCAAGCCCGGCGCGGTTGATCTCGATCACGGCCGAACGGCGCCCGACGGGACAACCTTTGCGTCCAGGAGGTCGCGATGCCCGCGCCAGCACCATCCCGGCGCCCTGTCGCCGCCCTGTCGGCGATCGCCGTCCTCGCCGCCCTGTCGGGCTGCACGACAACCGCAGATCCGAACGCGCCGCGCGATCCCGTGGGGGATGCGGTGGCCCAGCCGTTCCACGACCTCAGCGTGGTCCAGGGGACGCTGCCCCCAGGCCTCCGCGCCGCGGCGGAGGAGCCCTACCGGCCGCCGGTGGACTGCGCGGCGTTGCGGGCAGACCTCGCCGCGCTGGACGGTTGGCTCGGACCCGACGTGGATGCGCCGGGCGCCGAGCGCGAAAGCGCCGCCGGCCTGCTCGGCGACGTCATCACCGGCGCCGCCAGCCTGCCGTTCCGCGGGGTCGTGCGTCGGATGAGCGGCGCACACGCGCGCGATCAGGCCGCCGCGGAGACCCTGCTAGCGGCGATGGTGCGGCGCGGCTTCCTCAAGGGACAGCGCGCCGCGCGGGGCTGCGCCGAGCCGTCCGGATGAACCGACGCAGGTTCGGCCTGGCCCTGGCGGCGGCCGCGGCGGCGGCATTCGCCGCCCCGGCCCGCGGCGAGGCCTGGGCCCTGACGGGCGCGGAGCGCGCCGCCATGGCCGCGGCCCTGCGCCTGACGTCGCCGCAGGCGGCCGCCCTGGACGATGCGACGCTGGTGGCGCGGATGCTCGCCGCCGGGGCGGCGGAGACGGCGCGGGTGACGGCTCCGGCCGAACTCGATCCGCTCTGGAGTCTGTCGCCGCCGCGGCGCGACCTTGCCGAGGCGCTGCGCACGGCGCGCGCCGCCGGCCGACTGGCGACGTGGCCGGACGACCTCGCCCCGTCGTCGCCGGCCTATCGCGCCCTGCAGGCCGCGCGCGGCGCCTACGCGCGGATGGCCGACGCGGGCGGCTGGCCGACCCTGCCGGCGGGGCCGACGCTGCGCCCCGGCGACCGCTCGACCGCCGTCGAGCCGCTTCGATCGCGCCTGCTGGCCGAAGGCTACCCGATCGCCCAGGGACCGGATGCCGCCGCCTTCGACGCCGGCCTGGCGCAGGCGCTGTCGGCGTTCCAGGAGGGCCACGCCCTGACGGCCGACGGCGTCCTGGGCGAGGCCACACGGCGCGAACTCGCGGTCCCGGCGGCCGCGCGGCTCGGGCAGATCGACGCCAATCTCGAACGCTGGCGCTGGCTGCCCGCGGCGATGCCGGCGGACCGGATCGAGGTCGACACAGGCGCGCAGGCGCTGGTGCTGTTCCGCGGCGGCGCGCCGGTGCTGGGCATGCGCGCCATCGTGGGCTCGCCAAAGCATCCGACGCCGATGTTCGTGTCGCGGCTCGAGGCCGTGGTGTTCAACCCGCCCTGGAACGTGCCGGAGTCGATCGCCCGCGGCGAGCTGCTGCCGGCGGAGGCCAAGCGTCCCGGAATGCTGGCGAGCCTCGGAATCCGCTGGGTGGACGGTCACCTTCAGCAGCGTCCTGGGCCGCTCAATTCGCTGGGGGTCGTGAAGTTCGACCTGCCGAGCCCGTTCGGCGTCTATCTGCACGACACGCCGGGCAAGGGACTGTTCGCCAACCCGGTGCGCGCGTTCAGCCACGGCTGCATGCGGTTGGAGAACGCGTCAGGATTGGCCGCGGCCCTGCTCTCCGCGCAAGGCGGCTCGCCCGACACGGTCGCGGCGGCCATCGCGGCCCGGCAGACGCGCCGGGTGGCGCTGGTTCGGCCGATCCCGCTGTTCGTCGTGCACCGGACGGTCGAGGCCGGTCCCGACGGCCGCCTGGGCTTCCATCCGGACATCTACGGCTGGGATCGCCGCCTGGCGGCCTGGCTCGCTCAGCGCGACGTTGAGATAGATCAAAGCGCGGCCCGAGATGTGGCGCAGGCTTTGCGTCATGCCTGAGCCGCCCGCCACGCAGAGTTCCCGCCGCCATCCCTGGCCGCGCACGCTCGTGCGCCTGCGGCGGGTCTGGTTCGGCGTCGTCGAGGTCGTGAGCTTCTTCGCGGCCGGCGCGATGGCGGTGGGCTGTGTCCTTGTCGGTCGCTGGCCGGAGGCCCGTCGTCCGACCGAGCGGGCCGTAACGCATACCTCCGAGGTAAATCCCCGAGGCGCGCCCTGACCGCCCGCGCGCCAGCTTAGGGCATCGAGATCCGGTCCCAGTTAGCCCCCCAAAAGCCGCTGGACTGGAGGACGGACCGCCCCGGTCGAACCGGCCGGGGCGGTCCTGACGTTCGGGGACGCCGGCGAAGCCGCGGGCGATTGATCGCGATCAAGGCCGCGTCGGCTCCAAAGGCGAGAAGCGGTCATGACGTTGCTTCGCCGCGCCGCCCAGGTCCTCCGCACCAACGGCATGCTGCCGCCGAGGCGGACGGGCCACCTCGGCAGCGCAGGTCTGGCGCTGGCGTTGATGCTGACGGCGGGGCTGACGACCATCCTGCTCCCGGCCTGGGTCGACGGCGCGGTCTATGCCGTGCTGCTGTCGGCGGTGACCCTCGTCGCCCTCCTGTGCGGCCCAGGCCTGGGCCTGCTGGCCGTCATCCTTGCGGCCCTGTTCTGCGTCTGGGGCCCCGTCCCGGCGCTCGCGGGCGCGAGCCCCTGGGCGTTGGCCCTGTTCGTGGGCCTGGGCCTGACCGACATCGCGGCGATCACCTTCCTGCTGCGCTCGAATGCGAGGGCGCGGGCCGCGGTGGTCCGCGCCGAGGAGCTGGTCGAGCACCTCCGCGTCAGCGAGGCCCGCTTCCGCGACCTCCTCGAGGGGGCGCCGGACGCCATCATCATCGCCGACGCGGGCGGCCGGATCGCCCTGCTGAACGCCGAGGCCGAACGGCTTTTCGGCTACGCCCGCGCCGAGATGCTTGGCCAGCCCATCGACATGCTGATGCCCGAGCGCTTCCGGACCCGGCATGTCGGGCGCGTGGAGCGCTACCTGGAAAATCCCGCGACGCGCCGGATGGGTGACGGCCACGACATGTTCGGACGCCGCAAGGACGGAACCGAGTTCCCGATCGAGACCAACCTGAGCCCGTTGGCCAGCCACGGCGACCTGCTGGTGACCAGCGTGATGCGTGACCTGTCGGCGCGCAAGGCGATCGACGAACGGCAGTCCCTGCTGGTGCGCGAACTGAACCACCGCGTGAAGAACACCCTCGCCAGCGTCCAGTCGATCGTCGTCCAGACGCTGCGCGCGGCGCAGAGCCCCGAGGCGTTCGGCGCGGCGTTCACCGCGCGCATCGCCGCGCTCTCGCAGAGCCATGACGTGCTGACCCGCAACGACTGGTCCGGCGCGGCCGTCGAGGACATCGTGCGCGAACAGGTCAATCCCTACGCCGCGTCGGACCCGGCCTTCGAGATATGGGGGCCGCGCGTGACGCTCGGCCCGAACCGCTCGGTAACCCTGGGCATGGTGATCGGCGAGCTCGCCACCAACGCCGCAAAGTTCGGCGCGCTCTCCAACGGCGGGGCCCTGGTGGTCCGTTGGGAAGTGATCGCCGACGACGCCGGTCCGCGCCTGCGCCTGACGTGGCGCGAACGGAGCCTGGCCCCGGTGACGCCGCCCAGCCGGGGGGGCTTCGGCAGCCGCCTGATCCAGCGGAGCCTGGCCGCCGGGCTGCGCGGGACGGCGCAACTGGACTACCCTCCGGCCGGCGTCGTAGCGACCCTCGAGTTCCCGCTGCTGGCAGGGGAGGCGGGCGTTTGAGCGCCTCCGCCCTCTCGGGCCTCCGCATCCTGGTGGTGGACGACGAGCCCTTGGTGGCGATGATGATCGAGGATCTGCTCGCCGATCTCGGTTGCGACGTGGTGGGTCCGGTCGGATCGGTCGCCGAGGCGCTGCCGCTGGCCGAGGCCGGCGGCCTGTCCGGCGCGCTGCTGGACGTGAACCTGGGCGGAGAAATGGTCTATCCGGTGGCGGCGGCGCTGCAGCGCAACGGCACGCCGTTCGTCTTCGTGACCGGCTATGCCGGGCTGGGGGTGGCGCCTGAGTTCAGCGCGGTCCCGGTGCTGCGAAAGCCCCTCGACATCCCCCGCTTCGAGCAGCAAGTCGCCGCGGCCCTGCTGGGATCGCGGCGCTCGTGAGAGGGGTCAGGGCGCGGCGGCGCCATGGGGCGCCTGCGCGGGGTGCGCGCGGAAGTGGGCGCTCACCGTCGTGCGCACCTTGCCGATCACCTCGGCGAAGGCCTCTTCGCTGATTCCGGAGACCATGCCGCCGTAGTGCGCGTGATCGACCACGGTCAGACCGCAGACGCCGCCCAGATGGCTGTCGAAGAGGCGCGTCAGCGCGCTGAGCGCCCCGGTGTCGCGCACCCACTGCTCCGGCGCGCCGGACGTGGTGAAGCTGATCAGTTTGCGGCCGGCCAGTCCCGGCTTCGTCCCGCCGAAGTCCGGCTGGAAACCGAAGCCCAGGCCGAACACCCGGTCGACGTAGCCCTTGAGGATGGCCGGCGGAGCGTTGAACCAGAACGGATAGACGAAGGCGAACACATCGACGTCGGCCAGCATCTCGCGCTCGCGCCGCACGTCGGGCCGGAACACGGGCGGCTTCGGGCCGGGGATCTCGGCGGCCTTCAGGCAGGGGTCGAAGCGCATGGCGTAGAGATCGCGCGTGACGACCTGGTGGCCCAGTCGCTCCGCGGCCTCCCGGTAGGTGCGGGCGATCGCGGCGTTCAGGCTCTTCCGAGAGGGATGGGCGAGGATGACGGCGTGCTTCATGGCGCGCTCCCGGGTGACTTGCGGATGTCATGGCGCGACGCGCGGCGGGTCTGCAGACGGTGGACCGCCCAGGGGGTGAGCCCCATGGCCACGAGCCCTAGCGCCATCAGGCCGCCGTGCGGCAGATCGTAGTCGGCGGCGATGCGATCCCACCCGACGCCGGTCAGCCGGCCCAGCGCCAGCTCGAAGCCGACGGTGAGCGCCGCCCAGAGGGCGCCGATGGCCAGCGCGCCGCGCGTCGAGCGGATGCGCATCCAGTCGAGGAAGAACCAGGTGATCGCGAAGATCATCGCAGCGCCCACCAGGACGGAGACCTGCCGCAGCGCAAAGTCCACCGACGGGCTGAGCAACAGGCGACGCAGGGCGCCGTGGACGCTCTCGGCGGCGATGATCACCAGCCAGACGAGCAGGGCGCGGACGAGGAGGGCGAGGTTGAAGATTGGCATTGGGGCCTCACCGCGCCGTGTAGCCGCCGTCGATCACCAGCTCGGCGCCGGTGATGAACTTCGCTTCGTCTGAGGCCAGGTAGACGCAGCCCCAGGCGATATCGTCGGGCTCGCCGACGTGGCCAAGGGGATGCAGCGCATCGAGGGCGCTGCGCGGGGTGGCGTTGTCGCCCTGGTCCTCAAGGAAGCCTTCCACCATCGGCGTCCAGATAAAGCCCGGGTGGATCGCGTTCACGCGAATCTTCTCGGGCGCATAGAGCAGCGCGTCGGTCTTGGTCATGAGCCGGACCGCGCCCTTGGAGGCGTGGTAGGCCGGCACGTCGGGCGCGCTGACGAGGCCGTAGATCGAACCGAGGTTGATGATGCTGCCCCCGCCGGCGCGGCGCAGGTGCGGGATCGCGTGCTTGGTGGCGAAGAACACGCCCTTCACGTTGACGGCATGGACGTGGTCCCACTCCGCTTCGGTGAGCTGGTCGGTGGGCTTGTTGGCGCCGGCGACGCCCGCATTGTTGACCAGGATGTCGATCCGGCCAAATCGTTCTACGACGTCGCCCAGGGTCCGTTCGACGTCGTCCTCCCGGGAAACGTCGAGCTTCCACACGCAGGCCTCGAAACCGCGGCCCACCAGCTCGTCGACGAAGGCGTTGGCGTCCGAGAGCAGGATGTCGCAGACGGCGACGGCGCAGCCCTCCTCGGCCATGCGCTGGGCGGTGGCGCGTCCCAGGCCGAGCGCGCCACCGGTGACGACGGCAACCTTCCCCCGCAACCTGTTCATGCGCGCCTCCTCCTTCCGTTCAGGGAAGGCTAGCCGCCGCCCGATGGGCGGCATTGCGCAGGATCAAGCCCTGGCCGGCCTCAGAACCGGTAGCCGAGGCCCGCGGACAGGACCCAGGGGTTCAGGGTCACCTTGCTCTTGATCCCCTTGGTGCGATCGACGGCATCGGTCTCGAAGAACACCTTCTTGGCGTCGAGGTTGATGGCCCAGCGGTCCTTGGCGGCGATGTCCACGCCGGCCTGCAGCGCCGCGCCGAAGCCGTCGTCCAGCTTCACCTTGAACCCGTTCTTGTTCGAACCGCCGTAGAACAGCATGTAGTTCACGCCCGCGCCCACATAGGGGCTCACCCGCGCAGCGGGCGCGAAGTGGTACTGCAGCGTCACGACCGGCGGCAGCACCCAGGTGTCCTTCACCTTCAGGTTCGTGCCCGGACCCTTGGCTCGCACCGTGTGCTTCGTCGTGCCGGCGATCACCTCGACCGCGACGTTGTCGGTGAGGAAGTAGCTCACGCCGACGGTCGGCATGACGTCATAGCTGACCTTGGACTCCAGGCCGGTCGGCGCCCCCGCCAGCGTCACGATCGGATCGCGTCCGGTGGGCGTGACGTCGGTGACACGCACGTTGAGCACGACATCGCCCTTCGCCTTGGGCTGGAAGTCCTGCGCCTGGGCCGTTCCCGCCGCCCCGAGGGCGGCGACGAGCGCCAGGGCTCCGAGATTTCTGATCATGGCTTATCCCCTTGATTGGCAGCCAATGGCTGCAGGCGGGGCGTCCCATGCGGTGGCCGGACCAGCTTTGATCCACCTCAAATTATTCGAAACTGAGGTACGATGCCCGCGGGCTCAGGCGAGCTGCAGAGTCCGGGGCGGAACGAAGACGAGCCCGTCCTCGAAGTCCAGGAAGATGTCCATCAGCTCCTCGGGGCTGGTCGGCGCCGAACGGCCGGTCGGGAACCGGTAGAGCCAGAAGCTGACGATGTGCTGCACGGCGCCGCACTGTTCGCCCAGCGCCGTGAACATGTCGGGCGCGGCCAGCAGGAACTCGCGGAAGCGCGTCGGCTGGCCGTCCAGGGTCAGTGACCGGTAGGCGTTGTCGTAGACGCCGAGCATGTCGTTGACGCCTTCCAGCGCCGTCGTGACCGCGGACTCGATCCGCCGCCGCGCCGGGGGCAGGTAGCTGGCGGTTTCCGTCGTCTGGGGCCCCCGCGGCTGAATCCTGGCCAGGTCGACCATCACCCGAGCCAGCCGCGGCGTCAGCTCGTGGAGGACCCATTTGTAGTAGAGGAAGCCGCGCCAGCAGAAGACGCCGTCCTGATAGTCCTTGTCGCTGAGCCGCAGGGTCTCCTTCAGCGGCTCGAACCCGGCGTCGGGGGCGTTCGACAGCAGCTTGTCCACAAGCCGCGACGCCGCCTGGCCGCCGCCGCCCTGGCCCGCGGACAGGGTCACCAGCGACATCACCTCGGCGCGGACGAAATCGTACATCCGTGCGACGTCGGCGTCGGTAATGGCAAAATAGGCGCGCGCCGGCTCGAAGCCCTTCCGCTTGAGGTGCTCGCGCAGCAGGAACGGGTCCAGCGACGGCAGGCCGTCGATCAGCTCCAACACCTGCCGGTCGCGCGCGCCGGGCTTGAGCGACTCCCCGAAGGTCTCGACCGCCGCTTCGTCGAAGTCCTTCTGGCCGACCATCAGCACGCGCGCGCCGGCCTTCAGGTCGCTCGCGTCGATCGGCGTGAGCAGCTTGGTGACGGTGCTGACCGGATGGGTGAAGAACTCGCGTTCGTGCGGTCGCAGCCGGTGCTTGACCAGGATCCCGTGGTTCAGCAGCCGGTTCTGGAAGAACGGCTGCGCCTCCAGCGATCGGTCGCCGACGAGCTTTCGGTGGGTGGCCGCCAGGTTCAGCACCCGCGCGGTCGAGGCCGATTTCTCCAGCGCGACGAGGCTGCGGATCGTCCGATCCGGGGCCGCCCTTACCACCGGAACTTCGCGATCGCGCGCGCCGGGCGCCTGGGGCGGTCATGGAGGGCGGCGGCGAACGCGGCGAGTCCCGCCAGGGCGAGACCCGCCGCTCCGAAGCACCAGAGACAATGGGGGGCATCGCCGGCGCCGCAGACTGTGTGCAGGGCAAGCATGTGCGCGCCGGCCGGCTCGGCCGCCAGCGCTGCGCTCGCCAGGAAGACGACGCCGGTCAGGGCGGCCAAGCGGCGGAACGCCTGATCTTCGGAGGGCCGACCCGGCCGCCTGGACGTCGTTCTTTTCTGCATGCGCGCAGGATCACCTGGCGTCAGCCGGCCCGCCTTGACCGATATCAAGGCCGCCGCCGGCATTCTCCCGCAAAAGCCGGACGTCTCTCAACGCACCGTGGATTCCATGACGCAGGCCACAGCCCGACCCGATGGCGCGCCGCTCGACGCCGCCATCCTCTACGCCTTCACCGGGCTCGCCGCGCTCGGCGCGCTGCTCGCGACCGCCCTGAGCCCGGACCCGTCGTTCCGGTTCGCCGGCTGGACGATGCTGGTCGCCTTTCTGGCCGGCTTCCTGGCGATGACGCTGGGGCTGGGCCACGACCGCTTCCGCTCGGACCCGACCCGCTACGCCGACGGCGTGATCCGGGCGGGTGTGATCGCCACCATGTTCTGGGCGATCGCCGGCCTCGCCGCCGGGGGATTGGCCGCCGCCCAGTTGAGCTGGCCGGACATCTTCTACTTCCCCGACGCGCCCTGGCTGAACTTCGGCCGGCTGCGGCCGCTGCACACCTCGGCGGTGGTGTTCGCCTTCGGCGGCAACGCCTTGATCTGCACCTCCTTCTACGTCGTGCAGCGGACCTGCAAGGCGCGCCTCGCGGGCGGCGTCGCGCCCTGGTTCGTGTTCTGGGGCTACCAGCTGTTCATCGTCCTGGCGGCCACGGGCTACCTTGCCGGCATCACCCAGAGCCGTGAGTACGCCGAGCCCGAGTGGTACGTGGACGTCTGGCTGACCATCGTCTGGGTCGCCTACCTGCTGGTCTTCCTGGGCACGCTCTGGAAGCGCAAGGAGCCGCACATCTATGTGGCGAACTGGTTCTACTTGGCCTTCATCGTCACCATCGCGATCCTGCACCTGGTGAACAACGCCGCGGTCCCGGTGGGCCTGCTGGAAGCCAAGAGCTACTCGGCCTTCTCCGGCGTGCAGGACGCGCTGATCCAGTGGTGGTACGGCCACAACGCCGTGGGCTTCTTCCTCACCGCCGGCTTCCTGGCGATGATGTACTACTTCGTGCCCAAGCGGGTGGAGCGCCCGGTCTATTCGTACCGGCTGTCGATCGTCCACTTCTGGTCGCTGATCTTCATCTACATCTGGGCCGGCCCGCACCACCTGCACTACACGGCCCTGCCGCAGTGGGCGCAGACGCTGGGGATGACGTTCTCGATCATGCTCTGGATGCCCAGCTGGGGCGGCATGATCAACGGCCTGATGACGCTGTCGGGCGCCTGGGACAAGCTGCGCACCGACCCGGTCGTGCGCATGATGGTGGTGGCCATCGCCTTCTACGGCATGGCGACCTTCGAAGGCCCGCTGATGTCGATCCGCGCGGTCAATGCGCTGTCGCACTACACCGACTGGACCATCGGCCACGTGCACTCCGGCGCCCTGGGCTGGGTCGGCTTCATCAGCTTCGGCGCGATCTACTGCCTGGTCCCGTGGCTGTGGAAGAAAGAGCGCCTCTACTCCGACACGCTCGTCGAGTGGCACTTCTGGATCGCGACCACCGGCATCCTTCTCTACATCGCCGCGATGTGGGTCTCCGGGATCATGGAGGGCCTGATGTGGCGCGAATACACGCCGCAAGGCTACCTCGCGAACTCCTTCGTCGAGACCGTGTCGGCCAAGCACGTCGAGAACGTCATCCGCACCCTGGGAGGTCTCATGTACCTCGCCGGCGCGGTGATCATGTCCGTCAATCTGTGGCTCACGATCCGCATGCCCCGCGCCGCCCAGGCGCAGGCGGGCGGACCCGGGCCCGCGCCCGCCCTGATGGCGGCTGAGTAGAGACCCGCGCCATGTGGAAACGTCACGAGAAGTTCGAGCGTCATTCGCTCATCCTGGTGCTCGGCATCATCATCGTCGTCTCGATCGGCGGCCTGGTCGAGATCGCGCCGCTCTTCTACCTGGAGAGCACGATCGAGAAGGTGGACGGGGTGCGGCCCTACACGCCGCTCGAGCAGGCGGGGCGCGACATCTACGTCCGCGAGGGCTGCTACGTCTGCCACTCGCAGATGATCCGCCCGCTGCGCGACGAGGTCGAGCGCTACGGCCATTACAGCCTGGCGGCCGAGAGCATGTACGACCATCCCTTCCAGTGGGGGTCGAAGCGGACGGGGCCGGACCTGGCCCGCGTCGGCGGCAAGTACTCCGACAGCTGGCACGTCGATCACCTCAGCAACCCGCGCTCGGTGGTCCCTGAATCCAATATGCCGCCGTACCGGTTCCTGGCGCAGACCGAGCTGGACACCCACGCGATCGAGCAGCGGCTGGCCGCGCTCCACGCCGTCGGCGTGCCCTACAGCAAGGACCAGATCGCCAACGCCAAGGCCGATCTGGAGATGCAGGTCGATCCCTTCGCCGGCGAGACCTCGGCCCTGAAGAAACGCTACGGCGCCAAGGTCCAGCAGCGCGACTTCGACGGCAATCCGGACCGCCTGAGCGAGATGGACGCGCTGATCGCCTACCTCCAGGTGCTGGGCACCATGGTCGATTTCCGCACCTACAAGGCGGAAGACCCGGAGAACCTGCGATGAGCGGCCTCACCTACGAAGCCGTGGCGCGGTTCGCCCAGCAGGGCGGCACCGTTTTCTTCGGCCTGATGTTCTTCGGCGGCCTGATCTACGCGCTCTGGCCGCGCCACCGGCAGGCGTTCGAACGCCTCGCCCACCTCCCGCTTCAAGAGGACGAGGCGCCCCATGACTGAGCGCGAACGCGACGATCATTCCGGAACCGAGACCACCGGCCACGAGTGGGACGGGATCAAGGAACTGGACACCCCGCTTCCGCGCTGGTGGCTGTGGACATGGTACGGCTGCATCGTCTGGGCCGTCGTCTACTGGGTCCTGATGCCGGCGTGGCCCGGGATCACGGGCTACACGCACGGCCTGCTCGCGAAATCCGATCGTGCGGCGCTCTCGGGTGAGCTGAACGACCTGGCGGCCGTCCGCGGCCGGGGGCTGGTTCAGCTGAAGACCGCGTCGCTTGAGCAGATCGAGACCGATCCGAAGCTGCAGCGCTACGCCCTGCAGGTCGGCCAGTCGGTGTTCGGCGACAACTGCGCGACCTGCCACGGCGCGGGCGGCGGCGGCGGCAAGGGCTATCCCAACCTGCGCGACGACGTCTGGCTCTGGGGCGGCAGCCTCGAGGAGATCCAGCATACCATCCAGGTGGGCGTCCGCTCGGGCCACCCGAACGCGCGCGGCCAGACCCAGATGCCGGCCTTCGGCCGCGACCAGATGCTGAACAGCGCCCAGATCGACGACCTGACCGAATACGTCGTCGCCCTGTCCGGCCGCAAGGCGAACCCGGCGGCGGTGGCGCGGGCGCGCCAGACCTTCGCCGACCAGTGCGCCGCCTGCCACGGCCCCGCCGGGACCGGCGACCGCGCCAAGGGCGTCCCGAACCTGACCGACGGCGAATGGCTCTACGGCTCCGGCCGCGACGCGATCCGGGCGCAGCTGTTCAACGGCCGCAACGGCGTCATGCCGACCTGGGAAGCGCGCTTCTCGCCTGAGACGATCAAGGCCCTGGCGGTGTATGTTCACGCCAATGCCGCCGGCGACGCAGGCGCCGCTCCCGCGCCGGGCCCTGCGGCGCCGTCGGGTGGCACGCCGAGCGCAAGATGACCGTCGTCATCGACAAGAGGCCGAAGAAGCCGGCGGGCGAGCCTGAATCGGCCGCCGCGCACGCCCGCAAGCGCGGCGACGCCGGCGGCGGCCTCTACAAGCCGCGTACGCCGATCTACCCGAAGCTGGTCCATGGCCAGTGGCGGCGGATCAAGTGGGCGCTGCTGATCGTCACCCTGGGCATTTACTACGTCACCCCGTGGATTCGCTGGCATCGCCCCGGCGCGCTGCCGGACCAGGCGGTGCTGGTCGATTTCTTCGGGCGCCGCTTCTACTTCTTTGGCATCCAGCTCTGGCCGCAGGAGGTCTACTTCATCACTGGCCTGCTGGTGATGGCGGCGCTGGCGCTGTTCCTGGTCACCGCCCTCTTCGGCCGGCTCTGGTGCGGCTACGCCTGCCCGCAGACGGTGTGGACCGACCTCTTCATCTACGTCGAGCGGGCCTTCGAGGGCGACCGCAACGCGCGGATGCGGCTCGACGCGGCGCCGTGGTCGTTCGACAAGCTGTGGCGCAAGGTCGGCAAGCACGCCGTGTGGCTGGGCCTGGCGTTCGGCACGGGCGGGGCCTGGATCTTCTATTTCCGCGACGCGCCGACGCTGCTCAGGGAGTTCTGGACCGGCGAGGCGCCGATCACCTCCTATGTCTCCTGCTTCGTGCTCACAGCGACGACCTACGTGTTCGCCGGTCACATGCGCGAGCAGGTCTGCACCTACATGTGCCCGTGGCCGCGCATCCAGGGCGCCATGCTGGACGAGCACTCCCTGCAGGTGACCTACCGCCGCGACCGCGGCGAGCCCCGCGCGCCGCACAAGAAGGGGGCCAGTTGGGACGGGCGAGGGGACTGCATCGACTGCAACGCCTGCGTGGTGGCCTGTCCGATGGGCATCGACATCCGCGACGGGGCCCAGCTCGAGTGCATCAACTGCGGCCTCTGCATCGACGCCTGCGACGAGATCATGGACCGCGTAGAGCGACCGCGAGGGCTGATCGGCTACGACACCGACGACGCCGTCGCCGCGCGGGCCGCCAAGCGCGCGCCGCGCTATCCGATGGTTCGGCCACGCACGCTCTACTACACAGGCGCGCTCGTGCTGGTCAGCGGCGTCATGCTCTGGGGGTTCGCCAACCGGACCACGCTCGACGTGCACGTCCTGCGGGATCGCAATCCGATGTTCGTGCGCCTGCACGACGGGGCGATTCGAAACGCCTACACCCTGAAGATCGCCAACCGCGGCTTCGAGCCCGTGCCGGTCGAGGTCCGCTTCGCCGGGGTCGCCGGCGCGCGCGTGTCGACTCCGGGCGAAGCCGACGGGACGCCGATCCAGGCCGTGTTGCCGCCGAACGAAGTGAGCGCGGTCCGGGTGTTCGTCACCGCGCCGGAGGCGGCGCTGACCGCGTCCAGCCTGCCGGCGCGCTTCGAGGTGCGGGCCCATAGCGTCACGGCGCGGGCCCGCACGGTCTTCCTGTCTGATGAGGAGGCGAGCCGATGACCCTGGCCCCTGCGCCCGCGAAGGGCTTCCGCCTCAACGGCTGGCACGTGCTGGCCGGCGTCAGCGCCTTCTTCGCCGTGGTGATCGGCGTCGACACGACCTTCGCCGTCCTGGCCTACAGGACCTTCCCCGGACAGGTCTCGGTGACGCCCTACGAGGACGGGCTGATCTACAATCGCCACATCGCCCAGATGGAGGCGCAGGACCGGCTGGGTTGGCGCGCAGCGGCGGCCGCAGAGCCGGGCCAGGTCGCGCTCAGCGTCGTCGACCGCGCCGGCCGGCCGCTGTCCGGCCTCCAGATCTCCGGCAAGCTCGAGCGGCCGGCCACCGAGACGGGCCGGATCGTGCTGCGGTTCGAGGAAGCCGCTCCCGGCCGCTACCTGGCCGCCACCGGCCGCCTCAGCGGCGCGTGGGACCTGACCGCAGAGGCGCACGACGCGGCGCGCCAGACCTTCGTCACCGAGCGGAGGCTCACGTGGCGCTGATCGCCGACGTCCCCGCCGACCTCCGCGCCTTCGTCAGGGACGTCGACGGCGGCGGCGCGACCCTGGACCTCCTGGTGCCCGACGCCCGGTGCGCCGGCTGCCTGTCGAAGATCGAGCGCGAAGTCGCCGCGCTGCCCGGCGTCGCGGCCGCCCGCCTGAACCTGACCCAGAAGCGGCTGACCGTGACCTTCCGCGGCGCTCGGGGCGAGGCGGGCGGCGTGGTCGCCGCCCTGGCCCGGCTGGGCTATCCGGCGACGCCCTACGACCCCGGCGCGGCGCGCGACGCCCACGACCGCGAGGGCCGGCGCCTGATCCTCGCCCTAGCCGTGGCGGGCTTCGGGGTGATGAACACCATGATGTTCTCGGTGCCGATCTGGGCTGGGATCTTCGGCCAGGAACTCGGACCCGCCACGCGCACCTTGATGATGTGGTTCTCCGGCGCGGTGGGCGCGCCGTGCGCCATCTATGCGGGGATGCCGTTCTTCGCCTCGGCCTGGCGGTCGATCAAGGCGCGGCGCGCCAACATGGACGTGCCGATCTCGATCGGCGTGCTGCTGACCCTGGGCATCAGCTTCTCGGAGACGATCCTCGGCGGTCGAGACGCCTATTTCGACGCGGCGGTGTCGCTGCTGTTCCTGCTGCTGATCGGCCGCTGGCTGGAGCATCGCCTGCGCGCGCGGGCTTCCAGCGCGGCGGCGGACCTGCTGGCCCTGCAGGCGCCGACCGCCACCGTTCTCGGCCCTGACGACGCCCTGATCGCCCGCCCGCTCAGCGATGTGGCGGCCGGCGACCGGCTGCTGGTGCGGCCCGGCGAGCGGGTCCCGGTCGACAGCCGGGTGCTATCCGGCGCCTCGGAACTCGACAACAGCCTGTTGACCGGCGAGACCGCCCCGGTCGCGGTGAAGCTGGGCGCCGTGTGCCGCGCCGGCGCGCTGAACCTGTCCGGCGTCCTGCGCCTGGTGGCGACGGCGCGCTCGGAGGATTCGGCGGTCGCCGCTATCGCGCGCCTGGTCGAGGCCGGCGCGCAGTCGAAGTCCCGCTACGTCCGCCTGGCCGACAAGGCCGCCGCGGTCTACGTCCCGGTGGTCCATACGGTGGCGCTGCTGACCTTCGCCGGCGGCTGGGCCCTGGGGCTCGGACCGCGCGAGGCGCTGATCCGCGCCGTGGCGGTGCTGATCGTCACCTGTCCGTGCGCCCTGGGCCTGGCGGTGCCGGCCGTGCAGATCACCGCCTCGGCGCGCCTCTTCCGGCGGGGCGTGCTGGTGAAGTCGGGCGCGGCCCTGGAGCGCCTGGCGGAGGTCGACCATGTCGTGTTCGACAAGACCGGCGTCCTCACGCTCGGCCGCCCGAAGTTGATGGACCCCACGCCTAGGGCCGTCGCCCTGGCTGCGCCGCTGGCGCGCGCGTCGCGCCATCCTCTGGCCCGGGCGCTCGCCGAGGCGGCGGACGCGGGACCGGTCGCCGAAGATGTCGTCGAGTATCCGGGGCAGGGGGTCGAAGGGCTGATCGACGGGCGGCGCGCCCGGCTCGGCCGCGCCGGCTTCCTGGGCCTCGAGGGCCGCGGCTCGGAGACCGAGCTCTGGTTCGGCTTCGAACACGACACCAAGATCCGCTTCCGCTTCGCCGACGCGTTGCGGCCGGATGCCGCCGCCGCCGTCGCGGATCTCGTCGCCCGCGGCCTGGCGGTCGAGGTGCTGTCGGGCGACGTCGAGGGCCCGGTCCGCCGGGCCGCCGAGGCCGTGGGCATCGCCGCGTGGCGCGCCGGCTGCACGCCGCAGGACAAGGCCGCCCGCATCGACGAGCTGACCCGCGCGGGCCGCAAGGTCCTGATGGTCGGCGACGGCCTCAACGACGCTGCCGCCCTGGCCAAGGCCCACGCCGCCATGGCCCCCGGTACGGCGCTGGAGGCGAGCCAGAACGCCGCCGACCTGGTGTTTTCCGGCGAGCGCCTGGCGGCCGTGGTCGCGGCGATCGACGTGGCGCACAGCGCCCGGCGACGCGCTCTGGAGAACTTCGGCTTCGCCGCGCTCTACAATGCGCTGGCCGCCCCCGCCGCGATCCTCGGTCTCGTGAACCCGTTCGTGGCCGCCATCGCCATGTCGGGCTCGTCCCTGGCGGTCACCCTCAACGCCCTGCGCACGGGGCTGCGCCGATGAGCATCGTGCTGTTCCTGGCGCCGTTCTCGCTCGGCCTCGGCCTCATCGCGGTCGGCGCCTTCTGGTGGAGCCTGAAGGCCGGCCAGTACGAAGACCCCGTGGGCGATGCGGCGCGCATCCTCGTCGACGACCCGGAAGACCGGCCGGCTTGATCTCGATCACGGCGGGGGGCCGCCGCGGGGTCGATGAAGAGGCATGACCGCGACTCTCGCCATCCCCCCCGCCCACGACCTGGCCGGCATCGTCGCCAAGTACGACGGCCGCGCGCCGCGCTACACCAGCTATCCCACCGCGCTGCAGTTCACGCCGGACGTCGACGAAGACGTCTATCGCGGATGGCTGCGCGCGTTGCCGGCGAACGACCCGGTGTCGCTCTACGTCCACGTGCCGTTCTGCAGCCGCCTCTGCTGGTACTGCGGCTGCAACACCCGCGCCGTGAACCGCCACGCGCCGATCGCCGAGTACGTGACCGTGCTCTGCCAGGAGATGTCGCTGCTGCGCGACGCCCTGCCGGCCCAGATGAACGTGACGGCGCTGCACTTCGGCGGTGGCTCCCCCAACATGCTGAGCTTGGAGGACATCGAGCGGGTGTTCGCCGAACTGGACGCCGCCTTCGCGCTCGCGCCCGATCTCGAGGTCGCGGCCGAGCTGGATCCCGCCGTGCTGACCCACGACTGGGTGCGCGCCATGAGCCGGCATGGTCTCAACCGGGCGAGCCTGGGCGTCCAGAACCTCGACCCGTCGGTGCAGGCCGCGGTGAACCGCAGCGAAAGCTACGAGCAGATCGCCACCGCCGTGGGCTGGCTCCGGTACGCGGGCGTCCAGTCGATCAACCTCGACCTGATGTACGGCCTGCCGAACCAGACGACCGCCAACACCCTGGCCACCGTCGAGGCGGTCCTGCGCCTGCAGCCCGAACGCATCGCGCTGTTCGGCTATGCGCACGTCCCCTGGATGAAGCCCCATCAGCGCCTCATCGACGAGGGCGCGCTCCCCTGGCCCGCCGCGCGGCTCGAGCAGGCCGAGGCGGCTGCGGATCGGCTGGCGGAGGAGGGCTACGTCCGCATCGGGCTGGACCACTTCGCCCGTGGCGACGACGAAATGGCCAAGGCCCTGGCCGCCGGGCGTCTCCGCCGGAACTTCCAGGGCTACACGACCGACCCGGCCGAGACCCTGCTGGGCCTGGGCGCCTCGGCGATCGGCCGGCTGCCGCAGGGCTATGTGCAGAACGTGCCCCAGGACCTCGGCTGGCGGGTCGCCGTGCAGACCGGCCAGCTGCCGGTCGCCCGCGGCGTCGCGATCACGGACGAGGATCTCTTCCGCGGCGAGATCATCGAACGCTTGATGTGCGACCTGGCGGTCGACCTCGACGCGGTCTGCGCCCGCCATGGCCGCGAGATGAGCGACCTGTCGGACGCCCTCGCGCGGCTGACCCCGTTCATCGGCGACGGGCTGGCGCGGCTGGACGGCTGCCGGCTTGAGATCATCGGCCACGGCCGCCTGGTGGTGCGCTCGATGTGCGCGGCCTTCGACGCCTACTTCGAGCCTGCGGCGGGCCGCCATTCCAAGACGCTGTAAAGTCTTGATCCCGATCAAGGCCCCGAGGCCGGCGCGCGCCCAGGGTGCGCCTGACCCCCGGAGGCGGCGGTTACACGGTGTTGCCTCCAGGACTTCGGACTTGCTGAGCTGGCGTCTGCCTTTGGGCGATGTCGGGGAGGTGAGGGACCTCGGGCGCCGTGCCCGCCCGAGGTCCAGACCGCTTTCATGGGATAGAAGTCGATGGATTACAGGCAAGCCTTCTCGACCGCTTTGGAGCGGATCC
>CBHTUE010000014.1:0-40663 GCA_966096115.1 uncultured Phenylobacterium sp.
CGAGGGCGTGCAGATGGGCACCCGCATGGTCTCCGCCGCCGAGAGCCCGGTGCACCAGAACTGGAAAGACATGATCGTGGGCGCGAAGGAGACGGACACCGTCTTCCTGAACCGCCACGGGCCCGGGCCGGCGCTCAGGGCGCTGCGCACCGAGAAGACCACGGCGTTCGAGGTGAACCCGCCGGCCAACATCATGGCCGAGTTCGGCAACGCGCTGGCGCTCTACTTCGGCGGCGACATGGAGGCGGCGATCGCGCTGTCCGGCCAGGTGGCGGGGCGGATCGAGGAGGTGAAGCCGGTGGCGCAGATCATCCGCGAGACGGTCGAGGAGTTCGAGGCCGTGATCGCCGAGCTCAGCACGAAGTACGGGAAGCTGGGCCAGCCGGCCTGATGCCCAGTTTCAGTCCACCGGGGGCGCGCCTCGCGGCGATCGCCTTCGCGGTCCTTACGGCTGTCGTCTGCGCCTTTCAGCTGGCGCTGGCGGCCGGCGCGCCGTGGGGCGCCTATGCCATGGGTGGGGCGTTTCCGGGGGTGATGCCGACGCCGATGCGGGCAGCCGCGGTGGTGCAGGTGGGCGTCCTGGTCGCCGTGGCCCTGGTCGTGGCGAGCCGGGCCGGACTGGTGCTGCCGGGTTGGGCGCGGGCGGCGCGGTGGCTCGTCTGGGTCGTGGTGGCGCTGCTGGCCGTCGGCTTGTTGCTGAACCTGATCACCCCCAGCGGCGGCGAGCGCCTGATCTGGGCGCCCGTGGTGGCGATGATGTTGCTGGCGGCCCTGAGGGTGGCGCGCGACCCAGCTTAAGGGGGCGCAAAAATTCCTGACTTGGCCTGAACGGCGGGGGCTGGGACCCAGACGGGCGACGATCGTCTGGGAGAGAGCGGTTGAAGACCCGACCACACGCCGGCCACCCCCGGCGCGATCACGTGCTGAGCGCCAGGGCGCGGGCCGAGCTGACGCCGCAGAAGGTGGTCGAGAAGCTGCAGGCGCTGCAGCCGCTCATCGCCGCCCACGCGCGCCAGGCCGAACGCCAGCGCGTGCCGCCGCGGGCGGTCTGGCGGGCGATCAAGCAGACCGGGTTCCTGTACCTGACCATGGCCAAGACGCACGGCGGGCTGGAGGCCAGCTTCGACGAGATGCTCGACGCCACGTTCGCCATCTGCGAGGCCGATCCGGCGACCGGCTGGCTGGCGGCGTTCGCGGTGATGAACCCGCGCTCGGCGGCGGCCTTCCCGACCGAAGCGCAGGCGGAGCTGTTCGAGGGCGGGACCTCGGTGGTGCTGACCTCGCTCTTGTCGCCGTACGGCAAGGCGGTGCGCGCGCCCGGCGGCTGGCGGGTGTCGGGGACCTGGTTCTGGGGCACGACGATCGAGCTGGCGGACTGGGTGTCGGTGACGGCGGTGACCGAGGGCGAGGGGGTGGAGCCGGCGCTGGCGGCGTTCCTGATGCCGGCCGCGGAGGTCACCATCCTCGACACCTGGAACGCTCACGGCCTGATCGCCACCGGCACCCACAAGGTGCAGGTGACCGACGCCTTCGTGCCCGATCATCGCAAGGCGGCGCATTCGATGATGACGCCGGGCTGGATGGCGGAGATCCGCCGGCAGTACGACTACCGCCTGTTCCTGGGCGATCTCGCGCCGTCGCTGTCGCTGACGATCTGCACGCCGCTGGTGGGCATGGCGCGCGGGGCGCTGGCGCTCTACCGGGAGCACCTGGGGGCGCATGTGCGGCGCGGGGCGGACACGACCGACAACCAGAAAGCGCCGGCGCAGATCCGGCTGGCGAAGGCGAGCGGGATGGTCAGCGCCGCCGAACTGCTGCTGCGCGACGCCGCGCGGCGGATCTACGCGCATGTGGACGCCGAGGCCGAGGTGCGGGACCGCGTCAGCCTGGAGGAGCGCGGCCGGATCGCCTACGCGACGAGCCTGGCGCGCGAGGCGGTGCTGTACATGGCCGAGGGCGCGGGGACCGGCGTCCACGACCTCGACGCGCCGTTCCAGCAGTTCGTGCGCGACATGGTGGTGGGCTCGACCCACGTGGCCGTGGACGCCGACTCCAACCTGGAGAACGCGGGGCGGGCGATGCTGGGCCTGAAGCCCCTGCGCCCGACCAACCCGCGGATGGCCTAAGGCCCTCCGACCTAGGGCAGCTTCGCCAGCCAGTTCAGGACTTCGGTTTCCAGGCGGATGCGGGCGCCGCTCCAGCCGTGGTCGGTGGCGACGTGGACGGCGGTGACCTTGCCGCCCAGCCTGGTGACGTTGGCGGCCAGGGCGTCGGCGACCGGGGCCAGACCGTCGTCGGAGGTGAGCACCAGCAGCGGGTGCTTGGCCAGGCCCGGCGCGGCGGCGGCGAAGCTGGCGTCGCCCAGGGTGGTCATCTCCTGGGCCATGCTGGCCGGGGTGACGCCGGCGAGGCTTTCCATGTTCTCAGTGGCGGTGTTGAGGCGCGCGGACACGGGCGCCTTGGCCAGGGCGGCCATGTCGGCCGAGGAGATCAGGATCGCGCCGGCCAGGGCCGGATCGGCGCCGGCGGTCTGGCTGGTCACCCAACCGCCCATGGAGTGGCCGGCGATGACAAGCTTCTTCGGGTCGACCTGCAGCTTGGCGGCGTTGGCGGGGTCGCGGACGTAGGCCAGCACGGCCTTGGCGTCGGCCAGGTTGCCGCGGAAGCTGAACGTGCCCGGGCTGCCCCAGGAGCCGCGGTAGTTGAAGGTGACGACCGTCCAGCCGGCGCGGCGGACGGCCTGGGCGAGGTCGAGGTTCTTCTCGTTGCCGGGCAGGCCGTGGAGCAGCACCAGCGTCGGGTGGGCGCCGGCCCCGGACGGGATGTAGGCGACGCCGTTGATCGCGACGCCGCCGGTCGGGATGTGCAGCACCTCCATGCGCGGTGGATGGGCGGCGTCGGCGGGAGGGTCGGTGAAGATGGCGGCCGGCGGCTGCGCGTGCGCCGTACCGGCTGTCAGCATCAGGGCCAGGGCGGCGGCCGACATCCAGCGGGTCATCCAGTTTCTCCGAGCAGGGTCTTCAGCGCTTCGCCGGGCATGGCGCCGTCCAGGTGGATCAGCGACCAGACCGCGAAGAACAGCAATGGCCATTTTGAACCGGGCGGCCCGCTGCGCATCCGCTGCGCGGCGGTCTCGCCGCCCAGGACGTCGCGGACCGCCGCGACCTGGCCGATGCGGGCGGCGAGGTCGGCGGCGCGGGGCGCGATCCAAGTCTCGACTGGAACGGTGAAGCCCTGCTTCTTGGCCCAGGGCCGGGCGGCGGGGCAGGCGCGCTCCAGCCACTTGCGCAGCAGCCACTTGCCGAAGCCGGCGCGCACCTTGAACCGGTCGGGCAGGTTGAAGGCGAAGGCGGCGACCTCTCGGTCGAGGAAGGGGGTGCGGCCCTCCAGGCCGTGGGCCATCAGGCAGCGGTCCAGCTTGAGCAGCAGGTCGCCCGGCAGCCAGGTGACGATGTCGGCCCACTGGGCGGCCTGCAGCGGGGTGAGGCCGTGCGGCGGACGGGCGGCCTCGCGCCAGGCGGCGAGGGTGGCGGGCGCGACGCCGCGAGGCTCGGCGGGGCGGCCCCCCAGCCAGGTGGGGCGCAGGGCGCGGCGGTAGCGGCCGTAGCCGGCGAACAGCTCGTCGCCGCCCTCGCCGGTGAGGACGACCGCGAGCGTCCCCTTGGCGGCCTCGGCCAGCTTGTAGGTGGGCAGGGTCGCGTAGTCGGCGGTGGGGTCGTCCAGCGCCCAGGCGACCTGCGGCAGGATCCGCCAGAAGTCCGCCTCGCCGAAGGTGGTCTCGCGCCAGTCGAGGTGCAGCGCCCGGGCCACGGCCTCGGCGGCGGCGCGCTCGTCGGCCGCGCCGGGGGCGTCGAAGCCGCAGGTGAAGGCGGTGACCGGGCGCGCGTTGAGGCGCGCCATCAGGGTGGCGATGGCGGCGGAGTCGATGCCGCCGGAAAGGAACAGGCCGTAGGGGACGTCGGACCGCTGGTGGACGCGGACGCTGTCTTCCAGGATGGCGTCGAGGCGGGCGAGGAGCATTCCCTCCCCTCCTAGGGGAGGGACAGAGCGCGTAGCGCTCAGGGTGGGGGAGTCGCGATCATCCCCGGCCTCGGAGTTCCGGCCCACACTTCCCCACCCTGGCGCGCTGCGCGCGCCTGTCCCTCCCCTCGAGGGGAGGGAATGCGCGATAGGCGCCCTGCGGTGGCTCGAGACGATATGCCCGCCGTGGACCTCCGCGACCTCGCCGGGGGCGAGGCGGCGGAGGCCCTGGAAGAGGGTGCGGGCGCCCAGGGTGGAGTTGAGGTCGAGGAACTCGCGGGCGGCGTCGACGTCGAGGACCGGGGCCATCAGGCGGGCGGCGAAGAAGGCGCGGGGTTCGGAGGCGAAGGCCAGGCCGCCACCGTGGGTCATCATGTAGAGCGGCTTGATGCCGAAGGGGTCGCGGGCCAGCCAGGTGCGGCCGCTCGTGGCGACCAGGCACAGGGCGTACATGCCGCGCAGGTGCTCGATCGCCGCCTCGCCCTCGGTCGCCTGCAGGCAGAGGAACGGCTCGAAGTCGGAGCCGGTGGCGAGGCGTTCCGCCAGCCCGTGGTCGCGGGCCAGTTCGACGTAGTTGTAGATCTCGCCGTTGCCGACCACCGTGCCGCCGGCCGCGTGCAGCGGCTGCCAGCCGCCCTCCAGGTCGATGATCGAGAGGCGGGCGTGCGCGAGGCCGCCTTCCGTCCGAACGCCGTCCGGGCCGCGATGGGTGAGCGCTGCGATCATGGGGCCGACCGCGGCCACGTCGCCGCCCAGCACGCCCGCGATGCCGCACATCAGGCCGCCCCGTAGTCGGCGAACAGCGCCTTCCATTGGGCCACGACGGCGGCCTGCGAGAATTCGGCTTCGACGCGGGCGGCGCCGGCCGCGGCCAGGCGGGCGCGCTGCGACGGCTCGGCCAGGAGCCCGCGCACTTTCGAGGCCAGGGCGTCGGGATCGTCGATCGGGACCAACAGGCCGTCGTCGCCGTCCTGGATCAGCGCCTTGGGACCCTGGCTCTCGGCGGCGATCACCGGCAGGCCGTGGGCCCAGGCCTGGATCACCACATTGCCCAGGGGTTCGAAGCGGGAGGGGAAGACGCAGATGTCCGCGGTCCGGTAGAGCGCCGAGGCGTCGGTGCGCCAGCCCAGGAACCGCACCCGATCGGCGACGCCCAGGGCCTCGGCCAGGCCCTTCAGCTTGGCCTCCAGTGGGCCGACGCCGGCGATCCAGAGGTAGGCCTCGGGCAACTGGGCCAGCGCCTGCAGGCTGACGTCGTGAGCCTTGTTCTCATGCAGCCGGCCCATGGCCAGCAGCAGCGGCGCGCCGGGCGGCGTGTCGAGGGTCGCGCGGTCGACCGGGGCGCCGTCGGGCGGCGCGGCCGCCAAGTTGGGGATGCAGGTGACCAGGCCCGCGGGCCAGCCCTGGCCCACGATCCACTCGGCGATGTCCTCCGTGTTGGCGACCAGGTGGTCGAAGCCTTTGTAGTATTTCAGGCTGTAGTAGCCCCCGAGCCGGCCGATCCGCGCCCAGGGGCCGCGCGGCGTGTGGCGGGCGGCGCGGTTCATCCAGGCGACGGCCACCTTGGTCTTGTTGAGCGCCGCGAAGCCGGCGGCGGCGGGCTTGGTCAGGATGTCGAGCGGGCCGCCGAAGCGCAGCACCTTCACCGGCACGCCGGCCTTCGTCAGCCGCGCCTCGCGCCCGGCGTTGGCGCGGATCACCGCCGCCTCGGCCACGCCCGCGCGCTTCAACGCCTTCACGAGGTCGACGAAATAGGTCTCCGCGCCGCCTTCGCCGGCCGTTCCCAGGAGGTGCAGGACGCTCATCGCGGGATTGATGCTAGCGGGTTGCGACGCTTCGCCCAAGCGCTTGAAGCGTGGCGGCTTCGCCCCTATAACCCGCGCCTCGCGCGAGCGGCCCCGTTTGGCTGGGTAGCTCAGCTGGTTAGAGCGGTGGATTCATAACCCACAGGTCGACGGTTCAAGTCCGTCTCCAGCCACCAACGGGCCCTCGCGCGATTTCGCCCTTCGGCGACCCCCTAGGTACCGGCACGTAGGGATGCGTCCCGAATGGCGTCCGCGCCGGGCCGGACGCACAGTTCCCCCATCGAAACGGGGGATCTCATGACCCAACTCTCAGCCTTCGTCGCCCGGATCGGGCAGGGCCCGGAACCCGTGTTCCTCAAGGTCACGACCAGCGGGGAGCCGGACTGGGTCGCCGACCCGTCGCGGGCGACCCCGTTTGACTCCATCCGGGAAGCGACCCGCGGCGCCACGCGGCTGCCGGCGCGCCTGCGCGCCTTTGGGCTGCTGCGCTCCTACGAGGTCGAGGCGGCCGCCTAGGCTGGTTCACCATTACATCTGATCCTCATCCCCCGGCTTGTCCGGGGGACCCACTCACACCTTGAGCGCAGGAGAGCTCGCGGCAGCGCCGCTGCGGATCGCCCGGTAACGGCGGGGTCAATGGGTCCCCCGGACAAGCCGGGGGATGACGTGTTCAATGTGTGGGTCGGGTTTTCACCCTAGGCCGCGTCGCGCTCGGCCGCGCCGTCCTTGGCCGGCGCGGAATCGGGCAGGCTGTTGATCGTCACGAAGGCCTCGTAGCCTTGCACCTCGGCCTTGTGGGCCGCGCCGCTGGCGGCGGCGACGGCGGCGTCCATCGTCGAATACGGGCCGAAGTGCTTGCCGTTCAGGCCGACCTTCCAGACGCCGTCGACGTAGTCGACCGTGTAGTGCACCTGCGGCATCCGCCCCCCGCGTCCCTTCGCCGATGTGTCACGGAATCAGGAGCCGATTCGGGGGCGCTTGTGAATCCACCGCGTCTGGCACGGCGCTTGTTGCGTAACGCGTTAGGTGGGCCAGAACGGAACACCGTTCGATGGAGAGACGCTGATGGCGACTTCCGTTGTCGTGGCCCGCACCAAGATCGACGGGCTCGAGTACCTGGTCGACGGCGCCAAGGTCGTGTGGACCGACGCGATGCAGACCGCCGCGCATTTCGAAACGGTGCGTGAAGCCACCCGGGCGGCGATGCGCCTGCCCAGCCGCTTCCGCGCCTTCGCCTTCCCGGTCGCCAACTGACCGGGATCTAGCCGGGGCTGGCCTCGCCCCACTCGTTCCAGCCCATGCTTTTCGGGGCCTTGGGCAAGTACATGCTGTCGCGGCGGGTCACGTTGAACCCCGCCGACTCGATCGCGGTGGTGACCCCCCGGGTCAGGTGGCAGCCGCCGGAGATCCGCTTCCAGATCGGCTCGATGCGCCGCTGCCATCTGGCGACGTCAGGTTCTGGAGACAAACCATGCTCGCAGAAAAGAAAGCGCCCGCCCGGCTTGAGGACGCGTCGCGCCTCGCCAAGCGCCCGCGCCGGATCGGCCACCGAACACAGGGTGAAGGTGCAGACCACGCAGTCGAAGCTGGCGTCCGCGAACGGCAGGGCCTCGGCCGTGCCGTCCTCGACGGCGACGGCCAGGCGCGGGTCGCGCGGGGCGGCCTTGGCGATCGCGCGCAGCTCCGCGGCCGGGTCGACGCCGGTGACGCTCTCGACCTTGCCGGCGTCGTAGAACGGCAGGTTCAGGCCCATGCCGATACCCAGTTCCAGTACGCGGCCCGCCGCGCGGGGTACGACTTTCTCCCGCTGCTTGGCGATGGGCGGGGCTGAGCAGGCGCACTTGAGCAGGCGTGGCAGGACGAAGCGGTCGTAGAGCGACGTCATCGGTCAGGAACCTCATAGATCTTCGGCGCCGGCCATAGCGCCACGGGGCCGAGGGTGGTGCGGCCGGCCTCGAAGCTGAGCGTGGCGCGGGCCAGGTCGCTGGCCCCCTGGCGGGCGGCGACGATGGCGGCGGCGGCCTCGGCGGCGTCCGGCGGCGCGGCGCCGGTCTCGCGCAACGCGCCGAAGGCCTTGGGCGCCTGGCGCAGCGACAGGTCCAGCACCCCCTTGAGGCGGCCGTCCGAGCCCACCTCGAGATCGCCGGAATTGACCCCGATCAGGGCGTCGCCGGCGGTCAGGCCCGCGCGCTTGACGCTGATCCGGCCGCCCGCGTTCGTCCAGTTGCGCACGGCGTGCGCCCAGGTGGCGCCGTGCAGGTGGCTGATGTTCGACAGGCGGCTGTCCCATTCGAGGGAGATCGGCTTGCCGCCGGCGATCCGCTCCAGCAGGCCGGAAAGGCGGGCCTTGCCGTCCTTGATCGAGACCCAGACCCCGGCCTCGTCGCCCACCTCGGCCGGCGCGCGGCGGACGTGGATCTCGACCCGCTCGGCGGCGGAGAGGCCCAGCGGCGCGGCGCCCGGCGCCGGCTGGAAGGTGAGCCCCGTGCCCTCGAAGGAGATGTTGGGCGGGGTGTTCTGGAAATGGCTGAGGCTGGCGCGGATCAGCCGGCCCTTGACCTCGACCGGGCCGTTCCCGGGCCGGGTGATCGTCAGGCCCTCGGGGGCGGCCAGGATCCAGTTGGTGGGGGCGTGCATGAAGGCCTCGCCCTCCAGCCGCGGGGCGTCCAGCGCCCAGCCGGAGCGGTCGGCGATGCGCGCGCCGGTCAGACTGATGTCGAGGCGGAACGGATAGCCGCCGACGTCGCGGTCCCTCCAGGCCACCTCGTACCCCGCGGTCTTCAGGGCGACGACGCCGGCGTCGAACCGGCGGACCGCCTCGCCCCGGGCCATGACCCAGGCGACGCTCCAGGCGACGATGACGACGGCCAGCAGGCCGAACGGGATGTAGAGGCCGAGGCGGGTCAGTTTGCGGGGCGGGGTCGGATCGGGCACAGACATGGGAGGATCGGTTCAGCGGGGCGGGATGGCGTCGGAACGGTGGGTCTTCGGCTACGGCTCGTTGATGTGGCGGCCGGGCTTCCCGTTCGCGGAGCGGCGCGGCGCCACCCTACACGGACGCCGGCGCGCCTTCTGCATCTATTCGGTGCACCACCGTGGCACCTATGAGCGGCCGGGGCTGGTGCTGGGGCTGGCGCCGGGCGGGGCGTGCCGGGGCGCGGCCTACCGCGTGGCCGAGGCGGAGTGGGCGGAGACCTACGCCTATCTGGTCGAGCGCGAGCAACCGACCGAGACCTACATCGAGGCCCGCCGGGTCGTGCGGCTGGAGGACGGCCGGCGCGTCGAGGCGCTGGTGTTCCTCTCGGACGTGAATCACCCGCAGTGGGCCGGGGCGTTGAGCCTGGAACGGCAGGCGGAGCTGATCGCCGGGGCGACCGGGCTGTCGGGGCGGAACGAGGACTACCTGCGCGACCTGGTGGAGCACCTGCGGGAGATGGGCGTGCGGGACGGAGGAATGGAGCGACTCGTCGAGATGGTGGCGCATTCCCTCCCCTCCTAGTGGAGGGAATGTGGGTTTGCTTTTAGAGTCCCAAGAGTTCCGTCGACTTCGCCTCGATCCGCTGTTCCAGCAGGCGCATGAATTCCGCGCGTTTCAGGCCGGGGGGGATGGGTTCCAGGTATTCGAGGACGATGACGCCCGGGTGGCGGATGAAGCCGTGGGCCGGCCAGTGGACGCCGGCGTTGGTGGCGACCGGGTACACCGGCACGTCCAGCTCGCGGTAGAGGGCGGCGATGCCGGGCTTGTAGTCGGGCGGGTCGCCGGGGGCCTTGCGCGTGCCTTCCGGGAAGATCACCACCTGGGCGCCTTGCGCGAACAGCGCGGTCCCCTCGCGGATCACCTGGCGCATGGTCTTGGAGCCGCCGTCGCGGTCGATGACGATGGCTCCGGCCTTCCTGGAGTACCAGCCGAACCAGGGAATCCACTTCAGCTCCTGCTTCATCACGAAGGCGGAGGCCGGCAGCCAGGTGAACTGGGCGAAGACGTCCAGCATGCACTGGTGCTTGGGGGCCACGAGCGCGGCGCCCTTGGGGATGTATTGCTGGCCGCGCACCTCCACCCGGATGCCGCAGATCGGCAGCATGCCGGTCACGCCCCGGCCCCAGACGTGGAACATGGCGTGGGTCCAGCGGCGAGGGCCGAGCAGGATCGGCGTGCAGAGGATCGCGACCGCGGCGGTCCATAGGTAGAACAGGGCCACATAGATCAGCGATCGGACGACGGTCACGAGGTTGCCTTCTGTTGCGCCGCCGGAGCCTCGCGGGGGCCCAGCCCCAGGACGCCCTCGCGGACCAGGATCGCCAGATACTTGCAGTACTCCACCACCATCAACCGCGCCGCGCGCGGGCTGCGCCACCAGGTGCGGGCCTTCAGGGCCGGCGTGGCGACGGCGTAGGTGTCGGCGGTGATGCCCGTGCCGCGCAGCACGGCGTTCAGCTCCAGCATGGCGCGGGGCATGTGGTAGTCGGCCGTCACCACGATCAGGCGGTCGTAGCGCATGTGCCGCGCCCAGTCGGCGGTCTCCCGCGCATTGCCGACCGTGTCGGCGGCAGTGAAGCCTAAGTCCACGCAGCAGTCGTACAGGCGGCGCACGGCGCGCGAGACGTTGCGGATGTCGTCGCGGGTGGCCTTGGGGTTGACACCGGAGACCAGGACGCGGCGGCCGTAGCCGTTTTCCAGCAGGCCCATGGCCTCGCCGATGCGCTCGTTGGAGCCGGCGCCGGTCAGCGCCACGATCCCCTGCGCAGGGTCCGGCAGGGGGGCCGGCGTCAGGTGCTGCACCCGGCTCGCATAGGCCATCAGGCCGCAGAACCAGATCAGCGCGACGACCAGGAAGGCGGCGACGGACTTCATCTCACAGGTCTTGTATCAGCCTCCGCGCGGTCAGGCGCGCGGCCGCGGCGGCGACGATGGCGGCCAGCACCGGGCAGGGCAGGACGGCCAGCAGGTCGAGCCAGGCAATCGGCAGGGCCGGCGTGATCCCGGCGCCGCCGCCGATGATCCGCAGGAGGCCGCCGACCAGGGCCGCGGCGACCGCGCCGATGGCGCCGGACAGCGCCGCGACGCGGGCGAAGCGCATCTCGAACAGGTTGGCGATCTGGCCGTCCTCGGCGCCGGTCAGGTGCAGCACCTCGACCACGTCGCGGCGCGCGGCGAGGCCCGCCCGGGTCGCGAAGGCGACCACGGCAGCGGCGGCCAGCGCGATCAGCACGAAGATGGCGGCCCCGCTGGCGCGCACCACGCCGGCCGCGCGGCGGATGTCCTTGATCCAGACCTGGTGGTCGTCGACGACCGCGTCGAGGCCCTGCGCCTTCAGCGCCTTGTCCAGGCTGGCGGCGGTGGCGGGCGTCTTGCGGTCCAGGCTGACGGCGACCAGGCGCGGCACCGGCAGGTCCTCCAGGTCGGTGACGTCGCCCAGCCAGGGCTTGATCAGCTCGTAGGCCTTTTCCTTCTCCAGCGCGCGGGCCTCGGCGACCCCCTTTACGCCGGCCAGGGCCTCGGCGGCGCGGGCGGCGGCGGCGTCCGGGGTCTCGCCGCCGCGGGCGCGGACGATCACCGTGGCCTCGCCCTTCAGCTGCCCCGCCCAGCCGTGGGCGGCGCGGTCGCCGGCGATGACGCCCAGCGCCGTCAGGCAGGCCAGGAAGCACAGCACCGCGATCACGAAGATCAGCGCCGGGTCGCGGGCGTCCTTCTCCGGCAGGAACGAGGCCGGCTTCCAGCGCGCGGGATCGAACGGCTCAGACATTGGCCGACCCTCCGCCCTGCGGCCCCTGCGGCGGCAGCGGCTTCAGGCGGCCCTTTTCCAGGTGCAGTACGGGCCGCGCGGCGCGGGCGATCAGGTCCTGGTCGTGGGTGGCGATGATCACCGTGGTGCCCAGCCGGTTCAGCTCGACGAACAGGCGGTAGATGCGCAGCGCCATCTCATGGTCGACGTTGCCGGTGGGCTCGTCGGCCAGCAGGATCTCGGGGCGGTTGACCACGGCCCGCGCGATGGCGAGGCGCTGCTTCTCGCCGCCGGCCAGGGTGGGCGGCATGGCGTCCATGCGGCCCTTCAGCCCGACCCAGGCCAGCAGTTCGGTGACGTCGCCGCGGTATTCGGACGGCTTGTGGCCGGCGACGCGCAGCGGCAGGGCGGCGTTGTCGAAGGCCGACAGGTGGTCCAGCAGCAGCAGGTCCTGGAAGACCACGCCGATCCGCCGCCGCGCACGGGGCAGGTCGCGGGCGTCCATGCGCGAGACGTCGTCGCCGAACAGCCGGATCGTGCCGCTGGAGGGCTTGGCGGCCAGGTAGATCAGCTTCAGCAGGGAACTCTTTCCCGCCCCGGACGGTCCGGTGATGAAGTGGAAAGAGCCGCGGGGTAGCGATAGCGAAATGTCGCTCAGCACATCCGGTCCGCGGCCATAGCGCATGGACACGTTGGAGAAGCGTAGGATTTCGTCCGCGGAAGGGTCTCCGGCGGTATCGTGGGCGTTTCTGGACATGGAGGCCGAAATCGGCGACCTCGGAGGTGAGGGTGCTGGAGCGTCCGATTCGGTCTCATGATACTGACCTGCCCAGAGTGCGCCACCAGCTATTTCGTCGACGACGACCGCATCCCGGCGGCCGGGCGCTCGGTGAAATGCTCGAGCTGCGGAAACCGCTGGCGCGCGATGCCGGAGGGCGAACCCGAGGCTGAATTCGAGCCCCAGCCGCCGCCCGCGCCGGTCGAGACGCCCGCGTCGCCGGAGGAGGCGGCGCCGGTCGTCGCCGCCGCCGACGACGACATCGAATTCGTCCCCGCCCCGGTCACGACGGGTCGCAAGCCGGCCAAGGGCAAGGGCAAGGACAAGACGAAGGGCGGCCCGGCGGGCGTGGTGGTCGGCGTGGTGGCCCTGGGTGTGCTGGCGGCGGCGGGCGGCGCGGCGGCGGTGTTCCGCGAGCAGGTGGCCGGCATGATCCCGGGCTCGGCGGCGGTGTTCGCCGCGATCGGCCTGCCGGTGAGCACGCTGGGCCTGTCGCTCGAGAACCCGGCCTGGAAGCCGACCTTCCTGGCCGGTCGGCCGGTGATGGCTGTTACGGGCGCCATCCGCAACACGACCGAGAAGACGATCGAGGCGCCGGGCCTTCGGGTGAGGCTGCTGGACAAGGCGAAGACCGAGCTTGCCGCCTATGAGCTGACCGCCACCAACGCCCGCGTGCCCCCAGGCAGCCTCCGCTACTTCGCCTACAACCTGCAGGATCCGCCGGCCGGCGTGCAGTGGATGGAGATCGCCTTCAAGACTGGCGCGGGGCGGACCGAGGTGGGCCCAGAGGCGGCGAGCGCCGAGCCGGGCCACGGCGCGCCCGCCCCCGTCGAGGCCCAACCCTTGCCCGCCGATTCCCCGGACGCCCTGCCGCATCATGAGTGATCCCGAACCCACCCAGCTGATCTCCGAGGCCGAGGTGGCCGAACGCGTCCAGGCGCTGGCCGCCGCCATCGCGCCGCGCATCGACGACCAGACCGTGGTGGTCTGCCTGCTGACCGGCGGCCTGTGGTTCGCCTCGGACCTGACCCGCGCGCTGGCGCGGCAGGGACGGATGGTGGGCTTCGACGCCCTGTGGCTGGCCTCCTACAAGGACGAGCGGCAATCCAGCGGGCGCTGCGAGGTTCGCGCCGACCTGCAGCGGCCGATCGCGGGCCGGAAGGCGCTGGTGGTGGACGACGTGTTCGACACCGGGTTGTCGTTGTCGGAGGCCGCGCGGCTGGTGCGGGACTCCGGCGCCAGCGAGGTGCTGACCGCCGTCTTCGCCCGCAAGCCCTGGCCGACGAAGCGCGCCATCGAGCCGGACTTCGTCGCTTGGGAGGCGCCGGGGCGGTTCCTGGTCGGCTACGGCATGGACGTCGCCGGGCGCATGCGCGGGCTGCCGTACATCGGGGCGATGGACTGAGCGCGCCGCAGGCGATTTCATTTTCGAACCACGGACAGGGGCAGAAACCCACAGAAAGCTCGAGACGATCGGGCCGCCGCGCTCGCAGCTGCTCCGGCTTTCTGTGTGTTTCTGCGTCTGTCCTTGGTCCTGAATTTCCGGCGCTGCGCGCCTCAGAGGATCAGCTGGACGAAGACCAGGTCCAACCAGCGGTCGAACTTGCGGCCGACCTCGTGGAAGTGGGCGACCTTCTCGAAGCCGAGGGACTGGTGCAGCGCCAGGGAGGCGGCGTTTTCGGCGTCGATGCCGCCGAGGATCACGTGCTTGCCCAGCGCCCGGGCGCGGTCGGACAGGGCGGTGAGGAGGGCGCGGCCGACGCCCCTGCGGCGGGCATCGGCGCGGACGTGGACCGTGTGCTCGACGGTGGCGGCATAGCCTGGCCAGCTGCGGAAATCGCCGAAGCTCGCGAAGCCCAGCACCTGCCCGCCCTCACGGGCGACGAGGACGGGATAGTCCTGCGCCAGGCGCGCGGCGCGCCAGGCGGCGCGATCTTCGAGCGTCGAGGGGATGTTGGAGTAGATGGCGGTCGAGGTGGCCAGGACGTCGTTGTAGATGGCGAGGATGGCTGGCAGGTCGGCCTCGGCCGCGTCGTCGATGTCCATTCCAGCGCCCCGTTGCATGTCCGTTCGTCGTCCATCATAAGAGACGTATGAACGGTTTCATAGACGATTCGTCGGCGAAACTGGCGCGCCGCGTCCACCTTGAGCGGGAATCGCGGGGCTGGTCGCTGGCCGACCTGGCCGAGCGGTCGGGGGTGTCGAAGGCGGCGATCAGCAAGATCGAGCGAGACGAAGTGAGCCCGACGGCGGTGGTGTTGGTCCGTCTGGCCGCGGCGTTCGACCTCACGCTGGCGGGGCTGCTCGTGCGGGCCGAGGGCGACGCGGGTCGGGTGTCGCGGGCGGGCGAGCAGCCGACGTGGCAAGACCCGGAGACCGGCTACGTTCGCCGGCAGATCTACAGCCGCTCCGACCATCCCCTGGAGCTGGTCACCGTCGAGTTGCCGGCCGGGACGCGGGTCGAACTCCCGGCGTCGTCCTACGCCCGCACCCGCCACGTGGTCTGGGTGATGAAGGGCCGGCTGACAATCGAGGAGGGCGGCGAGCGGCACGCCCTGGAGGCCGGCGACAGCCTGGCCTTCGGGCCGCCCTCGGCGGTGGCTTATGTGAACGAGAGCGGCGCGGCGGTGACCTACCTCGTCGTGCTGGCGAGGGCGTGATGATCGAGATCCGGGAAGACGACCTGTCGGGCGAAGCCACCCAGGCGCTGCTGGCGCTGCACCTGGCGGGGATGCGGGAGAACACGCCCGTCTGCCACGTGTTCGCCCTGGACTACGCCGGCCTGCAGGTTCCCGAGGTGACGGTGTGGAGCGCCTGGCGGGATGGCACGCTCGCCGGCATCGGCGCGCTGCGGGCGCTGGCCGACGGCGGCGGCGAGGTGAAGTCGATGCGCACCCACCCCGACCACTTGCGCCACGGCGTCGGCGCGGCGATCCTGGACCACATCATCGGCGAGGCGCGGCGGCGGGGTTATCGGCGGCTGAGCCTGGAAACCGGCCGCGGGCCGTCGTTCGAGCCAGCGCTGGCGCTGTACCGCGCGCGGGGCTTCGTGAGCGGCGGGGCTTTCGAAGGCTACGAAGCCAGCGACTTCAACCAGTTCATGCATCTGGAACTCTAGGTTCTGCGGGCAAAAAATGTTCATGATTTGTTCTTGACTCTGCGAGCCATCTACGAGATGATGTCGGCTTGGATGGGGGGCTGTTTTGAACAACCGAAGGGTCGATCCCGCGCAGCTGTATGGTGAAGAACTGGATCGCTGGTATCGGCAGTCTCATGAGGAGGTCGAGGCCGATCGCGAGGCGGCAAGGCAACTCGCATACGACGACTTCGTTGCGCAAACTCGTCGCTTGGAACGGGTGGAGGAAGACAGCCAGTATCGGCGGTGGGGGGGCACCCGGAAGGGGAGCCCCGTTGGCAGCTTGCCCGCGTCGAGGTCCCGGGCGCTGTCGTGGAGCCTGCAATGAGACTGCCATTGCCGGCGCCGTCTGGCATGCGGGTCGGTCCGTATGTGGACGGCGCAGCTCCGCAGCCCGTCGGAGGGCGAGGCGGATTCTTCGACAGCTACCACCCCGTTTGGAACGGAGAGCTTGGGTGGGGCTACGTCCCGGCTCTGCCGCAACCGCTGTTCACCGTCGCGCCGACGGCGGGAGGCAAGTACCAGCTCGGCGATGGGAGCATCGTCAGCGGATCCGAGGTCGAGAAGATATATGCGGAGCAGAGGCGACGCATGCGGGGCGAAGACGAACCCGAGCCGCCCGCGCTCATCCGCGGTTCGGTGAACCGCCTGAGAAACGGCCAAATTCCGCTCGCAAACCAACTGACCGCAGGCGGCGCGGAAGCCGACCCCAGCTGCCATCCCGACGGTGGTTGGGAGTTGGACCCTGGGTACAGATACTATCCTGAGCGCACCCAGCGGTACGAGAACCAAGTCACGCGCGCGCCGGGCGTCGACTACGTCGTCCGGTAGGCGGAGAGCGCGTGAAGTTCGACGGATGCGCCGTCTGGAGTCCCCGACGGGAACTCCTCGAGGCCAAGGGGCCTGGACAAGCTGCGCTTGTCGCTCGCGCCGACAAGTCGACCTTCGGCGATGTCATCAGGGGCAAGTTCGCTTCACAGGCCAGTCGGCAAGCTGCGATCGCAGGGGGCAGGCCCATCGACTGGCACATCGCCGAACCGCTCGCTGCTGCGGTGTTTCGAGGCGACGATATCGCGGGAAAACGACCGATCACGATCATGGTCGATCCACCGCGTTGATGGGCGATATTCCTGAACTCCCCGAGCAATTTTGGCGTTTGACGTTCACCGGCATGTGGTCGGCCCGGCCGGAAAGCGCAGAGCAGATCGCCTTGCGACTGCAGGCGTTCACGCGCCGGCTGCCGGATATTGAGCCGTCATGGGCAGAAATTTGGCCCTTGTTCGCTGCGCGTCAGAGCGAGTTTTCAAAGCCGCATCTGCTGCAATACACGACGGACGATCTGGCTGCGCTGATCGACCGGCGCGCGAGATTCGATCCGCCGCGATGGCCTGAGCCTGTGAATGAGACTGGCTACGACCTGATTCTGACTGTGAACCGGACCGGCCTTGATCCGCTCAACATCAGTCTTGCCGTGCATGCGGGGGATCGGCGGCCTCAAGGCGCCAATCAGCTCCAAATCAGTCTCCACCGTGCAAGCCCAGTCCATGGAGATCTGGACCGCGGGTGCAAGTTGGTTTGCGCCATGGTCCAGGCGTTCGAACCTGAATGGGTCTACGCAAATCCGCCTGGGCCGGGCGAAAGCGGCCCGTTCGTGGTTCGCCCGTGGCTGACATGGACGGCCGTCGACAGGGCGCTGCCTGCCTACGTTCAGCCTATCGTCGCTCCGGCTGACGTTCGGAATCTTTGCGGCGGGCAGCTCCAGATCTGGTCGGGACTATTCGCCGGCCCTAGAGCCAGGGCGCACTAGCCTCCCGCGCCAGCATGTCCTGGTAGGTCGGGCGGGGGCGGACGATGGCGAACTGGTCGCCCTTCACCAGGACCTCGGGGACCAGCAGGCGGCTGTTGTACTCGCTGGACATGGCCGCGCCGTAGGCGCCGGCGGTCATGAAGGCGACGAGGTCGCCGGCCTCCAGCGGGGGCAGGGCGCGGTCGCGGGTGAAGGTGTCGCCGGTTTCGCAGATCGGGCCGACCACGTCGTAGGGGGCCGGATCGCCGTCGCGCGGCCGGACCGGGCGGATGTCGTGGTAGGCGTCGTACATCGCCGGGCGCAGCAGGTCGTTCATGGCCGCGTCGATCACCAGGAAGCGGCGGCCCTCGGGGCGCTCGTGGACGTGGATCACCCGGGCGACCAGCACCCCGGCGTTGGCGGCGATCATGCGACCGGGCTCGAAGGCGAACTGGATGTCGAGGCCGGCCATCACGCGGCCGATCATGGCGGCGTAGTCGTCGGGGGACGGCGGGGTCGGCGAGTTGAAGTAGGGCACGCCCAGGCCGCCGCCCAGGTCCAGGCGCTCCAGGCCCAGGCCCTCGCGGCGGATGCGTTCGACCAGGCCGCGCATCTTGGTGAAGGCGGCCTCCAGCGGGGCCAGGTCGGTGATCTGGCTGCCGATGTGGCAGGTGACGCCGACGGGGCGCACGCCGGCCATGTTGGCGGCGTTGGCGTAGAGCCGCTCGGCCTCGGAGAACGAGACGCCGAACTTGTTCTCGGACTTGCCGGTGGAGATCTTGGCGTGGCCGCCGGCGGAGACGTCGGGGTTCACGCGGAAGGCGATGTCGGCGCGCTTGCCCAGGCGCTGGGCGACGCGGTTGACCAGGTGCAGCTCGGGCTCGGCCTCGACGTTGATTTCGCCGACGCCGGTCTGCACGGCGAATTCGACCTCGGCCTCGGTCTTGCCGACGCCGGAGAAGACGATGCGCTCGGGCGGCACGCCGGCGGCCAGCGCGCGGCGGATCTCGCCCTCGGAGACCACGTCGGCGCCGGCGCCCAGGTTGGCCAGGGTGCGCAGGACCGCGACGTTGGAGTTGGCCTTCACGGCGAAGGCGATCAGCGGTTCCTTGAGGCCCGCGCCGGTCAGCGCGTCGCGCAGGACGGTATAGTGCCGCTCCAGCGTGGACGACGAGTAGACATAGACCGGCGTGCCGACCGCCTCGGCGATGCGGCTGAGCGGCACGCCCTCGCAGGCGAGTTCGCCGTCCAGAAGCTCGAAGTGGTTCATGGCCGCGTGGTGGGGGGCGTCGTGGCGGGCGCCGGCGGGGTCGGCTCGACGGAGGAGCGATCGCGCGGGTCGACGGTCTCGATCGGGCGGGTCGGGTCCTGCTTCTCGGGCATGGGCGCGGCGGCCTTGGCCTTGCCGAACATCGGCGCGGGCCGCTCCAGCTGGCCGATCTTGCCGCAGCCGGCCAGGGCCGTCGCCAGGACGAGGGCGCCTGCGAGGGCGAACGTGCGAGCGGTCATGCCAGGGTATCCTTCCAACGCTTGATCTGGGCGCGGACCTGGTCCGGCGCGGTCCCACCATAGCTCTTGCGGCTGCCGGCCGACGCGCCCGGCGTCAGCACCTCATAGACGTCCGGCCCGATACCCTGCGACAGCGCCTGCAGTTCGGCCAGGGGCAGGTCGGCCAGATCGCAGCCCAGGATCTCGGCCCGCTTCACGGCCGCGCCGGTAACGTGGTGGGCGTCGCGGAACGGCAGGTCCAGGGTGCGCACCAGCCAGTCGGCCAGGTCGGTGGCGGTGGAAAAGCCCGCGCCCGCGGCCTGCGCCATCCGGGCGGGAACGGGTTCCAGGTCGGCCACCATGCCGGCCATGGCCAGCAGGCTGAGCTCCAGGGCGTCGAACGCCTCGAAGGTGGGGACCTTGTCCTCCTGCATGTCTTTCGAATAGGCGAGCGGCAGGCCCTTCATGACCACGGTGAGCTGGGTGAACGAGCCCAGCAGGCGGCCCACCTTGGCGCGCACCAGCTCGGCGGCGTCGGGGTTCTTCTTCTGCGGCATGATCGAGCTGCCGGTGGTGAAGGCGTCCGACAGCCGGATGAAGCCGAACTGCGGCGTCGTCCAGATGACGATCTCCTCGGCCAGGCGCGACAGGTGCACGCCGCAGAGGGTGGCGGCGGCCAGGCACTCCAGCGCGAAGTCGCGGTCCGAGACGCTGTCCAGCGAGTTGGCGGTCGGGCGGTCGAAGCCCAGCGCCCTGGCGGTCATCTCGCGGTCGATCGGGAACGGTGATCCCGCGAGCGCGGCCGCGCCCAGGGGGCTCTCGTTCATGCGCCGCCGGGCGTCGGCGAAACGACCGGCGTCGCGGCCGAACATTTCGACGTAGGCCATCAGGTGGTGGCCGAAGGTGACGGGCTGGGCCGGCTGCAGGTGGGTGAAGCCGGGCATCAGGGTGTCGGCGTGGGCCTCGGCCTGGGCGAGCAGGGCGGCCTGAAGCGCCTTCAGCTGGCCGAGGGTGCGGTCGCAGGCCTCGCGCACCCACATGCGGAAGTCGAGCGCCACCTGGTCGTTACGCGAGCGCGCGGTGTGCAACCGGCCGGCGACGGGGCCGATCAGCTCGCGCAGCCGCGCCTCCACGTTCATGTGGATATCCTCGAACTCCTCGCGGAACGGGAAGGTCCCGGCGGCGATCTCGGCCTCGATGGCGGCCAGTCCGCCCTGGATGGCGGCCTCGTCGTCGCTTGAAATCACGCCGACCTTGCGCAACATCGCCGCGTGCGCCCGGGACCCCGCCAGGTCCTGCGTCGCCAGACGACGGTCGAAGCCGATGGAGACGTTGATCGCCTGCATCAGTTCGGCCGGCTTGCCGGAGAACCGCCCGCCCCACATGGCCTGGCCCGCAGAGGCGGGCCGGTCGGGCGGGTCAGAGGAGTCGTGGGTCATATGAGCGATAGTCCGCAGGCGGGTGGCAAAGAGCCAGTGGCGAAGCCCAAAGGAAGGCTGCTGCCCTTTGCCCTCGGGGGCGTCGCCCTGGTGGGCGTCGCGGGGGCTGTCTACATCATCGCCCAGTCATCCACCAAGGCGCCGCCGGAGATCCATACCGGACCGGCCCCCCAGGTCCCGACGGGGTTGGCCAAGAAGCTCTCGACGCCGACCGCGCCGACGCCGGCGCCCGACTACGTGTTCTACGACGCGGCCGGCAAGCCGCTGAAGATCGCCGACTTCAAAGGCAAGGTCGTGGTGCTGAACACCTGGGCCACCTGGTGCGGGCCCTGCAAGGCGGAGATGCCGACCCTGGCGAAGCTGGCGGCGGCCTATGCCGGCAAGCCCGTCGAGGTGATGGCGGTGTCGATCGACACCCCGGAGGACGCGGCCAAGGCGACCTTGTTCATCGCCCAGAACAGCCCGCTCAAGTTCTACCACGACCGCGAGATGAAGATCGTCTTCAAGATCAACGCGCCGGGCACGCCCACGACCGTGATCTACGGCAAGGACGGGCTGGAGACGGCCCGCGTGGCCGGCGACGCCGACTGGACCAGCCCCGAGGCCCGGGCGCTGGTGGACAAGGCGCTGGCGGGCGGGTGAACGCTCATCCCGGCGGGGTGATTGGCGGCACGTCCCGAGCTGGATGCGCGCGATCAGCTTGCCCAACGATGTGCTATACTCAAGCTAGTGACAACCGAACGAGCAACACCCAACCACCCGATCGATGAACATCGCGCACGGCAGCTCGTCGCGGGCGACTATGGCGACGCATGTCGCCAGTTCATTCAGGGCTGTTGCGCGCCGCTGCATTGGTGGCGGCTCGACACGCCGGAACACGAAATCATCGACAACGGCACGCTGACGTTCATCCAGACGCCGCAGCGCCTACTCGGCGTTACCGCCGCGCATGTCATTCGCGGATACGAGAAGGCTGCCGCGAAGGAGCGAGTTCGCCTGCAATTCGCCGATGCCGTGATCGACGACCTGGCCGACCGGGTCATTCAGATCAATGACAGGCTGGACCTCGTCACAGTCGCGCTTGACCCGACCGTGATCGCCCGGCTCGGTCGAACGATTGCCCCGATCTCTCTCTGGCCGCCTATGGTGCCGCAGGAGGAGCGTGGCATCATGCTCGGCGGCTATCCCGGTCAGGAGCGCGACGAGTTCAAACCTCTCAACGTGATGTTCGGTCTCTTCACCGCACTGGGTGTGGCGAAGACGGTCACGGATGACCAGGTCACCTGGATTGTTGATCGGGAATTCGAAGTGGAAAGCATCGGCGTCCCGTCCATGCCGCCCCACTATGTACTCGGGGGCATCAGCGGTGGTCCGCTGATCACGGCCATCGAGAAGCCGCTGAACTTCGTGACCTTCAGACTGGGCGGCATCATCAGCGAGGCGCATGCTGGCTTCGAATATGTGATCGCGAAACGCGGCGATCTAATCCAGCCCGATGGCGCGATTGCGCGTCCATAGCCGCGGGTACTCGACGACAATGAAACGAGGAGGAAACCGACCGGTTGACAGGGTCCGCGACGGCGCGGGCAGCTTCATGGTTGGCAACGACGGCGAAACCAACAAGGCGATGATCGTCACGGACGACCATCTCTACGCCGTGACGGACCGCGCCATATATGCGGTGCAGATGGCGGACCAAATCGACCCCGACCGGACCAACATCAATCTGCCGATGACCGTGCAGCAGAAGGTTCTCGGCTATGGCTCTGACAGCGAATTCGTGGCGAGGACGTTCATGACGGCCGCGCAGCTCTTCAACCCGACGTATCTCGGCCAGACGTTTCCGGTCACCGAAGGCAAACTCCTGGGGCTGGAGCTGGCGAAGCGCTTGGCGACGCTTCAGGACTTTTACAACGCCCTGGCCGCGAACGAGGAGCGCGCGGAGGTCGAACTGCAGACGGCGCGACGCCAAGGCTCGTTCAAGCTTCCAGAGACGCCAGACCTGCGCACGCGCGTGGAGACGTTCGCGGCGGCGGCCGACCGGATTCAGGAGACGCTCTTCAAGATCGCCTTCCTGTTCTACCCGAAACCGGCAAAGCAGGAGGGTACGCGCGCCTACCTGATCGCGGCGGTCGAGGCGGCAACTCCTGGCCGCACGAACTATCACGACGGTATCAAGAGCATCGTCGAACTTCTTCACCGGATTCGAGAACACCGTAACGCCAGCGTCCACGAGGATGGGCCAAAGGCGCTCATCGTCAGGGATTTCCATCTTCTTCCAGACGGCGACGTGTCGGCTCCGCTCATGACAATCCAGCATCCGGTGTTCGCGTCGCCCGAAACTCCGGTCACGGCTTACATGAGTCAGTGGATAGGGGCGCTCACCGCTGCCAGTGAAGCGATGATCGCTTGGCTGTGCGGCGAGAACATCACCCTGAAAGTGGGACCGTTCGAGCATCACCTCGACATGATGCCTGACGGCCAGACCGTAGACGGTAGCCGCTACTACTATCGCACCGCCATCGTCGGGCCCTTACCCACCGCAGTAGCGCCGCTGCATGAAGCCTGACAGCGTGAAGCTGGCCGCGGCGGCTAGCATGCACTTCGGCACCGAAGACGCATGGGTGGAGCGATCAGGGAGTGGGCGCGTCGTGTCTCCGAGGTCGGTCGCGTCTGGGTGTTCGGGGCGACGGCCTCATTGAAGCGAGTAGCGAACCCATCGCTCCGCCATCCCATCTGGGTCCCGGCATTCGCCGGGATGAGCGGCGCAGGACTCTCCACGCGCACTCTGTTCGCTGCGAGTCGCGCCTATGGGCCATGGCTGAAAACAGATAGGAAGCTGGGCCGCCTGCGCCGCCCTCTCCCTACCCTCTCCCTCTCCGCTTCGCGGGGGGAGAGGAGCTTTACGCCGCGACGGTTTCCTTGGCTTCGTTGGCGGCCTGCTGGACGCTGAGGGTGCGGACCAGGCTGACGAGGGAGCTGCGCACGTCGGGCGGCAGCTTCTCGTAGGCCGACAGCAGCTCCAGCGCGCCGGGCGTGCGGATGCGGGTCAGCAGGTCCAGGTCCTCGGCGGTTTCCTTGTCGGCCCCGTCGAACACATCCATCAGGTCGGTGACCCGGCAGCGCAGCGCGCGGCTGATCTGCACCAGGCGCGAGAAAGAGATGCGGTTCGCGCCGTTCTCGTACTTCTGGATCTGTTGAAAACTGACCCCGCACTGTTCCGCAAGCGCCTCCTGCGACATGCCGATGGTGCGTCTCCGAATGCGCACCGCGGCCCCCAGCGCGATGTCCATCGGATCGGGCGCCTTCGTCGACACCTCCGTCATTGTACTTCCTCCGTTGCGCGGTGTTCCCCGTCCGCGCCGCAAGTCCAAGTTGCGACTAAAATCCTTTGTTGCCGTGCTGCAAAGCTTTTTCAGCCCTCAGGGGAGTTCGTATTAACGGTATGCGCGTCATGAGGGTGCACGCGGTTAAGGTCTTGGTGACCGAAGCACCTCGCAACTGCGGCCGATAGAAGTTGTGATTCCTGAAGGCCATGCGCGTCATCCAACTGCATCCTCCGTTCGACCACGGCGCGGCGTTGCGCGTGCCGCCGGCGCACGATCAGAAGAACTGGGCCGTGCTCTGGCAGTGGCTGGGCGACGAGGCGCAACTGGTGTCCGAGGCCCAGGCCGCGGTGCAGGTGCGCACGCCCGAGGGCCCGGTGGTGGCGCACGCCGGCGACTGGATCGTGCTCAGCCATTCCGGCTCGTTCCACGTGGCCCACACCCTGCGGCCGCACGACGCCTGACCGTTCGAGTCCTGGCCGTCGATTCTCCTGCTCCTACGGGTGAGGAAACGCGGCCCGCTTGAAGCTCAGCTCTGTGCGTGGAACGGTGGCGAGATGCTGCCGATCCCTGAAGTCCTGACGATCCTGGCCCTGAACTTCGCGCTGTGCGTGGCGGGATTTGTCGCCCTGTGGCTGATCGGGTCGGCGATCCGGGACGTGAGCTTCATCGATTCGGTGTGGGCGCTGGGCATGGGCGCGGTGGCGTTGGCGACCTGGGCGCAGGTGGGCGGGCGCGAGCCGCGGCAGGTGCTGCTGATCGCGCTGTGCGTGGCCTGGGCGATGCGGCTGGGCCTGCACCTGCTGATCCGCTGGCGCAGCCACGGGCCGGACCGGCGCTATGTGCGGATGATGGAGAAGGCCAAGGCGGAGAAAGGGTGGGACTACCCCTACGCCTCGCTGCGGCTGGTGTTCCTGCTGCAGGCGCCGCTGATGTGGGTCGTGGCCCTGCCGGTGCAGCTGGGGCAGATGCAGGCGGGGCCGGCGTCGATCGGGCCGCTGGCCTGGGCGGGCGCGGCGATCGCGGCGCTGGGCATCGCGTTCGAGACGATTGGCGACGCCCAGATCACCCGCTTCAAGAAGGATCCGGCCAATGCCGGCAAGGTGCTGGACCGCGGCCTGTGGCGCTATACGCGGCATCCCAACTACTTCGGCGACATCCTCACCTGGGTCGGACTGTACCTGATCGCGGCGGAAGGGCCGCTGGGGCCGTGGGCTCTGCCGGGGCCGCTGTTGCTGATCTTCCTGCTGACGCGGTGGAGCGGCGGGGTGACCTACGAGCGGCGGCTGACCAAGACCCGGCCGGGCTATGACGACTACCAGCGCCGGACCAGCGCGCTGATCCCCTGGCCGCCGAAGCCCGCCGGGATCGAGTCGATGGAGGGCGTCTGACCATGGGCCTGGTGAACCGCGTCCGCTCGACCATCGGGGAGACCGACCACCCCTACATGACCGGCGCCTGGACGCCGACGTTCGAGGAGTGGGACGCCGACGACCTGACGGTGATCGGCGAGATCCCCAAGGACCTGGACGGCGTCTACATCCGCAACACCGAGAACCCGGTGCACGCGCCGATCGGCCTCTACCATCCGTTCGACGGCGACGGGATGATCCACGCCATGGCGTTCCGGGACGGCAAGGCCAGTTATCGCAACCGCTTCGTGCGCACCAAGGGGTTCGAGGCGGAGGCTGAGGCCGGGGGCGCGATCTGGGCCGGGCTGGCCGAGCATCCGTCGCAGTCGAAGCGGCCGGGCTGGGGTGCGCAGGGGTCACTGAAGGATAGCTCGTCCACCGACGTGGTGGTGCACGCGGGCAAGATCCTCTCGACCTTCTACCAGTGCGGCGAAGGCTATCGGCTGGATCCGTTGAGCCTTGCGCAGGAAGGCGTCGAGGGCTGGGTCCCGGCGGACGGCATCTCGGCGCACCCGAAGGTGGACGAGACGACCGGGGAGCTGCTGTTCTTCAACTACTCCAAGCAGGCGCCCTACATGCACTATGGCGTGGTCGGGCCGGACAACCGGCTGAAGCACTACGTGCCGATCCCGCTGCCGGGGCCGCGGCTGCCGCACGACATGGCGTTCACGACGAACTATTCGATATTGAACGACCTGCCGCTGTTCTGGGACCCGGAGCTGCTGCTGAAGGGCTATCACGCAGCGCGCTTCCACCGGGACATGCCGACCCGGTTCGCGATCATTCCGCGCTACGGCCAGCCGGAGGACATCCGCTGGTTCGAGGCCAAGCCCTGCTACTGCTTGCACTGGATGAACGCCTACGAGGAGGGCGACGAGGTCGTCCTCGACGGCTACTTCCAGGAGAACCCGGAACCGCCGCCGCTGGAGGGCTGGCCGCGCAAGCTGGGGCAGATGATGGCCTACCTCGACGAGCACTCGATGAAGCCGAAGCTGTACCGCTGGCGCTTCAACCTGCGCACGGGTGAGGTGAGGGAAGGCTACCTGGACGACCGGGTGCTGGAGTTCGGCTCGTTCAACCAGAAGATCGCCGGGACCAAGGGCCGCTACCTCTATTCGACGACGGCGAAGCCCGGGTGGTTCCTGTTCACCGGGATCGTCAAGCACGACCTGGAGAGCGGGGCCTCGCAGACGCTGGACTTCGGCGAGGGCCGCTATGGGTCCGAGGCGCCGTTCGCGCCGCGGGTGGGGGCGGTGGACGAGGACGACGGGTACCTCGTGAGCTTCATCACCGACATGGGTGAGAACCGCAGCGAGTGCGTGGTGGTGGACGCCAAGGACGTCGCGGCGGGCCCGGTGTGCCGCATCCTGCTGCCGCACCGCATCTCGTCGGGGACGCACGCGTGCTGGGCCGGGCGGGAGATGCTGGCGGCGTGATGTGGCGGCGCGCTCCTCCCCTTCTTCGCGGGGGAGGAGCGTGACGTGCATCGGCTATGCAGGGCGGGAACCGCAGCGCCCCAACTCCGCAAAGATAATCCGTCCGCCACGGTCTAGCCTGACGCCATGAAGATGCTCCTCGCCGCGCTGTTCGCCCTGGCTCTAGCCGCGCCGGCCCTGGCCGAGGAGGCGATCTCGGTCACCCAACACCGCTATTCCGCCGGCGGGACCTCGCTGACCTACCGGGCCGAGACCGGGCGGCTGCCGATCTACGACCCGGCGACGGGCAAGGTGGCGGGCGAGATCTTCTTCGTGGCCTATCGCGTACCGTCGAAGACGCCGCGGCCTGTGACGTTCGTCTGGAACGGCGGGCCGGGGTCGCCAGCGACCCTGCTGCACTTCGAGGCGTTCGGGCCGCGCAGGATCGAGGGCGGGCGGCTGGTCGACAATCCGGCCAGCCTGCTCACGGCGTCGGACCTGGTGTTCGTCGATCCGGTGGGCACCGGGTTCAGCCGGGCGGCGACCCCGGCGGCGGCCAAGGACTTCTACAGCGTCACCGGCGACCTCTCGGCGACGGCGGCCTTCATCCAGCGGTGGCGCGACCGGTTCGGGGCCGGGCGGTCGCCGATCTATCTGGCTGGCGAGAGCTACGGCGTCTGGCGTGCGGCCGGCACGGCGGAGCTGTTGGAAAAGCGCGGCGTGAAGGTGGCCGGGGTGATGCTGATCTCCGGCGGCGTGGCGGTGGGCGATACGACGCCCCGGCCGCTGGCGACCGCGCTGCGCACGCCGAACCGAACGGCCGCGGCCCTGTTCCACGGGCGGCTGGACCCGTCGGTGGGGACCAACCGGGCGGTCGCGGTGAAGGCGGCCGAGACCTGGGCGCGGGACGTCTACGCGCCGGCGCTGGCGCGGTTGGACGCCCTATCGGCGGCGGAGCGGGAGCAGGTGGCCGGCGACCTCGCCCGCTACACCGGCTATCCGGTCGCCGCGATCGACCGCAAGACCCTGACCGTCAGCCCGCGCCAGTACCTGTCGGGCCTGCTGAAGGACCAGGGCAAGACGCTGAACACCTTCGACATGCGCGTCACCGGCGGCGACGGCGATCCGGAGACCCGCAAGCTGATCCTCGGCTATTTCGGCAAGGCCCTGGGGTATCGCACGGACCTGAAGTACGTCGGCCTGGAGGCGCAGACGCCGGACGACGACCCGAAGCCGGTCAACGCCCGCTGGGCCTACAATTCGGGCGAGATCACGCCTGAGGTCATGGCGCGCGCCCAGGCCGGCGAGGGCCCGCCCGGCGGCCAGCCGTGGACGGCGCGGGCGATGGCGCTGGACCCGCAGCTGCGGGTGCTGGTGGCGGCGGGACTGTACGACAGCCTGAACAGCTGCGCCGGCAACCGCGAGCTCCAGGCCAGGCTGGACCCCGCGATCGCCGGGCGCTTCCGCTTCGGCTGCTACCTGGGCGGCCACATGATGTACCGCGACGCCGAAGCCCGGGCGCAGCTGAGCCGCGACGCCAGGGCGTTCGTCAGCGGCCGGTAACGGCGGCTAGTTCGGCCGCGGCTTGGCCAACTGGTCCATCAGTTCCTTCTTGCGGATCGCCAGCCGCTCGCCCATCGCGTCGAGGTCCTCGTCGCCCTTCTTCGCCTGGGCGAAGAGGCCGCCGGGCTGCTCCTCCTCCTTGACGTGGTGCTTGATGTACTCGCCCAGCACCTTGACCTTGGCGTCGTAGTACTCGTCCGACGGCTTCATCGCCTCGATCTCGGCGATCAGCTTCTTGGCGCCGTCGTGCTCGACGTAGGCCTCGTCCAGCAGGTCGTCTTCGACGTCGCCGCGTTCCTCCGGATAGAGGATCTCCTCCTCGATCTGGGTGTGCACCTTCAGGGCCAGCGCGATCTTGTCGAACAGGGCCTGCTTCTCGGCGTCCTTCTCCAGCTGCTCGTACTCGTCGAACATCGCGTCCACCTCGCGGTGGTCCTTCTTGAGCAGGCTGATCGCGAGCGGGTCGCGGCGGTTGGTGCGGCGCGTGCGGCGCGGTTTGGCGCCGGCGGTCTTGGTGCTGGTCGTCATGGTCTCTCTCCGGTTTGGTGAGGGGTTTAGTGAGCCTGGCGTTCGGCGTGCGCGGCGGAATGGCCGGTCGACTTGCCGCGGCCCGAGCCGCCGGGGGCCTTGCCGCCGCCGTCGTCCGCATTGACGGTGGCCCAGGCGCGCCGTTCGGCTTCCTTGTCAGAAACGCCTTTCTTTTCGTAGGCTTCCGCGATGTGGTCGGCCTTGCGTTCCTGCTTGTCGGTATATTTGGACTTGTCGCCGCGGGGCATTGCGCGTCTCCCTGCTGAACTGCCTGCGCGCAACGCCGTCTGCCGATGGGGGTTCCGGTGACCGAGCTGCTATTCCGCCGCTTGCGGCGTCGCGACCCTGCGATCACCGACGCGGAACGCCAGGCCCTGGTCGGGGCCGTCAGCCATGAGATCGAGGTCGAGGCGGACCAGGACATCGTGCGACAGCACCAGCTGGCCGACAGCGCGCACCTGGTGCTGAGCGGCTGGGCGTGCCGCTACAACACGCTGGCGGGCGGGCGCCGGCGTATCCAGTCGCTGTGCCTGGGCGGCGACTTCATCGACCTGCAGGCGTTCATGCTGAAACGCCTGGACCATTCGGCCGTGGCCCTGACGGCCTGCCGGCTGGCGGTGATCCCGCACGCGCGCCTGCGCGAGATCAGCGAGACCCTGCCGCACCTGACGCGGCTTTTGTGGCTGACCACGGTGGTGGACGCGGCGATCCAGCGGCAGTGGCTGCTGGGCGCGGGCCAGCGCTCGGCACTGGCGCGGCTGGCGCACCTGCTGTGCGAGGTGTTCACCCGCCTGGAAGTGGCGGCGCTGAACGAGGGGCAGGGGTTCCACCTGCCGCTGACCCAGGCGGAGCTGGGCGACACGCTGGGCATCTCGCTGGTCCACGCCAACCGGGTGGTCGGCGAACTGCGCGCGCGCGGCCTGGTGCGCTGGCGCGGCGAGCATGTGGTGATCCTGGATTGGCCGGCGTTGCGCGACCTGGCCGAGTTCGACCCGGCCTATCTGGAGCTGGAACGGCGCGACCGCTGAGGAAGCGGCTGGTCCGCCCGAACGGGTTCCAGTACAGACGCCGGGGGCCTCTCGCGCCCCGGTCCAGTCCCGGGGGCGTCGGTGCTTCGTCTCTTCCTGTCGGTCGACATGGTGGGCTCCACCGAGTTCAAGGCGCGGTTCACCGGCCAGAGTTCGGACGGGTGGCTGGGCATCTTCCGCACCTTCTTCACCAGCTTCCCGCTGATGGTGGCCGGCCAGGTCGGCTTCCAGTTCCTCGACGAGGACGCCACCCCGGCGATCGACGTCTGGAAGGTGATGGGCGACGAGGTACTGTTCGTGACGACGCCGGCGACGCCGGAGGAGCTGACCTCGACCCTGATCGCCGTGCTGAAGGCGATGAAGCTCTATGAGGAGCGGCACTTCAGCGAGATGCCGATGCGGCTGAAGGCGACCGCCTGGTTCGCCGACTTCGACGGCGCCAACATCGAGATCGAGGTGCCGGAGCTCTCCAGCGGCCAGGGCGCCTACCTGGACTACATCGGCCCCGACATCGACCTGGGCTTCCGGATCACCAAGTTCGCCAAGCCGGGGATCATGGTGCTGTCGCTGGATGTGCTGGAAGTGGTGCTGGGCTCGCGCAACGCCAGCGAAGCGGCGCTGTACCTGATGGGGCGCGAGCCGCTGAAGGGCGTGATGTTCGGGCGCGCCTATCCGATCATCTGGATGCACGCGGCGACCGACAAGGTCACGTTCCTGCCGTGGGAAATCGAGGCCGACCCGCTGATCGCCGCGGCCGGCAGCGCCAAGCCGACGCCGGCGGCCGAGCTGAAGAAGGTGATCGACGACATGCGGTTCTACCTGAAGAAGGTCCACGGCCGCGACCGGCCTTCGCCGAAGCTGATGCGCTGACCGCCCGCCAAGCCGTTTGACCTAACGGGGTTCGGCGTTACCGTTGGGCGTGGCCGGGGGGCTTGCGCGCATGGCGGATCCAGTGAACGAGAGCGCAGGCCGGCCACGGCGCGCGAGGCCGCCGGCTTCGTATCGGCACGGTCGCTCTCATGGCTGAGCTTTCCCTCGGCGCCCGCCGGCGCAGGAGCTTCCTCGACGCTGTCGAGCGGCTCGGCAACGCCCTGCCGGACCCGATCCTGATCTTCGTCGGCATGATCCTCCTGCTGATGGCCGTTTCCGTGGTCGGGTCGGGGCTGGGGTGGTCGGCCGTCAACCCGGTGACCGGACAGTCGCTGCAGGTGGCCAGCCTGTTGTCGGAGGCTAACCTGCGCCGCCTGTTCATGGAGATGCCGCGCACCTTCACCGGGTTCCCGCCGCTCGGCATGGTGCTGACCATCGTGCTGGGCGCGACCGTCGCGAGCGGCAGCGGCTTCCTGCCGACCCTGCTGCGCGCCAGCCTCGGCGGCCTGCGCGGACCCCTGCTGGTGCCGGTGGTGTTCGTGATCGGCATGCTGAGCTGCCATGCCACCGACGCCGGGAACCTGGTCTATGTGCCGCTGGCGGGCTTCACCTTCGCCGCCGCCGGCCGCCACCCGATCCTGGGTCTGATCACCGCCTTCTGCGGTGTCGGCGTGGGTCTGGCGGGCAATCTGCTGCCCGGCCAGTACGACGTCCTGATCCTCGGCATCACCGAGACCGGCGCGCGGCTCATCGACCCCAACTGGACGATGAATCCGTTGGGCAACTGGTGGTTCAGCGTCGGCATCGCCGTGGTGTTCACGATCCTGGGCTGGATCGTGCTGGAACGCGTGGCGGCCCCGCGGCTGGGCCCGTGGCAGGGCGGCGACGCGGCCGCCGAGGGCGCCGCGGCGACCCGCCTGACCCCGGACGAGCGCGGCGGTCTCGCCGCCGCCGGCCTGGCCGCTCTGGCGGTCGTCGCCGTGATCGTCGCCCTGGTGTTCTGGCCGGGCTTCACGCCACTGCTGGACAGGTCCGCCGGGGGCAGTGCGGCCCTCACCCCCTTCTTCCGGAGCCTGCCGGCGGCGCTGTTCCTGCTGTTCATGGCGACCGGTTGGACCTACGGCGCGCGGGCCGGGACTATCGCTTCCCATCGCGACGTGGCGCGGATGATGGTCGAGGGGCTGGAGCCGATGCTGCCCTATCTCGTGCTGGTGTTCTTCGCCGCGCACTTCGTCGCCATGTTTGGCTGGTCGAACCTTGGACCGATCACCGCCATCCTCGGGGCGGACCAGTTGCGGGCACTTAACGCACCGCCGGCGATCCTGCTGCCGCTGCTCGCCACGATGTCGGCGTGGCTCGACTTCCTGATCGCCTCGGGTTCGGCCAAGTGGTCGGCCATGGCGCCGGTGGCGGCGCCGATGCTGATGCTGCTGGGCGTGTCGCCGGAGATGACCACGGCGGCCTACCGGGTCGGCGACACAGTGACCAACCTGATCTCGCCGCTGAACCCGTATGTGGTCCTGACCCTGGTGTTCTGCCGGCGCTGGGTTCCGGATTTCCGGCTGGGCTCGTTCCTGGTGCTGACCCTGCCGGTGGCGGCCGCCTTCTACGTCGGCGGCGTTCTCCTGACCGCCGCCTGGGTGGCGTTCGGCTTGCCGGTCGGTCCGGGCGCAACGGTCAGCTATCATGCGGGCCTGTCGTGAAGGAGCACGCACCATGATCGACGTTCGCGTCGCCCAACCGTCCGAGACCGACGCGGTGTTGGACACGCTGATGCTGGCGTTCAGCTCCGACCCCTGCCTGCGCTATCTGCTGTGGACGCCCGGCGCGCTGTTCAAGGGGTTCCGGCCCTTCGCGATCGGCATGGGCGGAGCCGCGCTGGAACATGGGACCGCGTGGCTGGCGGACGACGGCGCGGCCGCCGCGCTGTGGTTGCCGCCGGGCGTGACCTCAGACCGCGACGCCATGCTGGCGGTGATCGGCGAGCTGGGCCGGGACGAGAAGTTGCCGGTGCTCGGCGAGGTGGGCGAGGCCATGGCCGCCTACCACCCGGAAGAGCCGCACTGGTACCTGGCCATGATCGGCGTCGACCCCAACCGGCAGGGGCGCGGCTACGGGTCGGCAATCCTGAAGGAGTCGGTGAAGCGCTGCGACCAGGATGGCGTGATCGCCTACCTCGAAAGCTCCAACCCGAAGAACGTGCCGCTGTACGAACGCTACGGCTTCGAGGTGATGGGGCACGTCGCGCCTGGGGATTTCCCGGGGCTGTACCCGATGATCCGCCAGCCGCGGTAGGGAGCAATCGCACAGCCTGAACGCCTGGGTCCCGGCTCTCCGCTTCGCTTCGGCCGGGATGACGGACCTATTGAGCGTGCGCGCTAAGCTGCCGCGCCCTCGTAGCGCACCACCAGGATCGCGATGTCGTCGGACTGCGGCGCTTCGCCGACGAAGACGCGGACGTCTTCGGCGAGGCCTTCGGCCAGGTGGCGGGCGGTCTTGCGGGCCTCGGCGGTGCTCAGCGCCGTCTCGATGCGGGCGACGGTGAAGAGGTCGTCGTCGAGGTTGGCGGCTTCGGAGACGCCGTCGGTGAAGAGGACCAGGGCGTCGCCGGGGGCGAGCTCGAAGCGGCCGGTCGCGAACTCGGCGTCATCGAAGATGCCGAGCGCGATGCCGGGCAGCTTGGGCAGGCGCTCCAGCCTCCCGTCGGCGCGGCGCACGAAGGGCGCCTCATGGCCGCCGTCGGAGTACTGCACGGCGCCGGTTCGGAGGTCGAGGATGCCGCAGACGGCGGTGACGAACATCTGGGCGGCGTTGTCGCGCGCCAGCTCGGCGTTGACCCGGGCCATCAGCTCGCCGGCGGTCTCGGCGCTGAGCGCATTGGCTTTGAACAGGGTGGTGGTCATGGCCATGAACAGAGCCGCCGGCACCCCCTTGCCGGACACGTCGCCCACCACGAAGAACAGCCGGTCGCGGTCGATCAGGGCGTAGTCGTAGAGGTCGCCGCCCACCTGCTTGGCCGACTCCAGCAGGGCGAAGATGTCGATGTCGGTGCGGCCCGGGAACGGCGGGAAGACGCGAGGCAGCATGCCGGCCTGGATGTCGCGCGCGGCGGAGAGCTCGCCCTCGACCCGCTCGCGGGCGGCGGTGGCCTGCTCCATCTCGACCAGATAGCGCTGCAGCCGGGCGATCATCGCGGTCATGGCCTCGGCCAGGCTGCCGACCTCGTCGGGGCGCCGGCGGCTGATCTCCTGCATGGCCTCGGTCTCGGTCGCGTCGACCTGGAAGTTCCGCTGGCCCATGTTGCGGGTGAAGGTGGTGAGCCGGATCAGCGGGCCGACGATGCGGTCGACCAGCAGCCAGCCCAGCGCCATCGACAGCGCGAACATCGCCGCGCCCACCAGGATGGAGGTCCGGAGCGCCCCCGCGAGCTTCTGGCGGACGATGCCCAGCGAGATGTCGGCCCCGACCACATAGGTGCGGTCATCGACGCCGCGCATCGGCAGGTAGATGGAGCGGAAGGCGCCGAACTCGTCGGTGTATTCGTCGAAGCGCGGCTGCAGGTCGGCGAAGCTCTCGAAGAGCTTGTCGGGCGGGTCCTTGTAGAGGGCGAAGAACGGGGTGCGCTTGCGGGTTTCCCACTCCTTCGGCGTGGCGCTGGTGGAGACCGTGCGGATCTCCTTGCCGAACTGCATGTAGGTGTAGACGTACTGCAGGTCCGACTGGTCGGCGAAGCGCGAGAGCCGGTATTGCAACCGGTAGTATTCCTCGGGCGGGATCGAGGTCGGGCCGGTGATACGGGCGTGGTAGACGTCGGGCACGATCTCGGCGACGGCCAGGGCCGCGGTCTTCAGCCGGCCGTCGATGCCGGCCATGATCGCGCTGCGGTCGATATTGTAGAGCACCACCGAATAGGCCGTGGCGGCCACGATGTTCAGGGTGAACAGCAGCAGCAGCAGCTGGGACTTGAGCCCGAAGCGGCGGCGGCGGCCGGAGATTTCTACCGGGAGGTCGTTCATCCGGCTTGCGCGCCCGGCCCAATCATTTGCGAATTCGAAGCTAGTCTATAGGCAAATCCCGACTTCGCGTTAACGCGCGCGGAAGTTGCTGTCGCGAGCCGGGGGAGGGCGCGCCGGATGCTCTTGAACCGCCTCTTCAAGGTCGAGCCCGGCGAATGGCCCAAACTGCTGCAGTTCGGCCTGTTCGGGCTGATGCTGCAGGTGGGCCTGGGCATCGGGTTCTCGGCCGGCGACGCGGCGTTCCTGAGCCATGTGGGGCCGGGCCAACTGCCGGTGATCTTCCTGCTCACGCCGGTGGTGATGGCCGTCTACACAGTGGTGTTCTCGTACCTGCAGGTGCGGTTCTCGCCGGGCCGGGTGATCGACCTGACCCTGCTCCTGCTGGTGATCGGCGGGGTGGTCGGCTGGGCGATGCTGTCGGCCGACCTGCCGAAGGCCTGGGGCCAGGGCGCCTACTATGCCCTGAAGCTGTACCTGGCCATGTGGTACATCGGCCTCTACTCGCTGTTCTGGACGTTCACCGACGCCTACTTCGACATCCAGGACGCCAAGCGGCTGTTCCCGCTGTTCGCGGCCTTCTGCGCCGCCGGGACCGCCATCGGCGCCCTGATCGTCGGCAGTTTCGCCAGCCTGATCCCGATGCCGGTGTTCCTGCTGATCTGGGCGGGCGTGGCGGCGGCGACCCTGCCGGTCGCGCGGGTGCTGCGGCGGCGCTTCCAGCGGATCGCCGACAGCGACACCGACCTGGACGGCGAGGTCCGCAGCGTGGGCCAGCAGCTGAAGCTGGTGGTCCGCACCTTCCGCACCTCGCGCTACGCCTCGCTGCTGACCTTGGCGCTGTTCGTGACGCTGCTGATCACCAACCTCGCGGAATACCAGTACTCGACGGTGCTGCAGGCGGGGCGCAGCGAGGCGTCGCTGGCGCGGCTGTTCGGCGAACTCTACGCCGGGGCCAGCGTGTTCAATCTCGTGGTCTGCCTGTTCGTCTTCAACCGGCTGGTGACGCGGATGGGGGTGCGAAACGTGGCCCTGGTGCTGCCGCTGACCTACTTCGCGGTGTTCGCGTACTTCTTCCTGGCGGGTGGGACGGGGGCGGCGCTGGCGGCGTTCTTCGCCTACCACGGGGTGCTGACCTCGATCGACTACAACAACCAGAACCTGCTGTTCAACGCGACGCCCAGCGAGGTGAAGCGGCCGTTCCGGACCATCGTCGAGGGCATGGGCGAGCCGCTGGCCAGCCTGGTCTCGGGCGCGGTGCTGATCCTGTTCGCCAAGCACCTGGACATCCGCGAGCTTTCGGGGATCGGGGTGCTGTCGGGGGCAGGGCTGGTGGCCGTGGTGCTGGCGCTCAGGGCCGTCTACCCGGCGGCCATGGAGGCCAACATGCGCCGGGGCTGGCTGAACTTCGGCGACCCCGAACGGCGCACACCCCGCTTCGACGCCGAGGGCCAGGCGTTCCTGAAGGCCAGGGTGGCCGAGACGGACTCCGCGACCGCGGCGGCTGCCCGCGCGCTGCTCAGCCACCAGGCCGAACGGCCGACCACGCGGGACGCCATCGAGAACGACGCCTCCGACGCCACCGCCGACTTCGCCGCCAAGCTGGCCGCGCCGTCGATGTCGCAGCGCAAGTACGCCCTGCAGGCGATGGTCAGCGTGGTGGGGCCGGGCGACATCGGGCTGGTGGGGCCGCTGATCGACAACCTGCCGCGCATGGACCGCGACAGCCGCGAGACCATCCTGGAACTGCTGGCGGCGATCGGCGACGTGGAGGCGATCCCGGCGATCCTGGCGGCGGCGGCGCGGCTCAGCCCGCGGGAGTTGCGGGCGGTGGAAGCGCTGATGGTCTCGCTCGGCGAGGCGGCGATCCCGCGGCTGATGCAGGTGCTGAGCAACTACCAGGCGGCCTATCGGGCGAGGGCGGTGGCGGCCCGCGCGCTCAGCACCCTGTCACACGCCCAGTTCCTGTCGCAGCTGGACCGGCTGGTGGACGAGGAACTGGGCGAGACCGGTCCGCGGCTGGCGGTGGCCGAGCGGCTGGAGGCGGAGCAGGACGGCACGGCCGCCATGCGCCTGCTGGCGCAGGCCTATCGTGAGCGGATCGCCGGGTCGGTGGACTTCACCCTCGAGCTCCTGGCGCTCAGCGGTCGCGTGCCGGACTTCGACCTCCTGATCGTGTCGCTGCACTCGGCGAACCCGAAGGTGCGCGGCAACGCCATCGAGGCGATCGCCAGCGGGGTGGACAACGCCACTTACCGCCGCCTCGAACCCCTGATCACCCGCAGGGGCGCGAAGGACGCGCAGGCGGGCGACGGCGATCTCGTCCCGTTGCTGAAAGCGGCCATCGACGAGGGCAACGCCTTCGAGGCCGTCGCCGCGGCCCAGGCCCTGCGCGACCACGTGCTGGCCGAGGCGCTGGCGGGTCACCTGCGCGCGGCGCTGCGGCCGGGGATGCCCGCGATCTACCGCGACAGCTTCGCCGCCCTGCTGGCGCTGGACCCGGCGCCGGCGCCGACCGTGGTGGAACTGGTGGGGGCGCTGCGGGCGCTGCCCGACTTCAACACCGCGACGATCGAAGCGCTGGTGGTGCTGGGCGAGCGGGCGACGCCGCAGCCGTTCGGCCGCCGGCCCACCGAGGTGGTGCTGCCGGGGGGTTCGCTGTGGCTGTCCAAGGCCGACATCGACGACGTGGCGGCCCGCTATCCGGACTTGGCGCTGACCATGCTGCGCGCCCGCGACGAGCGGTCCTATGCGGCCTGACAGGACGCCGATCCAGACCCTGCTGTGGCGGACCTTCACCCCCGCGATCGTCATCGCGGCCATCGGCTTGGGGGCGCTGGTCTACACGCACCTGCACGCGACGATCCTGGACGGGTTCGCGCGCAAGCTGATCACCACCAGCTCGCTGACCGCAGCCTTCGTCGACCCGGCCGACCATGACTGGCTGACCGCCGCGGCGCGGGTGGGGGCGCCGGCGGATCTGATCGAGAAGGACCCGCGCTATCTCCGCAACGTCGAGCCGATGCGGCGCATCCGTCGCGAGCTGGGCCTGACCTACCTCTATTCGCAGGTGATCGGCGGCACGAAGGGCGTGATCTACGTCCTGGACTCCACCGTCGGCGACGACCACTCACCGATTGGCTCGGAAGACGACCTGCCGGCCGACACCATGGCGGGCCTGAAGACCGTGACGGCCAAGGGAACCGTCTATGTCTCGCCGATCCAGTTCCAGGAGCAGTGGGGCCTGCTGAAGACCGCAGCGGCGCCGTTCCGGGGCCGCGACGGACGGATCGCCGCGACCATGGGCGCCGACGTGAACATCGGGGTGATCCAGGTGGCCACGCAGAACGCGCTGTTCGCCAGCGCCCTGATCGGCGTGGGCTCGCTGCTGGCCTGCGCCCTGGTGACCCTGATGATCATGCGCCAGGTGGCCCAACCGATCGAGGCGCTGAAGGCCGATGCGCTCAGGATCGCCGCCGGCGACCGCAACCCGCCCAGCCTGCGCAAGGCGCCGCGCGAGGTGACCCGCCTGCGCGACGAGCTGGCCGACCTCGCCACCCACCTGATCGCCAAGATGCGGGCCGCCTGGGGCGAGACCGCCGGGCAGGACCGGGCGCGGAACCTGAAACTGCTGGAGGGCGTGCTGGCCGATGAGCCGGCGGTGGTCACGCTCGTGGACGACCGCGACGCCCTGGCCGTGTGGATCGCGCCGCCGGACACCGGCGTGGAGGCGCGTCTGCAGCGGCGCGCGGCGCGTGCGCTGGCCGAACGGATCGCCGCTGAACCCGGGCTGGCGAAGGACTGGGCGGCGCTGGCCGACGGGTGCGTCGTCGCCGTGGACCGCAAGGCCCGCAGCATGGCTGCGGCGGGCGACCGGCCCGTGGTCATCCGCGTGGGCGGGACGCAGGTGAGCCTGGCGCCGGGTGAGGCGCGACCGCTGCGGGCGGGCGAAGCGCTGGCGGTGGTGACGCCGGACGGCGAGCGGACGCTGGCCTGGGAGCGCGCGCGATGATCGGCGCCGAGGCGGTCCGCACCCTGTTCGCTCTGCGCGCGGTCGAGCCGTTCGGCCGGCTGGACGACCTGGAGCTGCTGCTGATCGCGCGCCATGCGCGACGCCGCGACTATGCGGCGGGCCGCGTGGTGCTGTCCGCCGGCGCGGTGGCCGAGCACCTTTACGTGACGATCGACGGCGGCGCGGTGAGCGGCGGGACGGCCGCGGCGCCGGTGTTCGACGCAGCCGGCCTGCTGTTCGGGCTGGCGGCGCGGGACGATATCGCGGCCGGGCCCGACGGGCTGAGCGCCCTGGTGATCGCCAAGCCGCACGTCTTCACCATCGCCCGCGAGTGCCCGGAGTTCGTGGTGGGGCTGCGCGACCTGTCGGGCGGGGCGCGCGCATGACCATCCGGCGCACCTTCCTGCTGCTGGTGGCGCCGCTGTTCCTGCTGCTGGCGGGGATCAACGGGGCGCTGCTGTTTGTCTGGGAGCGCGGCGAGGCGGCCAAGGGGCTGGACGACCAGGCGATCGCCGCGGCGGTGACCACGGCGGCGTTCGCGTCAGGCCCCGACGACCTGGCCCGGACGCTCTCCGATCCGCGCCGCGACGCCGCCCTGCGGGCCGCCGCCGCCAACATCCGCGGCCTGGACGGGCTGTATGTGGTGGCCGGCGATGGGCCGCCGGTGCGGATCGCCGGGCGGGCCGACGCGGCCAACCCGGGGCGCCTCACGCCGCCGACCAGGCCCACGACGCTGCCGATCCGCGAGAACCCCGCCGGCCGGCATCTTGCCACGGCCCTCGCGCCGGCGTCGGGCGGCCGCTACGTGATCGCCCAGATCGACGCCGAGCCGCTGTACGCCCAGGTGGCGGGACTGGTGCGGCTGGTGGCGGGGCTGATGGCGGCCGCGGCGGTGGTGGGCTTCGGCCTGGCCTGGTGGGTCGCCAGCCGCATCGCCCGCGAGCTGGCCCGCAACGCCTCGATGATCGCTGCCATCCGCGCCGACGGGGCGGTGGGCGAGGCGGACGAGGCCGACCTCACGATCCGCGAGACCCACGACCTGGCGCATGCCGTGCGGCTGATGAAGACCGGCGTCGACGGGCGGCTGGCGCGCGGGGGCCGCGAGCTGGCGATGCGCGACCGGCGGCGCGACGAAGCGGCCAGCGTGGCCGCGTTCCGCGAGACGGCCTTTCCGCCGCTAGTGACGGACGTGGCCGGCGCGGCGGTGGCGGTGCGCATGCTGGGCGAGGCGCCGGCCGGCAGCTTCTATGCGCTGAGCCGGGCGAACGGCCGGGGCGGCCTGGTGCTGGGCGAGTGCGCGGGCGCGACGCCGGCGGAGGCGCTGGCCCGGGCGCTGGCGGCGCGGTGGTTCTTCGAGCGGCGGCTGCTGGACGGGCCTGCCGCTGCGCGGGTGGCGCAGGGCGAGGCGGCGTTCGGGTTGAAGCGCGTGGCCTGGGTCGACTGGGACGGCGCGGCTCCGGCGACCAGCCTGGCGCTGCTGGACGGCGACAAGGGTGAGAAGGCGGCCGCCTATGCGCGCCGCTCGGGCGACCTGCCGGCGGGCGCGGTGGCCGACGACCTGACGGCGCTGCTGGCGGCGAACGGCGTGGCGGCGGTGCTGAAGCCGGCCTAGCCCAGGCTGGCCAGGGCGGCGTCGACGTCGGGCTCGATGGCGAAGATGCTGGTGAAGCCGGAGATGTCGAACACCTCGCGCACCGACGGCGAGAGGCCGGTGAGCACCAGCTTGTGGCCGGTGGCGCGGGCCGCCTTGGCGCCCATCAGCAGCACCCGCAGGCCGGCGGAGCTGACATAGGGCACGTCGGACAGGTCCAGGATCAGCTTCGCCTCGGCCTGGGCGCGGGCCGGCAGCACGGCCTCCAGGGCGGCGGCGGTGTTGCTGTCCAGGCGGCCGGAAGCGGTGACCAGATGCGCGCCGGAGCGGGTCTCTTCGCGGATGTCCATGGGTGGCGATCGCGCTCTGAAAGGCGGACGTTGAGATATCCGTCCGCCTGACTAAGCTGCCCGGGTGAGTTCCCGCAAGGTCCCGTGGCAGGCGGGCGCTATGGAATCGGACTTCTCCCGGACGCTTTCCGACGGCAAGGCCGGGTTCCCTGCGCTGCTGGACGCCATCGAAGCCCATCTGGCTTCCGCCGGCGTGCCGAAGACGGCCATCGGCCCGGTGCTGATCGCCGCGGACGAGGTGGTGAGCAACATCCTGAACCACGGCGGCGGCGGCGCCGACGGCGCGGGGCCGGCCGTGCAGGTGGACGTCCGCGTGGCCGACGGGCGCGTCGCGGTGCAGATCGCCGACGACGGCGCGGCCTTCGATCCCATCGCCGCGG
>CBHTUE010000015.1:0-39955 GCA_966096115.1 uncultured Phenylobacterium sp.
CCGCCGCACCTACGCCCGCGCCGCCGGCGCGGAGGCGGAGTTTTTACACGGCCTCAGTCACGAGCGTACGTTGGCCGGACGCCCGAAGCCGACCGCCAGCTGCTCTTCGGGACCGGCTTGACGCGAACGCGCGTCGCGGCCCAATCCTTAGGAAGCTAAAGGCTGTGGGCGAGCTGTACGAATGGCGGTTCAACCGAACGATCCGATCGATGTGGCCCTCGGCGCCCGCATGCGCATCATCCGCCTCATGCGCGGCTTCTCTCAACAGCACCTCGCCCAGGCGGCCGGCGTCACCTTCCAGCAGATCCAGAAATACGAGCGTGGAGGAAATCGGGTCTCAGCGTCGATGCTGACGCGGATCGCCTCCTGTTTGGGCGTGCCGGTATCCGAGCTGTTTGGTGAGTCCTCCATCGACCTCTCGGCCCTCGATCAGGTCGCGGACGTGCTCGGCCAGCCCGGCGCTCTGGACCTGCTGGCGGCTTATGTCGCGCTTCCGGCCCAGGCCGACCGGGCCGCCCTCGTCGAACTCCTCCACAGCGCAGTCAGCTAGGACGCCGCTTGAGCCGGGGGAGGCTAGATAGACAGCGAAACAAGGCGCTGTGGCCATCCCCGACCTGTCGCCCCCCGTGGAGAGCCGCGTCTCCGCGCGCGGGCGGCCGCGCTGAGAGACCCGACCGGCGACGATAGTGCAGGCCGCCACACCTCGCCGGGAATGTGGTCTATCCTGCGCGCCGGGCGGCGACGCCGCCAGGAGGCGACGCCATGGCTGGGCCCACCCGGTATGCTGCGCAGTACGTCCGGATGTCGACGGATCACCAGCGGTACTCCCTCGAATATCAGGCCACGACGAACGCCGCCTACGCGCTGGAACACGGGCTTGAGGTCGTGCGGACCTACACCGATGCGGGCGTCAGCGGGCTCACCCTGAAGCGGCGCGAGGGATTGAAATCCCTGCTCGCCGACGTCGTCGGGGGCCTTGCCGACTTCGACACCGTGCTCGTCTACGACGTGAGCCGATGGGGGCGCTTCCAGGATCCCGATCAGTCGGCTCACTACGAGTTCATATGCCGCGAGGCCGGCGTCCAGATCGTCTACACGGCCGAGCCGTTTGCGAACGATGGAAGCCTCACCGCCACCCTGGTCAAGCACCTCAAGCGCGCCATGGCCGCCGAGTACGTGCGCGAACTGTCCGCCAAGGTCTCCAAGGCCCAGAAGGGTCTGCGCGCCCAGGGCTATTGGATGGGCGGCCAGGCCGGCTTCGGCCTGCGACGGCGCCTCGTCGCCCCGGATGGCAAGTTGGGCCTGGTGCTCGAATACCACGAACACAAGGCGTTGCAGGGCCACCGGTGCATCCTGGTGCCAGGCCCGCCGCAGGAGATCTCCGCCGTCCGCCGGATGTTCAAGTGGTACGTGGACGACGACCTTTCGATCGCCGAGATCGCAACCCGTCTCAACAGGGGTCGCGTGCCGCCTGAGAACGGCAAGGACTGGAACGGTCCAAGGGTGCGGCAGGTGCTCGGCAGCGAAAAGTACATCGGCACCCTGGTGGCCGGCCGCCAGGTCTACTTCCTGAAGAAGCCTGAGCGCCGGCCGCGGGCGGAGTGGACGCGCCTGCGAAACGCCGTGAAACCCCTCGTCTCGCAGGCCCGGTTTTCCGCCGCCCAGGCCAAGCTTCACCCGAAGAAGGCGTGGGTGGATGACGACGCGTTGGTCCGGGAGCTTCGGGGTGCCTTGCGCCGCCACGGACGCCTGAGCCGCATCATCATCAACAACGACCCGGCGCTGCACTGCGCGGACGTCTTCGTGCGGCGGTTCGGAAGCCTGCTGAACACCTATCAGCGGGCCGGCTACACGCCGCAACCCCATCAAGTGCGGGCGGCCGAGACCGCTGCGGCGCACCAGCCTTGGCGCCACGCCACCTACCGCGGCGTTCCGTCGGATGCGGACCTTTTGCGCCGGTTGCGCGATCTGCTGGACGACACGGGAAGGCTCACCGTGGCGCTCATTCGGGACACGCCGGGCATGCCCTGCGCACAGCTCTACAGCGATCGTTTCGGCGGCATGCGGCGGGTCTACGCCCTGGTCGGCTACGAACCGTCGGAATGGCAGGAGTGCATCATGGCCACTCGCACCGGTCAGACCATCGACAGAGCCACCGCCGCTGCGCTGCGCGCCGAAACCCTTGCGAGGCGGGCCGCGGAGGCCGGCGGCTAGACTTGCCGCCCGCATCGCCGCCCACATCGCCGGACCGCTGGCGCGCACGCGGCGTGTACCCATAAAGCGCTCGCAATGGCGGCCGTGGGACCGGTCGCGGCGCACGGCAGGCAAGCGGCCATCCAGATTTTCCGCAATGGGTGGAAAGCGGACGTTGACTAGACATCCTCAAGGATGCTTCCGGCGGCAGGGGCTTGAAGTCGAATTCAGACCCCGGTCGCGACCGCGCAGTCAAGCGGCTGGAATCCGGTCAGCGTGCCGCAACACGCGCTTCCAAGCGTCCTCTTCACGCCGGTAGATCGTCACCAACCGCAGGTTCAGCGACCTAACCTCATCACTGCCTGGCCGCCGGATCTTCACGCGTTCGTAGCCCAGGGTGAAGCCAAGGTCCGGCGTCACCACCCGCGTCAGCTCTTCGAAGGCCGTGGTGGCCTCCCCATTGTTATTCACGGCGACGGCCCAGGCCTCCCGCCGGATGTTCGCCCATCCCACGACCGGCGGACCGAGCGGATTGGCCAACGTCACGTCGTCCCGATGAGACCATATGCCGCCCAGGCGCTGGAATTCTGCCGGCGGCAGCTTGGCGACCAGGGGCATGGTTCGCTGAACCTGCTGGTTGACGGCCACGGCCGCCGTGTCGAAGTCCGGTGTCGGGATGGTCTCGCCCGTGCCCAACTCTAGGGGCGGCAGGCCGCCCACGTTCGAGCGATCCGGCCGGACGCCGTCGATCCCGTTACGATCGGCGAAGCGGAGCACCAGCTTCCAGCCATCCAACTCTCGCCGGAACACGGTCGTCACCCGCAGCGCCATCAAGGTGGGGGCGTCGCTTCCAACTCTTCGGACCTTGGCGCGCTCGAAGCCCAACACGTAGCCGAGATCCGGCGTCACGACCCGCACCACCTCCTCAAAGTCGAAGGTCTCGAATCCGCCCGAGAATTCCGGAGCGACTCGGGCGGTTTCCCTTGCGATGCTGTCGTGACCGACGATCGGCGGACTGACGGGGTTGGAGAGCGCCTCGTCGCCCCGGCGTGAATACTGCCGCTGCGACGGCGCCGGGTCTCCGCGGCCCATCGCGCGTAGCGCGTCGTGGCTGGCGGCGAAGGCCGCGTCGAACGTCTGCGGGAACATCAGGTCTCCGGGGTTGAGCGGCGCGGCGCGCCATGGACGCGAACGAGCCCGCGACGCCATTGAGCATAAGCGCTCGCCGGCTAAGGAACCCACGGTCTTCCATGGAGCGGCTCCACAGCGTGCGTCGAGCCCGGCGCTTGAACCACCGATATCGGCGTTACCGGATGTCCGCAATGGGTCGAAAGCGGGCATCGGCGCCCCGACCGGACGCGGACATTCAGAATGGGCCACTAGCGGACGTTCCGAAGGTCCGAGACGGGTGGGAGGCGGACCTTTGGCCAGGCCTCCGCGAAGGCTGAGATTTCCCCTGCGTGACGGCCGTGGGCCTCGACAACAAGCTCGGAGCCCTATTCAAGCTTGGCCGTGGGGAGGGATCGCGATGTTGCCTCAGTCGCACAAATACGTCGTCGACATGGCGGGCCAGCTGGGCCTCATCGACGTGTTCATGGGCGGGGTCGCCGTTACGCTGATGAGCCTCATGCTCGGTCACGAGCGGCGCCAGCGGCGGATCGGCGTAGCTGTCGTCCTGGCCGCTGCCGCCGCGCTTGGATTTATCGTCGGCGTGATGGGGACGATCCAGTTGCAGGCGTCCTTCCACCCCGACGCTCCGCAAGCGATGCGGGCCGCCCGCTCGATCGCATCCGGCCGGCTTGCTGTGGGTCTCGGAACGACGGTGGGCATGGTCTGCCTGTTCGCCTGCATTGGCGTGTGCGGCTGGATCCGCTCGCGCGCCACCGGACTTTGCACGACCTCGCTCAGTGTGATCGGTCTGCTCGCAGCAGGTTGGATTCTGCTGAACTGAGGAAGACGCAAGCCACAATCCCGACGAGGGGCTGGTCGCGGGAAGCGTCGCCTCAAACCGCACCGCAGAGCGGACGCCCTTATCGTCCGCACCGGGTCGAGAGGCGTCATTGGCCTCGTGCCCGACAGCCGCACCCTAGTCAGACTTATGAGCACACGCTCTAGGTCATTGCCCGGTGCAACAAGGCCGCGGCCAGGACGAGACCCAACAGCACGGGAACGACCAGCACGCCCCATCCGGTCGCGCTGGCCTCGAACCAACGCCCCAGCCTGACGATGACCGTGGTGGGGCTGGTGGAGAGACGAGAGCCGTTCTGAGCCATGGCGGCAGCATAACCCCGGCGCCTGCGAGCCTCCGAAAACCATCTTCGAGCCTGCGACCGCTTGTGTCGTAGAGCCCGAGGCCGCATTGATCCGCGGCCTCTCAGCCGACGCCTTGGAGTCCCGTGTCCGTCCGCTCTACAGCCGTCATCCGCGCCGAGCCGGACGCCTACGACATGGCCAAGGAGCGGCTCATGGGCCGCCAGGCCGCGGGCCATGGCTTCCTGCGCGCGGCCATCAAGGCCCGCGGCGACACCATCGTGCGCGGCCTGGCGTCCAGCGGGCTAGCAGGCCAGGGCTTCACCCAGATCGTCAGGGGTATCGACCCCACCACGCCGGTCGAGTGCTTGACCTACGACCAGATCGCCCGCGTGGGCGAGGCCGGAGTGCTCTACCTGGCGGACATCACGCTTGCGGCGCACGCACGGCTGCGTCAGCGCGTCGGCGTCGGCGCCTTTTCGCTCTGCGGCGTGACCCACACGACCGCCAGCGGGGGCGCCATGGACGAGATCGTCGACATGCTCCGCGAACCGGTCATGCCCTGGGACGCCCTGGTGTGCACCACCTCGGCGGTCGTCGAGACGGTCCGCCGCGTCCACGAAGCCGAGTCCGAATACCTGCGCTGGCGGTTCGGCGGCGACGTCCGTATCGAGCTCCCGCAGCTGCCGATCATCCCGCTCGGCGTCCACTGCGCCGACTTCGAGATATCCACCGCGGCCCGCGAGAGCGCCCGCCAGGCGCTGGACCTCGATCCAGAGACCGTCACCGCGCTCTTTGTGGGCCGCCTGGTCTTCCACGCCAAGGCGCACCCGTTCCCGATGTTCAAGGGGCTGCAGGCGGCGGCCGAACGCTCGGGCAAACCGGTCGCCCTGATCCTCTGCGGCTGGTCGCCGAACGACCCGATCGCCCAGGCTTTCGTGACCGGCGCCGCCCAGTTCGCGCCGGACGTGAAGACGCTCTTTGTCGAAGGCCGCGACGTCGCGCTGCGCGACCAGGCCTGGGCCGCCGCCGACATCTTCGTGTCGCTGTCCGACAACATCCAGGAGACCTTCGGCCTCACGCCCATCGAGGCGATGGCCGCTGGCCTCCCGGTCGTGGCGACCGACTGGAACGGCTACCGCGACACCGTCCGCGCCGGCATCGACGGCTACCGGGTCCGAACCTGGTCGCCGGGCCCCGGCGACGGCCTCCCGATCGCCCGCGGCCACGAGAACGGCGGCCTCACCTACGACCACTACTGCTGGGCCGCGGCCGCGACCACGTCCGTCGACCTCGAAGACCTCGCCCAGGCGCTCACCGAACTCGTCGAAAGCCCCGACCTGCGCCATCGGCTAGGCGAGGCTGGCCGCCGCCACGCCCGCGAGCGCGTCGACTGGCCGGTGGTCTATTCGCAGTACCAGGATCTATGGGACGACCTGAACGCCCGGCGCGCCGCCGCCATGGCCGACCCGGCCGTCGTCGCCCGCCTCCAGGCGGCCCCCCGCGCCTCGGCCGCACGCCTGGACCCCTACTACGCCTTCGGTCACTACCCGACCGACCACATCGGCCCCACCGTCCGCCTCAGCCTGGCCCCCGACGCCACCCGCGAGCGCCTCGCCCAGGTGATGGGCCACCCCCTGTTCGGAGAAATCCCCGCGCCGGCCGCCCAGCTCGAGGCCATCTACGCCGCCCTCGAACCCGGCCCCCTCACCCTCGCCGCCACCGCCGCCCGCCTGTCCTCAGGCCTCCCGGCCACGGTTCGCGCGGCGGGGTGTCTGGCGAAGATGGGGCTGGTGCGATTGGGGTGACCGCATGACCGGATGCATAAACGCGAGGCGAACGTGCCGGACCTGACCCTGGACGCGCTCACCCTGGCCGACCTGCTCGCCATGGCGGAAGGCCACCTGCGCCAGGGTCGGTTCGCGCGTGCGGCCGAAATCTACGATGTGGCGCGCAGGCGCGCCGACAACAGCCGCCAGGACATCCTGGTGCGCCACGGGATCGCGGCGCATCCGACGCAGACGACCGGCCTGATGCTGCAGGTCCTCCATGCCCTGTCGGCCGTGCCCCAATCCGCGTTCGTGTCGGACGGCCTGGCGACCTGGAACAAGATCCTCCCGTTCTTCGAGGACCCGCGCTTCGTCGAGATCGCGGATCGCCACGCGCACCTCCCGCCCGTCCCCAACTGGCAGTGGAACCTGCAGACGGTGCTCTGGGCGGTTCGCCAGGCGCCCATGTCGAAGGCGACTTCGTCGAACTGGGCGTGTTTCGCGGCCACACCACGGCGTTTGCCGCCGACTACATCGGCTTCGCGGCGTGGCCGCGAACCTGGTGGCTGTACGACACCTTCGCGGGCATCCCGGAAGACCAGCTCAACCCGGGCTGGGCGGCGCGCAACGCGGCCGTCTATGGCGGGACCTTCTCCTACGAGGAGGTGCGGGACCGGTTCGCGTCTCTTCCAAACATTCGGGTGATCGCGGGACGCGTTCCCGAGGTGCTGGCTGAGGAAAGTCCGGACCGTATCGCCTTCCTGCATATCGACCTGAACAATTCGGCGGCCGAGATCGCGGCCCTCGATCTGTTGTTCGACCGCATCGCCACGGGCGGCGTGGTCGTGCTCGACGACTTCTGCTGGCAGGCGGCCCGCGCCCAGCATGATGCCGAGCTGCAGTGGTTTGCGGCGCGCGGCCTGCACGTGCTCCCCCTGCCGACCGACCAGGGTGTCTTCGTCAAGCCCTGATCCTCCAACCCGTCGCAGAGACACCGTGGCTTCGGCGTCGGCGACCGGGCTGACGCCGAACTCCACAAGTGAGCTGCGCAGATCGCCCACACCTGCGGCCGTCGGCAGCCCACCGGTAGCCCATTTCGCCTGCCGCGCGAGTCGCTCCCCGACGGGTCGGGCCACGGCCTAGGATGATCAGGCGGCCACCGGTGCAGACCCGCGACGGCGGAGGTCGCGACAACGGGACCCTGGCTTGCCGACAACGAATTGCGCTGCGGAGCGTTCACGCCCAACGGAGCACACGCCGGCCCGGAGCGAGGCCCCGATCGAGGCCTTTCGCTCCGGACCGCGCGGTCAGGCGATGCCGAGGGTCGCCCGACGCCGGCGCAGCAGGCCGCCCGCCCCGCCCAGGCCGATGATCATCATCGCCCAGGCCGCGGGCTCCGGAACCGCCGCCGCCGAGGCCCCGACATCGCGGATTTCCAGGGCGTTCGTTCCGGATGCGAAGCTGACGCTGTCGATCGCGCTGGCGAACTTGAAGGTCAATCGACCGTTCGTCGTAAAGCCGGTCTGGTCGCCGTTGGCGTCGGTTCCCGGCAGGGCGTCCAGGGTGCTCCCAGTGACCACCTGGGTGGAGCCGTCCGCCAGATGAAACGTGAAGCTGTTGAAGCCGTCGAGCGAGCCGACATAGAAGCTGATCGCGCTGAGCAGCGGCGTGTCCAGGGTCGCGCTCTGCCCTCCCTGTACGCTGAGGTACTGCGTCGGATCGCGGGTCAGCGGGCCGGTCGCCGGCGCGGCGCTCAATCCGTCGACAGAGCCCGTAAACAGCACCGCGCTCCCCGAGAGGCTGTAGCCCGGCAGGGCGAACGCCACGCCGCCGAGGCCCGGACCGCCTTCGAAGCCGGTCACCAGGCTCTCGCCCGGATTGAGGGCGGTCTGATAACCGACAAACGTCACCGCAGCCTGGGCGCCGGTGGCGGCCACACACATGACGGCCGCGCCGGCCGCGGCGCACATCGAACTCAACTTCATGTCTGGAACCCTATGATTGGGCCGCGGACGTGCGGCTCCCACGCCCAGCGCAACCCGCCGTCGGACGAGGCAGTTCCGGGGGGCTCCGGGATTTCACGCGAGATGCAAAACAGGCCCCGGGCCTGGGGTTCCCCGGCCGGGACCGTCGACCGGACCGCGAAGGGGAGCCCGCGACCGGCACGGGCGCCGCAGGCTCCACCGGCGAACCCGCGAGGGGACGGGAATGGGGTCCGCAGTGGCTCAACAGGCGTCCTCGCGGGACGTTGCCCGCGCGCGCCGGATTTCACGTCAGGCGTGAAACTCCGTCCGTCGGCAGGTTATGCCCGACGCATGATCGGCGCTGGCCGGCCGCCCGCGGCGCCTCTTTTGCATTCGGCCATGGCGTGACGGCAGGCGAGATCAACGTAGCAATCGGAAAGCGTCTCGCCGGCCGCCGGCGAGAGCTGGGCCTGTCGCTGGCCCAGGTCGCGCAGCGTTGCGGGGTCAGCCTGCAGCAGATTCACCGCTACGAGACCGGCGACACCGGGCTTTCCGTTGCGATGCTCGTGCAACTGTCCCGCTGCCTGGATGCGCCGCTGATGTCGTTCTTGGACGCCATTGAAGGCGCACTGCCCGAGACGCAATCGACCGACTAGTGGCGGATGCCGGCGCCGCCGTCCGATGCGAAGCGCCCGACGTTCGATGCATGCGCCCAATCGGCGCCGGCTAAAAGGCTCGCCCCGGAGTGAGCACCGCGCGCGGCTGAGGGTTGACGCGCGAGCGGCTCAAGACCTTCCGTTCCCCAGCCCAGACGACGACGTGGCTCGCACTCGGGTGCTGATCGACAACATGCAGGGCTGTGACGCAGGCGGCGCTGTCGTCGTCCAGCTCGAAGCAGACGAACGTTTCGGACGATCCGTCAGGCTTGCACGGATAGAAGGTGTAAAGCGCCACGGTCTCGTCTCCCGCGAGAGCGAGAGCATATCGGCAAACTGGGCCGCGAACGGTCCGTTTCCCGACTATCGTTCCTCGTGCTGGCGCCATGCCGCGGCGAGCCTCTCATATCCCACGCGTCGATCCTGCCGCTCGCGGGCGATCTGGTCGTGGCCTTGTTCCGCCGCTCGCCTTGCTGTGCGGACGGACTCGTCGGCGAAGGCCTGCAGGCTGATCGGGGCCGTCAGCCGTAGGCCGCTGCGGCGCCAAGCGGGCTCCGATCCCGTTTGTCTCGAGGCGAGCATCTCCTTAGTGAAATCCCAGCGCCCCTTGCACCGCCCGTCGGCATCACCAGCCAAAGCCCTGTGCGCGGAACGTCCGCCGTCACCTAGCTGCGGAAGACTGGGACCGCGGCAGCTGGCTAGAGGCGACGTCGGAGGCTCAGGCCGAAGGTTCGCGGTCGCAGGGGCGTCTTCTGGACCGTTCGGTCGCGACGGAATGGGTTGCCAAAAGAGAAGGTATTGGCCCGTTCATCGGTGACGTTCTCGACATACGCCTGCAGGCGCCAGCGCCGCCACTCGAACGCGGCGCCGATGCGACCCGTCGCATAGTCACCCATCGCGCTTTCGGTACGTCCGTCGAACGTCAAGTAGGAGCGCCCCACGTAGGCGAGTTGCGCGGTCAGTTCTGCGTCGATCCCGGCCACCAGGGCCCATCGATAGATGGCGTCGACTGAACCCATCCCGTCCGCGACCCCCGGGAGCGGCGCATGCGGGTGAGCCAGACTGGCGTCCCTCGCGCGAATGAGTTCGGGCTCATTTAGCAGGCCGTTGACGCGTAGCTGAAACCGCGGTGTCGGTCTCCAGACCGCTTCGAGCTCGACACCCGTGTTCGTGCCGTCGCCAATGTTGAGCGTGATGGGCAAGCCGGACGGCCGGAACTGGTCGGACTGCACATCGCGCCAGGCGATGTGAAAGAGCGCCGCGCGAACGGTGAGCGTCCGATCGAGCAGCGGAATTTCGCCGCCGGCCTCGTAGTTGATCAGGCGATCCGCCCGGAAGCCCGGCGCTGCCGGACCGCTCGCCATAGCTTCAGGGGAACCCGGAATGTTGAACCCGCCCGATCGGTAGCCCTGTTGATACTGGGCGTAGGCCACCACATCCGGCGCAAACGCGTAGCTCACGCGCAGCTTGGGCGTCACGCCGTCATCGATCCGATGCGCCCGGAGCCCGACGGCGCCCGGATGCGTCGGTGCAAAGCCTCCAGACACCGCCCCGACGCGGGAGGAGAACGCCCGCCCGCCGACGGTCGCCGTCAGGCGCGCGGTGATGTCGTAGCTCGCCTCACCAAAGACGGCAGCCTCCTCCAGCCGGTCGCGGCGCGCGTATATCGGCGTCATCGTCGTCCGGTCGCCCCGCAGCGAAAGGCCGACGGCATCGTGCTCCTCCGAATAGGACCCGAATCCGCCCACCAGCCAGCGCAGGCGCCGGATAGGCCCGACCGAGGAATAGACCGCCTCCCCCACCCACAGTTCTGCGGCCGAGTGCTCGTCGAGCGCCGCCGGCCCCCTCGCAAGGGTGGGAAAGACCTCCGTGACGTCGTAGCGGGTGCCGGTGTCGTGCTCGATGTAGGCGCCCGACACGCGCAGGGTCGAGCGCCCGGCGGCGCGCGACAGCCGAAAGCCGACGTGCGCGAAGTCGTTGTCGTGAGGCTCCGGGACCAGTGTGTCCCGGACCGAGCCGCCCTGCGTGTATTGGCTATCCGAGGTGTAGATCGACTGGGAGCCGGCCGAGAGCTGGAACTGCCAGTTGGGCGATAGGTCCAGCAAAGCCGACACCCGGCCCCCGATGCGGCGACCGTGGTTCACGTCGGTCGCACCTAGTAGGAGGTTGTCGAGATACCCCGTGATGTCGTCGCGATAAGCCACGGCGCGTATGGCGGCGTGACCCTGCAGGAGAGGGGCGTTGATGACGCCCGTGAGGCCCCACGAACCATCCTGCCGATCGTTGTACATACCCTCGACGGAAGCCTCAGCCGAATAGGCGTCGGGATCTGGCTTGGTCGTCACGACTCGGACGATGCCGCCCATCGACCCGGAGCCGTAGAGCGTGCCTTGAGGACCGCGCAGCACCTCGACGCGCTCGATGTCCACCAGGCGAAGCGCTGGGTCTGGCGCATTGTACGTCACCGGCACGTCATCGAGGTAGAGACCAACGGTCGACTGCGTCCGGCCCGTGAAGGCGCCATCCGATATCCCGCGAATGAAGATCTTGTCGCGACCCGGGCCGAGGTTGGTTTCGGTGACGCCCGCGACCTGCGTCGCCAGTCCGGAAAGGTCCTTCGCACCCAGGCGTTCTACATCCCGACCCGACAGGGCCGTTACGGGGAAGGGGCTCGCTAGGGCGGGCTCCGAACGCTTCTCTGCCGTGACGACGAGTTCCTGGAGGGCGGAAGCAGGCGTGGTCCGTGTCGCCGGCTGCGCAACTGGCGCGGCCCGCGGGTTCTGCCCCCGAACCACGAAGGCCTGCCGGTCCAGGACGGCAAAGGCACAGCCCGGAGGCAGGAGTTGCCGCAGAGCTTCTGCGGGCCGCATGATCCCCAGCACCGGACGGGTGTTCCCCTCGCACCCGGGTGCTGGCAGCCCCCCGATCGACACGCCGGCCTGCACGCCGAAGCGCACGATGCCTTGTTCGACCGGCTCCCTCGGGAGCCGAAAGACCCTGAGTGCCTGGGCTCGCGCTAGTGATGGGTAGATCGAGCAGGTCAGGACCAGCGCAGCTTGTCCCAAGCACCTAAGCAGGCCTGTTTCGTTTCGATGTGCCCCGGCTGACAAAGTCACCGGCCGCATACCCGCGGGTCACGTGCCGAAGGCGCCGTGCGGGACCCTCGAGGCCTAGTTCTTCTCGACGGCCCGCAACTCGGCCTCGGTTGGATCGGCGCGGAGTTCACCCATGCACTTGTAGCTGCCGAGCTTCAGCGCTCCAACGAAGAAGCTGAGGCCACATCGTCGCCGCGCGCGGTCAAAACAATGGGCAAAGCGCCGTCAACCGGTCTCCTACCGACCCCAAGGTCGCCGCTTCGCCGGCAACTCCGGAGCCGCGGGCGAGGCCCGTTCGTCTAGAAGCGCCGCTCATACTCGATCATCAGCCGCAGCTGGCCGTCCGAATCGTGGCGCGCCGATCCCACCGGCAGCAGGTAGGCCGCCTCGAACTCGATCTCGCCCGGCATCCCGCGCGGCCGCCACTCGAAGTCGGCGACCGGACCGACATAGTGGGGTTGGCTGCCGCCCAGGTGGTGGGTCGTGCCGAGGTCGCCGAACGCCTGCAGGCCCAGCTGGACATTGCGCCCGGCGTCGATGGTCGCCTGCGCGGCATACTCGAACTCGGTCGGGCCCTCGCCCGGCTTGTCGGTCAGCGGCTTCTCGGCGATCAGGTTGAACAGGCCATGCACCGGACCGAATTGCCGGGCCAGCAGCAGTTTGCCCTCCAGCACGCCGCTCTCGTTGTGCAGCCGCTGCTCGTACTCCAGGTAGACGCCCACATCGACGCCCAGCTTCGGGACCTGGCCGAGATAGGCGACCCCCTCGACCGCCACGGCGTCGAGCTTCGTCCGTTCTCCGGCGTGGTGCTCGAACTCGGCCAGGACCGCCAGGCTGACGCGGTCGCTGAGCCCCTGCTCCAGTTCGACCACGCCGGCGCTCTCCCCGGCCAGTGGGCCGCCGTTCAGTCGTCCGCCCCGAAGTTCGACCTCGGTGACGCCCTTCCTGACGTAGGGGCTGTAGACCTTGTTCGCCAGGCCGGGCTCGGCCGACGCCGCGCTCCAGATCCCCAACGCCAGGCCCCCGGCCGCCGCCCAACCCCAGGTCCGCATCACAAACCCTCCATCTGTGTCCTCGCTGCAATAAGTTGTTGCGAACGATTGTCAATCGCAACATAGCTGAGGAAGGCAAATGGAGAATCCGGGATGCGCGTCGCTGTCCTTGCCCTGTTCATGACCGCGGGTCTTGTGGCCCCGGCCTCTGCTGCGGAGTCGACTGTGCATGTCGTCGTCCTGACGCTGAAGGATCACCGCTTCACACCGGACAAGCTCATGGTCCCCGCCGGCCAGCGCATCCGCATCGAACTGGTCAACGAGGACGCCGCTCTCGAGGAGTTCGACAGCATGGACCTGGGCGTCGAGAAGGACGTCACGCCTCACGGCAGGGCCAGCTTCTCGGTAGGGCCGCTCAAGCCTGGGACCTACAGCTTCATGGGCGAGCTCCACGCCGACACCGCATCCGGCGAACTGCAGGCGGTGGAGTCGTCTCCCGGCAGATAGCGGCAGCCTTCCGACGTTTGGCGAGCGAAGTCACCCAAACGCGCAGCGCAGAGGCTGAGACCAGGCAGGCGCACCGGGGCGAGGGCAGCCGCGATCCCGGCTTGGACCGTGATGGTTGCCTGCCTCAACGCCCGGCCAGGTCCTGGGTTTTGCGCTTGGCGGAGCCCGCATGGCTTTGGGAAGTGCGTCGCTCAGAGGCCCGGGACCGATCGGCCGGCGCGTGGCCGCCAACCCGTATGGTAACCTTGTTCGATGAGAGTCGATTAAGGCTCTGCAACCAAAGTGCGCCTGTCGCGGCCGGCGGTCACCGCCGTCCGGATCAGGAAGAGGCGGCAGGTCATGAAGACGGTAGCTGTGCTTTCCCGGAAAGGGGGCGCGGGCAAGACGACGGTCGCGCTCAGTGTCGCCTTGGCGGCGCAGCAGGCAGGTTTGCGCGTCGTCGTCGCCGACGTCGATCCGCTGCACTCCGCGGCCGAAGTGCTGAGAGGCCGTCCCGAGGCGGCATCCCTGCTCATCGAGACCAGCGCGGCGAAGCTCTTCGTCGTGCAGCAGGCCTGCCGGCAGCGGGGCTGCGACCTGCTGATCGTGGACACGCCCACGGCGCCGGAGGCGGACGTGGTCCTTGCGATCAACGTCGCGGACCTGTGCATCGCCGTGACACGACCCACGAGCCTGGACGTCGCGGCGGTGCAGCACACCGTGGGCCTCCTGCGGCGAATGGGCGGCCGCGGCCTCGTGGTTCTCAACCAGTGCCCGCCGCGGCGGAACGGGGCGGAGGCGTCGCTCGTCCAACGCACCCTTGAGGCCTTGCATTTCTGCGGCACGCCCCTTGCCGCCAGTCGCCTTCGGAGCCGGGCGGCCTACCAGCACGCCTTCACCCACAAGCGAAGTGTGACGGAGTGGGACCCGGCGAGCGAGGCTGCGGCCGACGTCCTTCGCCTGCTGGCCGAGGTGACCGACCACCTGATGGCGCCGGACCTCGATGAACTCCCGTATCTGAAAGCGATGCGCCGCTAGGGCTGGCTCGGGTTTGCGCGAACGTCACGGGGCCGCGCGCGACTCCACACCCTCACTCTGGCGGGGGGTCAGGTACGTGGCGGAGCGTGCGCAGCGTGCGCGCAGAGTCCGTCGAAGAAGTAATCGATGGGTACGCGGAGGACCTGCGCGAGACGCCAGAGTTGCGCCGCAGAAATCTCACTGGCGCCGCTTTCATACTTGGAAATCATCGCCGTCGAGACGCCACACACGGCGGCAAGCTGCTTCTGATGAAGGCCCAACAGCGCGCGACGCTCCGCGGCCTTGCGGGCAATGAGGCGCACGGCGGCGGCCTGGAGGTCAGCATGCTGCACTACGTTTCCGACCGCCGGGCAGGACCCAGGCAGCTCCCTCTTCAACGCGACTGGCAGCACAATAGGACTTCACGAAGGGGCGCACGCGCGACTCCCCCGACGCGTGCGCGCCACACGTCGCGGCGCGCGCCGCGCGGGCGATCCGCCGGGGCCAGGCCGCGCGCCAGGGGCTCCAACGGCCGGGCGATGCGTCCGCCGCGCCACCTTCGACCTCCTCGAAATCGCCCCGTGCCCGATCCTGCCGGGAAGAAGTAACAATGTTCAGAGACCCGCTGTTAAGACCATTCGGAGACTCCTGGGGTGGCTCGACGTGTGGGCAGCGCCGTGGTCTCCCTCCAACACGCGGTGCGACCTCGGTCCCGGCCTTTCCGTTCGGAAAGCCGGGACCTCCACCGCAGCCATGCGGTCCAAGCCCCGTGAGCTACTGACACCTGCAACCCTCGGCTGATCGACACAGTCGGGGAGGAACTGGCAGGTTCGCTGTCACGCGGCGCACACGGCAGCCGCGAAGACAGGGGCAGCTTTGATCCCGGCGGCGGCGCTGAACGCGTTCGAAGCGATGGCTCAGAGCGGCAGCGGAGACGCTGGCGCTCTAGCGGTGGGCCTTCGCCGCGAAGTCACCGGCCTGGGTCTGCGCGCGTTGGCGGCCAAAGCGGTCCATGTCGCCGCCGCCGCGCCTGAGCGAATGGCTGACGTCTTCGACAACGCCGCGTCGGGCTGGCTGTCGCAGCCGATCTTTCCGCCGCGCCTGCGCAGTATGGAGCCGCTGCCGATCTCAGGAGCCTTCTGGAAGACCTTCTGGAGCGTGGTGGCGATGCCGGCGGACGCACCTCGCGACACGGTGGCCGAACGCCTGCTCGAATTGGCCGGAAAGCTCCACCCGCAGATCAACCCCCGCATGGCCGCCGCGGCGCTTGAGTTTCCCGGCGTAGCCGAGGCTGCCGGCCGGGGTATCCCTGAGCCCTATACGCTGGACGGCCTTGCCCATTGCTCGCCGGCCTCCCTGGGTCACGCCGTGCGCGAGCAGACGCTCCGCACGGGCGGCCTAGCCGACCCCTTCAAGGCGTTGGGGCCCCTCCTGCCGGAGATGCCGCCCCCCCTCGGCTATGTGAATGTCCAGGTCATACACTCGCTGACCCCGCTCGGGCTCGTGGCGGGCTACCGGTCTCACATCCTCGACCAGATGGGCCTTGGCGGGTTCCTCATGGCCCAGGTCGGCCATCACTATTCCGCGCTGGCCACCGCGGTCACCCTGACCGCCATCAGCCTGGAGCGCCCTGAGGGCCTCGAGATCATGTTGGACTGCATCTTCAAGGGATGGATCCATGGGCGCGAGACGGCGCCGCTGATCGGGACCCCTTGGGAAGACCTGTGGGATCTGCGGATCGACCAGGTGCGCCAAGCGCTCTGCGTGAGCCCGTTCGATTCGCCGCTCGCCGCGGCCATGCGCGCGGGGAACCGCGAGCCGCCGAGGGTTTGACGCCCTCCCCGGCAAGCGCGGCGGTCAAGCCCGTTCCAGGGCCCTGGCGGGCAAGGCCACGCTCGCCGAGGCGGCGTCCCGCGGTATGTCGAGCGCCGCTTCGATCGCCCCGTACAGCGCCTGCGCGTCTACGCCCAACTCGGCGTCGCAAGACATCGGCTGTCCAAGGACTGAACGCGCGGCGTAGCGACTCCAAGACGCGGAGAACAACCTTGGAGCGGCGGCCCGTTGGTCGGCGTCACAGAGCCACACGGCGCCGCGCGATGGCGGGGCCGCGGAAAAGTTCGGCCCGCCACGAGACCGGAGCACGATTAGACGGTGTAGTGACGCAACTTTAACGCTAGTTCGCACGACCGCCTGCGACAACTCCGACCCTGAAGGATCGAGGTTCAGATCGGAGATTTTGCCAGGCCTACGGCGACTGACTGCGGCGCTCGCGCGCCGTTGCGCCATGACGACTTCGACGCCTGTCGACGCTCCGGCCCGGAGGCGAACTCGATCTCCTGAAGATGGGGCGTCCGAATGGTCGGCCGGCCAGGTGAGACGACGCGCGTGAGCTTCCCGGAGGTGGGGTTCGACGGGGTCCGTCGCCGAGCCCGGGACGCTCCGGTTGTTGCAAGCAGGCAAGAGGGGGTGAGAGGGATGCCGGAGCCGCGAGACATCGCAACCCCCGACGGTCTGCGCGACGCGACGATGGGGTTCCTGTCGCGACTTGGCGCATGCGACCTCACCCTGCTGCGGGTCGAGGTCTATGCGAACCTCATCAAGGAGCAGGCCGACGAGAGCATCGCGGCGCTCCAGACCATGCCCGCCCTGATCCTCCAGCTGCGCGACGGGCAAGGCGGAGACCACTGGGACACCTTTAACCACATGGCCGGCGCCTACAGCCGGACGGAAGCGGCGCTGACCGTGGCCCGCCGCTATTTCAAGGCCTGCTTCGACAAGATCGTCGAACAGGACCGCGTTCTGACACCGCTGCGTAACGAAGGCTCGATCCTCCTGACCGTGGCGAGCCTGCTGGCCGACAAGCAACGTTCCATCGGGGCGCGGCGGCAAGAACTGAACGACAAGATCGTCGCCTACAACCAGGAGGCCCACGACAGCTTCCTCGGTCCGCTCGATTTCGGCCTGACGGCGCGGGGCCTGGAACTCGAGGCCCAGGGCGGGTCGATAGAGCAAGAACTGGCCCTCACCGACTCGGCCCTCGCGGCCCGAATGGTGCTGCAGCCCAGGATCAAGGAGCTGATCGAGGTCAACGATCGAGCTCAGCATCAGCGCGGCGTTTGGCGCGCCATCGGAAGCGATCTCGACAGGACGGCCGGATACCTCGGCGCCGGCGCCGACGGGCGCATGAAATGGTACCGCTCGCCGCACCACGCGGCGGTGCAGCTCGGGCTGATGCAGGACGCGGCCGGGAAGCTGGCGTCGCAGGCCCACCCAACCGGAGCTGGCTGAGACCGCGCCGCCCACACCGACCTCTTGCCCTTCAACCCTGACCCCGAGGCCAGCCATGACAGACGAACCGGACACCCTCAGCGCGGAAGCCATCCGGGCGAGGGCCAACGCGTTCCTGAGCCTGAAGTGGGTGCACCTGATGTACGCCTACGTCAGGACGATCAGGAACCTGAACGCACCGGAGCCGCCGGCCGACCGACCCGGCATGGTGACGGTGAACCGCCACAACCAGCCGATCCTGACGGTGCCGCAGCTGATGACCCGGACCAAGGCGAACGCCGAGCGGTGGGAGCCCCTGCTCGGCGACATGCTCGACGTGGCGCGCCCGATAAAGGAGTACGCCATCACCTCGACCGCGACGATCAAGGTGATCTACCAGCTGAGCCGGGAGAAGCTGGCGCCGGCCGTCTGGACGAAGCTCGACTTGGATGCGCGTCAGCAGCTCAAGAACGACTTCAGCGAGATGGTCGAGGACCTGATCACCGCGGCCGAGCAGAACCGGCTGGCGGCCGTCGAGATGCGGGACAGGATCCTCGCCTACAGGAAGGACGTCGTCGCCGATCACGACGAATCGGAGGACGTCCAGCACAAGTACAAGGACTGGATGGCCGAAGAGGACAAGACCCTCAGGATCTGGGAGGAGGCTCACGGCCTGCAGCCCGGAGAAACCGAGAACCTGATCCTCGCGCTTCAGGCCGACGTCAGCACCTACAATGCGAAGTGGGCCGGGTTGACGGCCGGCGCCGTGTCGACGGCGGGCGGAACGGTCGCGTTCGGCCTCGTCGTCTTCCCGCCCCTCGGCGCGATCGGCGGATTGATCGGCATGAGCGTCATGGCCGCCCAGGCGGCCGAGGCGAAGCGTCTGATGGAGGAGTTCGCGCAACGGCTGAGCCGCGTCGAGAAATACAACGTCGTGAAGATCTTCTTCAGGACGATGGACACGACGCTCAAGAGCATCATGGAGGCGACGTCGAGCGCGGCCGACGCCTTGGGCCAGGTCGCCGGCCTATGGGCCCTGATCGCCGCCGACCTCAAGAGCGTCCAGGGCGAAACGATCGGCGTCTCAGGCCTCGCAGGGAGCAAGCCCTGGGAAGCCCCGGTTAAGCTGGTCAAACGCATGGGGGCCGAGGAAGCCTACAAGGCGCTGATCGCCCACTGCGATACCTTCGTGGAGTTCGGCTACGTCCAGAACGACCCCATCATCATCAATGCGGGACGATAGGACATGGCCGAGACGAGATCCGATCTGTCTCCGGGCATGCCGCAGGGGACCACGCCGATCCGGAATCCAGGCCAGGGGGGCTTCCGGCTCGTGCCCTGGGCCTCCGGCATGGAAAAGGGCGCCGGATACGATTCGGTGACCCAAACCGTCCGCGCGCGGGCCGCGGAGCGGCCGGCGAACCGGATGACCCACAGCGCCGTCCTGGGGTCGGTGGGCCAGTATGTGCAGCGCAAGGTCCTGCAGATCGAATCCATCGAGAAGATGCGGGAGATTCTGCAGCTGGGGGCCGAACTGGACGTTGGCTACGACGCCTTCTCCGCCAACAGCGTGGGCAAGTTCCTGCGCGAGACCCGGGTCGATTCCTACAACCTGTACTTCCTCGTGATCTGCTACGTCCAGACCACGGAGTTCCGCATCGACGAGTTCGGACTCGCCGAACGGTTCCAGACCGCCTGGATGCCGAGCGATGCCGAATTCCGCGAGGGGTTCGGAGACTACTTCGTCACCGGCTGGATCAAGGGCGGCTATCTGATCGGCCTCGCCGAGATCAGGGCGACGTCGCAGCAGGCGCTGAACCGCGTCAAGACCGAGACGGGGGCGGGCTATTCGGACGCCGCACTGTCAGTGAAAAGCCGCTTCGCCAGCGACTGGGAAAAGTGGTCGTCGCAAACCGACCTCCAGTCCCGGCTCGAAGTGATCTACGCCGGCCTGGACGGACGTTCGCTCAAGACCGTCGTCTCGACGATCGGCCCCACGCCCTCGCCCACGCCCCGAAAGCCGCCGGACCCCACGCCGCGCCCACCGGCCCGTCCGCGATCGTTGGCCGCCAACGAGGTGTCGATCGTCGATGACACGACCGACCCCGACGACGATCCGCCTGAATTCCTGTCACGGGCGAATGGCGCCCGAACACCGGCGGGCGGCCACCGCGCGCCGCCGGATCGCGATCCGGAATTCGAGCATCTCGACCCGTCCACGAACGACCCGACGCTGGTCGATCGGAATAAGGTGGAGATGACCATGCAGGGGCTGCTGGATGCCGCGGACGCCCTGCCCGCTCAGGTCCTGACCCACGGCGTTCCGCTCTACGCGATCCTGGAGGCCTATTCGCCGCTCTATCGAAAGACCGGCGACACGTCGATCGACGGCGAGGAGTTCGAACGCAAGCGCGACCTCGTCAACCACGCCTACCTGAAGGCGCGGTTCGTCCACAACTCGGTGTCTTACGCCATCGAACACGGGGCCCAGTTCGGGACGCCTCCCGCCGTGCTGCAGGCGCTGAAGGACCGGATGGACACCTTGATGAGCGAGTGTGTCCGAGCGTCGGCACGGCTGAGGACGAACCCGGCCTTTGTCCTGCCGAAGACCATCGCGGTCCCGTCGGACAGCGAGATCCCGCGATGGACGGTCCAGAAGACCGAGTTCCACCCCCTCAAGAAGCTCCCGGACCCGGCGCAGTTCACGCGGTTGCTGGCGACGGCGGCCGAAACGGTGAAAGCGAGCGCTGGCCCCGTCACGGCGGCCGGCCGAAAGGCGCTCACAGACTATCTCTCGTCTGTCCTGGAAGGGGTCGTCGAGAACTACATCCGGGCCTCCGACGTGCTGACGGCCATCGCCGTCACCCTTCCGGCGGTGGACTTGGAGCCCCAGGAGCGCACCGCCAACCTCCAGGACCTTGCCGAGACCTGCAAGGATGCAGCCGATGCGTGGACCGCCAGCAGCACCGCGATCGCGGCGGCGTTCGGCGAACTCGAGGGCAAGGGCGGCCTCGACGCCAAGGCGCTGGAGTTCCTCAAGCACCTCAACCCGGTGCTGTTCGGGCCGGACCGGACGCCGGACAAGCAGATCTACGGCTTTGCGGCGTTCTGGACCGCCCTGTCCAAGGGCCTTGCAGAGCTCGCGCAGCAGTCCCGCATCTGGGACCCCGCCGCGCGCTTCGATGACCTGGTGAGCTACGGCAAAGCGACCCGTTGGTCCGACCCGGCTGCGGCTTTCAAGCTGCAGGTCCAGGCGATCGACGCCCGCGTCCGCTCGATGCTCTAGCTCCGCCCGCCGAAATCCCCGGCTTCGCCGCTTTGAACGATTGGAATGGCCATGGAATGGCGCTTTGGGGTCACGCGGATCAGACAGCCGGACGTGCGGGGCCAATACGGACGGTACCACTCCGCGGCGGTCGCGGAGGCGCGGACCTCCAGACGCCGGTCTGAATGGACACGGCGCGTGAATGACCCCGCCGAGCTCGCGCACACTCTGGGTTATGCCTGGGACGACTGGGCGCCCGGACAGACCCGCACAGCGAGGCTTGTCCGTGCGGAGGCGCGCAAGGCCGCACTGCCACTCCTCTGGCCCGAGGGCCAACAGTTCGACGGCATCCTGAAGGCGTGCCTCGAGGATATCGGACGCGTCCTGGACCCTGGCGACGACCGCGCCTTGACCCCGCGCGAAGCGCTCCGGCCCGGCGTCTGGCCCCTCAAGGAGGGCCATGTCGACCTCTACCTTCTGGATCCCAGCCTGGGCACGGTCGTGCGGCCGGAGGGCTACACTCGCCTCGTCATTGTCCTCCACGTCGGGCTTGCGCAGAACCGGGAGACCGGGAGGGAAGAGCGCTACAATCACGTCTACGAGTGGACGTTGGAGTATTGCGATCCCAACAGATTCAAGTTCGACAGCCCGCTATCGGAATTCGACATCGACCGTATTCATCAGGTTTCGAAAGCCGTGTTTCTTTTACATAGCCTCCGAGGGGCGACTGGCGTCCTCAAGCTCGAGCCAGCGGATCCACGGCGATATGCTCCCATCCTGACGTTCTTCAGGTACCTGTTCGAGTCGACGCCCGCGAGCGCGGAAATGACCCAACCCGACTTAGGCGCGGTTACATCACTCCACCCAAGTCGACAAAAGAAGCTTTCGGAAGAATACGATTATCCGGTCTCGGAAATAAAGAAACTATTCGCCACGACACCGATGTCGGCCAGGCGGATGTCGTTTACGCACCTGACGAAGAACTTAGGTCGATTGATCGATGACGCCTATCTGAAGCCAGAACATGAGCGCAGAGAGGCTTTCGAAACCATCCACGATCAGGTTTTCTTGACGGCGCAATTTGAACGTTTCGGCAAACTGGCCGCGGCAGACTCGCTCGTCGGAAACAACGACCGGCTCGCGGGCAACTACGATCTGGACGCAAACACCAGGCTGTTTCGACGCGACAAACAGGGGAAACTGAAGCGGATCTTCAAATTCTTCAACGTGGACAACGTCGACTTTGATCGGAGCGGGTGCGCCGTGGCGGTCGACAATATCGACCCCAACTCCTACTTGGTGAAAGGCGAAGGCGCCATTACCTGGCCGGCCTATGCTTACCTGGAAACCCTGAACGCGCGGACCACCTTCGCGACGGACATGGTCGAGGCGTTCGCAGACCTCACAGCGTATCGCAGGCCAGGCGCCAACCTCGTGCGGCCAAAGCCGCAAGACGTCGTCTACATGTTCGACGACCAGGCGCGCCTCGAAGACTGCAAGGTTGCCTTCCTCAAGGGTCTGCAGGGCGGTATCGCCGACATGAAGGCAATCCGCGACGAATACGAGAGGTTCGGGAAGATCAAGGGCTGGGGGCCCGTGTCCGACGAGATCTGGCGGCGGATAGGGATGCTTGCCTAGCCTGCCCCGCGCGCCGCGGCGGCTTCCGGCCCGGCGTCCATCGCGATCCGCATCGGACGACAGCGCCGCTCATCGGCCGTCGCGGGCGTCGAGGCGCTCGAGCCAGAACGCCATGCCCATGTCACGGTACATGGCGGTCGCGGCGGCGAAGTCATGGGCGGCCGCCCGTGTGTCATCCCTGCCCGCGTTCAGGGTCGCAAGTCCGTGGCGACAACGCGCCGCGAGCGGGCGCATGCCAAGCCCCTCGGCCAGGGAGAGCGCCTCGCGATACTGCATCTCAGCCTGGTCGAAATCGCCGGCGTGCGCCGCGACATCAGCGAGAATGTGCAGCGAGCCCGCCTCGCCGCCGGGCTGCCCGCCGTTGCGCGCCAGGGCGAGAGCCTTCCGGGCCAGGTCCGCCGCGTCGTCGAGCCGACCGCCCAGCACATAGGCCTCCCCGAGCGGAACGCGGAAGAGCGACAGGCCGAACTGATGCCTCATCGCCTCGAAGTCGCTGACGGCCTGCTCGAGCAGCGGCAGGCCTTCGTCCGTGCGGTTCGTGAGGGCATAGGCATAGCCGAGCGAGCCGCTGTGCGCCGCCGCCAGGATGGGCAGGTCCCATTGCCGGGCGACCGCGAGCCCGCGTTCGAGCAGGGCGACCGCCTGGGAGACATCGCCCCGGGTCAGGTGGAGATCCGCCAGGCACCAGATCGACAGGCCCAGGCTGTAGGGCTGCTGGAGGTCTTCCGCCTGCCGCAGGGCGGCCTCGCCGTATTGGATGCCCTGCTCGAAGCGGCCTCGGACCGCGTTGGTCCCGGTCAGGAACATCCGGGCGGTGATCTCCGGCGCGCCGGCCAGCGCAAATCGCTCGCCCGGGGGGACATCTTCGAGGAGGCGCAGGACCCGCAGGAAGAGGCGTTCGGCCTCCTCGTAGTCCGTGACCGTGAAATGGGCCGTGGCCAGGAAGACGGTGGCCTCGACGAGTAGTCGCGGGTCGCCGAGCGACCTGGCCAGACGCGCCGCGTCGCGACCGAAAGGAATGGCTTCCCCCGCCTTGCCGCTCAGGCCGAGCACCTGGCACATGTGCACCTGAAGCTGGCAGCGCCGCCGACCGTCGTCGAGCTGGTCGATCAACCCTTGGGCCTCGAGAAGGGTGTCGATGATCCGGCCGAACGTTCCCAGGGGCGTCAGCGCGTTCTTCATCTCGAACCGCAGGTCGATGGCCTGGCGCAGGGTTTCCGGGGTCCTGGGCAAATCCTCCACGGCCCGCAGCGCCAGGTCGAGGAAGGCCGCGCATTCCCGGTTGGCCCACCGCGCCCGCGCCGAGAGGCTCGCTGCGACCCAGTAGTCGACGGCCTCGCCGGTGCGTCCGGCCTCCGAGAGGTGATAGGCGACGACCTCCGGCAGACCTTCGGGACCGGCCGAGAAGCGGTCGATCAGCACATCGGCGATTTTCGAGTGCAGCCGTCGCCGCTGGTCCTTGAGGATCATGCCGTAGGCGGCGTCGCGGCCAAGCGCGTGCGTAAAGGCGTAGGTGGGGTTCGGGGGCGCCCCGCGTCGCGACACGAGGCCCGAGGCCGTCAGCCGATACAGTGCGTCGTCGAGGTCCAGGGCGCGCCCTCCGACGACTGCGGCGACCAACTCGCGCGAAAAGCTCCGACCGATGACGGATCCGACGAGCGCCACGGCCTTCGCCGCGCCCAGCCCTTCGAGACGGACACTCAGCGCGGCCTGCAGCGTCCTCGGGATGGCGAGCGGCGACGGGGCTCTGGCGGCGGCGCCCGCCGGCGCCTCCTCCAGCAGCCGGCTTTCAACGACGTGTTTCGACAACTCCCGGAGGAACAGGGGGACGCCGTCGGCCCGCTCGGCGATCCGACCGACCAAGGCGCGCGGCAGCGGCGTGTCACGAGCGACGTCGTCGATGACGGCGGTGCTGTCCTCGCGGCCGAGACGGCTCAGGTGCAACAGGGTCACATGCGGTTGGCCGACCCACACCGGCTGATGTTCCGGCCGACAGGTGGCGATCAGCAACACGGGCAAGTCGGCGAGCCGGGAGATGGTCCGGTCCAGCAGGTCCAGCGATGTCGGGTCGATCCAGTGGATGTCCTCGAAGAGGAGGACGACGGGCTGTTGCGCGGACAACCCCTGCAACAGCTCGAGATAGGCGGTCATGACCAGGTCCCGCTTCTGCTGCGGGGTCTCGGCGCGCTGCGGATATCTCTCGTCCGCCGGCAGGGACAGGAGGTCGGCCAGCAGAGCCACGTCGCGCGTGACATCGGCCGAGGTCGGCCCGACCAGGGCGGCGAGCCGATCCAGCTTCTCGGCCGGATTCCAGGCTTGCGCCAGGCCCGCGCCGCGTTCCACCTGCCGGATGTACGGATGAAACGGTCGTATCGCGTAGTGCGGCGAGCAGAAGTACTTGAGCTTCACAGGCCGGTCCTTCGCCACGGCCGCCAGCAGGTGCTCGGCGAGGTAGGATTTGCCGATGCCGGGCTCGCCTGACAACAGGACGACGCGCCCCTGGCCCTGCTTGGCCTGCTCCCAGCGGCGCAACAGCAGATCGAACTCCTCGCGCCGGCCAATCAGCGGCGTGCGCGCCTCCTCGCCCCGCCCTCCCGGGCCCGCAACGTCGTCCGTCTCGCCGGCGACGATCCACGCCGTCAGCGGTGGCGCGATCCCCCGCAGACGGATGGCGCCGCTCGGGCGGAGCTCGAACCTCGGCTCCAGGAAAGGACGGGTCTCGCTCGAGACGATGATTTCCCCTGGCGTGGCCAAGGCCTGCAGTTGCAGGGCCAGCGCCGGCGCCTCACCGATCATCACCGGTGCGCCCTCACCGCCGGGATCGAGGCCCGGTTCGACGACGACGAGCCCCGCGGCGATGCCGACACTGGCCTGGAGCGGCGTTCCCGACGCGGCGCCCAACCGCTGGACCGCCTCGACAAGGGCGATGCCCGCGCGGGTCGCCTGCACGGCGTCCTGCTCGCGGGTCTGCGGGTAACCAAAGCAGGCATGAACCGAATGGCCCGGACGGGCGATGACCACGCCGCCGAAGCTGGCGACCGCTTCGGCGGCCGCGTCGTGGAACGCCACGACGAGCGCCCGCACGTCTTCGGGATCGGTTGGCGCAGGATGCTGCGCCGTGGGCTTTGCGCTGCAGACAAGGATCGTGACCTGGCGCCGCTGTGCGCCGTCCAGACGCTCGGCCTCTGGATCTGCGGCGCGACCCCGCGGAACGAGGCCGTCGTCCGGGACCGGAGCGACCGCGTCACCGCGCGCCGCGTCGGGCCAAGCCGCCTCCGATCCCCGCCCATCCGCGTATGCCGGTCCGGACGACACGCGTCGTTGCCCCCGGGCGTCGGCGAGCAGACGGGTTTCCGCATCCGGTTCAGCGCCCAGGTCGGCCTTCAGGAGCGCGACGAGGTTCTGATAGTGGCGCAGGGCCTCGGCGTTCCGACCCGACGCGATGAACGATTTCAAGACAAGTCGGTGGGCGTCCTCCCGAAAGTTGTCGATGGCGATCGCACGCTGGCCACCAGCCATCGCGAGATCAGCGTGTCCGGACGCCAGTTCGCGCTCGCCCAGGGCCACGATGGTCCCGACAGCGCGTTCGCTCAGCCGGGCGCGCTCACTCAGCAGCCACGCGGTCCAGGTGGCGTCGGTGACCGAGACGTCCTCCAGCAACGAACCGCCATAAAGGTCGGCGGCGGCCGCTCGTGCGTCGATGCTGCCTTCTTCGAGCAAGGCGTCGAACCGCACGACGTCGCAATCGAAGGCGCCGCGCGCAAGGAGGACGGTGTCTCCACTGCTCAGGATGGCGTCTCGACCGAGCAGGGCGCGGAGCCTTGAAAGCGCCTGCCTCAGATTGTGTCGCGCCCGATCCTCCGTGTGCGCGCCCCAGAGCAGGTCTGCCAACTTCTCCCGCGATTGGGGCAGCGGGGCCGTGCAGGCGAGGTAGGTCAGGAGGCAGGCCAACTTCCGGGTCGGAATTTCGAGCGGGACACCCGAGCGTGACAGCTGAAAGCGCCCGAGCACCCTGAGAGTAAAGCTCGGCGTTTCGCGGTCCGACATGCAACGCCCTCCGGCCTCCTGCCCGCACCCGGCAGAAGACGCCACTCTGATGCCCGCGCGTCATCCTACAAGAAGAGGCGGATGGTGACGCTCCACTACCTGGGAACGTGCCACAAGGGGGTATTTCAACCGGAGAGCGGCGCCTGTCCGAGACGAAGCTCCATGGACCTCGGCGTGCGGCCTGCGCCGTCGGCCGCAGGAAGGCGGATGATCGGCGGCGCGCCGGGTCCTCGACGCGGCCGGGCAAGCCCGGGGCCACCGGGCTGATCGAACCGTAACTCGATCAGCTTGCCGGCCGGCTGGTCGACACGACGACCCGACATCGCCCGTCAAGCGCCTCTGACGGCCCGCGGACTCACGGGCGCTGGCTCCCTCCGGTGTCTGCGTGCCCGGCGTTCCGGAAGCGTCGCGTCCCGCAACTGCGGGCATGAGCGGCGCTCGACCGCAGAGCGCCAAAGGCCGACTTTGACCAAGGACGGCCCGCGGCGCAGCCGCCGTCGCCGCCAGCGCGGCAACGCGCAATCAACGCTGCCCCGCCTGGTCCTAGACCTGCGGCCGCAGGCGGTGGATGGCGAGGTAGACCAGCGCCGCGACCACGGGCGCGACGATCGCCACCAGGGTGTGCGCCGGGTCCTCGCGGACGAGGGCGACGAGCACCACCAGGTTGATGGCGATGCCGGCCAGTGGTGGCAGCGGGAAGAAAGGCATCCGGTAGGGCCGCGGGAGGTTGGGTTCGCTACGGCGCAGGCCGAGGGCGGCGAGGTCGACGCTGATGTTGATCAGGATCGCGAAGGTCGTTCCGATCGCCATCAGCGGCACGTAGACGCCGCTCGAGGCCAGGGCCGCGGCGATCACAACCGTCGCCAGGAGCGCCGCGCGGGGGGTTCCCGAGGGCGCCACGCGCGCCAGGACGCGGGGGAGAATGCCGCTGCGCGCCATGCCGAAGACGATTCGGGTGACAGACATCAGGGTGAGGTTGGCGATCGCTGCGACGGAGATCATCGCGAACGCGGTGATCACCAGTCCCCCGCGCGCACCCAGCACGGTCGCGACGGCGTCGGCCACCGGCAGGTTGCTGGCGGCGATCTGATCGACAGTGAGCGCATGCAGGAGGCCGGCGTTCACCAGGACGTAGAGTCCGGTGACCACCGCGATGCCGGTGAAGGTGGCCCGCGCCAGGGTCTTTTCCGGGGCATGCACCTCCTCGCAGAAATAGGCGCAGGTGTTCCACCCGGAATAGGTGTTGAGGATCGCCCGCAAGGCGACGGCGACACCGGCGAGCGTCAGCGCCGGGTGCGCGGCGAGGACCGGGGCGACGGCCGTTGTGGGCCCGGGCGCGGCGAAGCAGAGGCCGACGATGACCAGCAGGGCGACCGCCTTCAGGGCGCTGCCGATGTTCTGCGACAGACCGCTCGCGCTGGTGCCCAGCCAGTTGACCAGCCAGCAGGCGGCGATCACCGCAACCGCCAGGGCGCCGGTCGGCGCCGCGGTCATCAGGCCGAGCCGTTGGGTAAACTCTGCGAACACCACGGCGATGAAGGCGATGGCGAAGAGGTTGTTCAGCCAGTCGCTCCAGCCGATGATGGCGCCGGGCACGCGCCCGAACGCCCTTTGCACGAAGGCGTAGGGCCCGCCTGCGTGGGGCACGGAGGCGCCGAGCTCGACCAGGGCGAAGGCGTCGATCAGGGTGAACAGACCCACCGCAGCCCAGGCGCCCAGGATCCAGATCGGGTCGTGCAGAGCGCCGGCGACGATGCCGGGCGTGCGCATGATACCTTGACCCACGACGCCCCCCACCACGACCGCGATGCCGAAGCCGAGCCCCAGCACCCGCAGCAGGTCCCCGCGCGCGCCGTGCGACCGCCCTGCCAGTTGCGTTGCCACCACCATCGTCCCGCCCCCAGACAACCGGCCGCCTCTGCGACGCCTTCAGCTGTACGGCGGACGCGCCGGCGCACGACACGGCCACGAAACGATGGGTTGCCGATGATTTGCCGATCCGCGGTCGTCATTGGCGTGGATCCAGAGACCGCTTCCGATCCTCATGTTTGACGTGGGCGGGGTCCGCTATTGCCCCCTCCCCGTCAGAACTCGAGCTGCTCGGGCGATCGTGATCCAACGCGTATCCGTGAAGCTCTCGATCCCTTGCTCCCGCCGAAACGGCCATGACCCGAAGCGCCGACGACGCCGATGGGCACTTGCAGCTCGTCGTGGACGGTCGGGCCTCTGATACGGCAGATGCCCGGGGCGACGCGCCAGGCGACTGCAGCGCCCCGGGCTGTGTGGCGCGTGAACGCCGACGCGGCGCGGCCGTGCGTTCGTCGTCGATGCCCGCCGATTGCGTCGCCGACGCGTTGGGGCCGGGCGCCCCGGCCCGCGTTATCGATCGTCGACTACGTCGTCAGCGCCGCGATGACGTGACGCGCGTCGCGGACATCACGGCTCTCGCCGCCAGCGACCACCTGCTCGAGCAACGGCTGCAGGCGCGCGAACCCTGCGGCCGCCTCCCCCCGGGCGGCGAGCCGCCGCGCCAGTCCGGTCGCCGCCCGCAGTTCGTGAGCGCGCGCGCCGGTCGACCGCGCCTCGCGGATCGCGTCATCGAAGTCAGCCATGGCGGCCGCCTCCTGGCCGGTTCGCGCTCGAAGCTCTCCGCGCAAGATCAGGCTGTGCGACCGCTCGGTGCGTTCCTGGGGCGACACGATCAGCGCGTCGGAGAGCGTCGCGAGCGCGTCATCGATCGCGCCCTTGCGCGCCTGCGCCTCCGCCAGCAGGTTCATGAACAGCGGCAGGCTCACCCGATAGTTCACGGCGACAAAGTCGTCGATCGCCGCCTTGATGAGCGTGACCCCCTCGCGGGCCGCGCCCCGGCGGGCGCGGGCGCATCCGATCGCCACGCGGGCCCAACCCGCGATGTGCTGCACGCCCAGTTCGTCGGCCGTTGCCGCGGCCGCGGTTCCCAGGCGCTCGGCGTCGTCGTCCTCGCCCAGCGACACTTGGAGGAGCGCCTTCAAGGCCGCGGCGAACGCCATTTCGTACGCGACGCCGGTGTTGGCGGCCCAAGCCATCGCCCGGTCGGACCTCTGGCGCGCCACGTCAGCGCGCCCCTGGTGACAGGCGAGCAGGGCCGCATTGCAGAGCGCCGGCGTGGTGGTGAGCCGCTGGTCGAACTCCTCGCCCTCATGGCACGCCAGCCAGCGTTCGAAGTGCCCCTCGGCCTCGGCCAGGCGGCCGCAGTAGTAGGCCACCTGGAACGGTGCAAAGTGAGACATGGCCACGGCGAAGCGCCGCCCCTTCGGCTCGGCGCGCGGCCCCAGCCCCTCGGCGAAGGCGCGCATCTGCTCGGCCTGGACCGTCGCCTTGGCCCAGTCGGCCGAGATCACCGCGTGACTGAAGGCCAGGCTCCGCATGCCGGTCATGGCCCCGACGAACCCCCCGCCTTCCGCCAACTGATGGTTGCGCGCGGCCCGTTCCGCGGTTGTGGGCGCCACGTGCCCATGGGTGGCGGTGAGCACGACGATCAGCGCCAGCCCGAGGTCCAGCTCGTGCTGGTCCCGCGCCGGGCTATGCGGCTTCGTCGCCAGGATATCGAGCGCCCGGCCATAGTGGGTTTCGGCCTCGACGAAGGCGTGGCGCGCGACGGCCGCCTCGGCGGCCCGGGTCCAGGCGGCGATCGCCTTGTCGTCCTCGCCGGCTTCGGTCCAATGCCGCGCGAGCACCTCGGGCTGGGCGTCCGGCGCACCGTCGCGGGCGCAGAGAGCCTGGGCGGTTCGGGCATGGAGATGTCGACGGTCGGCCTGCAGCAGGGTCGCGTAAGCCGCATCCTGGATGAGGGCGTGCTTGAACTGATAGGTCGCCTCGGGCGCCATCCCGCGCACATAGATCAGCTCCGCCTCGGCCAGCCGCGCCAGCCCGGCGGTCAGGTCCGCGTCGGGCAGCCCGGAGACGATGCGCAGGAGGTCGTGGGAGAAGGTCCGCCCCAGCACCGACGCCTGCTGGGCCACGTCCTTCCCGACCCGCATCCCGTCCAGCCGCGCCGCCAACGAGTCCCGCAGCGTTGCCGGGATGTGGCCGGCGCCCAGCGGGCCGGGCGCGCGGTTGCCCTCGCCATCCAGCATCAGGCGGGTGAGCTCCTCGGCGAACAGCGGCACCCCGTCGGCGCGCTCGACCACGACCGCGGCGACATCGTCGCTGAGGCCCGCGCGCCGGACCAGCCCCTCCACCAGCGCGCGCATCGGGCGCGAGGGCAAGCCGGCCAAGGTGATCCGGGTGTGGTGCGACCGGGCGGGCCAGGCGGCCGCGAATTCCGGCCGCGCCGTTGCGAGCAGCATCAACGGTGCTGTGGCGCCCTGTTCAGCCAGCACCTGAAATAGCTCCAGCGACGACGGATCGACCCAGTGCAGGTCCTCCACCGCCAGCAGCAGCGGGTGCTCGGCCGCGAGGGCGAACACCCAATCCGCCAGCACCGCCAGCAGTCGCCGGCGCCGCTCGTCCGACGCCGGAGTCGGCGGCGCGTGGCCGGACGGCAGCGGCAGGTCCAGCAGGTCGGCGATCAGCGGGACGGCGTCCGCCGCCCGCAGGCCGGCCGCCGCGACCGCCGCTTCCAGCCGCGCGACGCGGGCCGCCGGCGTGTCGCCGGGCTTCCGGCCCAGGCTCTGCTCCAGGATCTGCCGGACCGCGTGAAAGGGCGTGGCGGCGAAGAGCGGCGCGCCGGCGCAGGCGATCGCGCGGGGCGCTTCGTCCCGCAGGACGGCCTGGAACGCCTCGACCAGTCGGGTCTTGCCGATCCCGGGCTCGCCCACGACCAGCACCAGCTGGCCCCGTCCCTCGAGGACCTGCGCCCAACGGCTCTTCAGGAGACCCGCCTCGTCCTCACGACCCACGAACGGGCTCGGCTCGCGGGGCGAAAACCCGCGCCCCCGCGCCGGCATCGCCGGCACCGCCGCGACCGCGCGATAGAGGCGCACGCCCGCGCCCGCATCGTGTGGCCGCAGGGGTGGCAAGGGCTGCGCCGTGACCAGGCCTGACACCACATCGTAGACCGGACCGGTGATCAGCGTCGCGCCCGCGGGGGCGACGTCCTGCGCCCGCGACGCCAGGTCGGGCGCGTCGCCGAATATCTCGGCCTCGCCGGCGTCGTCGCGGCCGACCACGACCAGTCCCGCGTGGATGCCGACCCGCACCGTGGCGCCGTCGGACCTGAGCTCGGCGATCGCCAGGCCCGCGCGCACGGCACGCTCCGCGGCGTCCTCCTGGCCGTCCGGATAGCCGAAGTAGGCGACGAGGCGCTCACCGCGGGCGCGCTCGACCTGCCCGCCGAGGCCCAGCGCGGCCTCGGACGCGCGTCGCCGCCACGCGCGGCTGACTGCGTACCAGGCCTCGGGGTCGGACGCCGCGCCGGGGTCGCGCGTTAGGCCGCAGGACAGCACCGTCACGTGGCGACGCTCCTCGCCGAGCGCTCGGGCCGCCGGAACGGTCGCGCTCCGCGCGGTCTCGGCCGTCGTCCGCGGGGCGTCGGGCGCAGCGGCCTCGTCCAGCCGGAACCCCACGCCCCGGACGGTCAGGATGGAAAAGCCGCCGCGCATCTCGCCGAGCCGTCGGAGCGCCTGGATGCAGCGGTTGACGGCGTCGTCGCCGACTGCGACCCCGCCCCAGCACGCGTCGATCAGCTCGGCCCGCGACACGACTTGGCCGCGCCGACGAGCCATGGTGACGAGCACCTGCATGACGCGCGGCTCCAGCAGTTCGACCTCGCCGTCGCCTGCGATCTCGCGCGTCGCCGGGCGCACGGTCAGGCCGCCCAGCGCGAACGCCGGTTCGTCCGCCAGTCGGCTCGTCCCCCCTGTCGCGGTCACTGGATACTCATGCCCCGTTCACGCGATCGCCCAACTCGGCTCAGCTGGTTCGGCGACCTCGTTACCGATTAGCGACGCCGGCGCCCGACGCCAAGAACCTCGTTCCCCAAACGGAATCGCGCGCCATCGGCAAATCATCGGCGTCCTATCGCGTCGACGTCGTAGTTCCAGCCGCCCCCCGCGTTGCAAGGTCGGCGCCAAGGTCCCGGGGGTGCGGGACGCCGTCTGCGACGAATTGAGGATGGATATGAGGTTTGAGTGGTTGGCCGCCGCGATGACGCTGGGACTGTGCGTGTCGAGCACCGACGCGACCATCACCTCCAGGGCTCCGGCCTGAAGCTGGGGCGTCGTCAGCCATGCCGCGCACCTTTCAGGACGATCGCCTCGGGCGGCCCAGCCGCCGGTCGGTGGCGTTGGGCGTGGCGTCCGCCGCCTTCGCGCCGTCGCTGGCCCAGGCGGCCGACGGCCGCTATCGCGCGCCGCGGGCGGCGGGCGGCGGGCCTGACCTGCAAGGGATCTGGACCAACGCCTGGTTCACGCGCCTTGAACGCCCGACCGAGCTGAAATCCCTGGTCCTGACCCCGGACGAGGCGCGCCAGGCCGTGGCCGCCTACAACGCCGCGACCGCGGGCGACCCGCTGGGTCAGCGGGAGTCCGAGTTCTGGGACATCGGGCCCGGCTTCGCGAAGGTCCGGGGCGAGATCCGGACGTCCTTCATCGTAGACCCGCCCGACGGACGACTGCCGCTGCGGCCGGAGATCATCAGACGGTTCCACTATGACGATCCGAACTACGTCCGGCCGATGGACAACCCGGAGGAGCGCACGGTCACCGAGCGCTGCGTCGCGTCCGAGGGCGGCTACCCGCCCAACCTGAACAGTCCGGACGGCAACTTCCTGCTGATCCAGCAGACGCGTGGGTTCGTCGTCCTAGTGGCCGAGAAGTACAACGACGCCCGGGTCGTGCGCATGGGCGATCGCCGGCACGCGCCGGCCCCCGTCCGGTCCTGGGCCGGCGACAGCGTTGGATGGTGGGACGCCGACACTCTGGTGGTGGAGACCAACAACTTCAGCCCCGCGGGCCTCTCGCGCTTCGGCCGGCTGAAGCTGTCGGAGCAGGCGACGATCGTGGAACGCTTCACCCGCACCGGGCCGGACGAGTTGCTCTGCGAGTTCACGGTGACGGACGCCGCGGTCTACACCCAGCCCTGGCGGGCGGAGATGCCGTATCGCCGCGCCAAGGGGCCGCTCTACGAATACGCCTGCCACGAGGGGAACTACTTCCTTCGACCCGCCTTGGCCCACGCCCGGGACGTCGAGCGAAGCGGAGTGGCCGGCAAGTGACCTGAGGTCGGCGACGCTCCGGGGGCGCTGCCTACAGGTCTGCAAGTCTCATCGTCAAATGATCGGTATCCGATCGTGTCATCGTCGCGGAACCGTCGGCCCCGATGCGGCAAGGTCGGCATCAGGTCCCGGGTGCGGGCACGTTCTTGGATTGGGGGGTGGCTATGAAGTTTGGGTGGTTGGACGCTGCGAGGGCGCCCGCATTGTGTTCGGCGAACGCCGACGCGGCTGTGATCTGTGCCTACACGGGCCTGGGCTTCACGGGCCTGGGCGCGACCTTGCGCCGGCGCCGCAGCGTGGAGGCGTGAGCATGCGATCCTTGATCCTGGCCGCCGCCCTCAGCTTCGCGCTCGCGGCGCCCGCCCTCGCCTCGACCCACACCATCGTCTACAGCGCGGCTTCCTGCCCCGGCGGGTGCGTCAACGACGGAGACAAGATCTCCGAACTCTTCGGCAGCGTGCCCGACGTCACAGTGCAAAATCTGCGGCTCGCCGACGGCTACGTTCCCGTCGAAGGCGGACTGAACTACTGGCCTGGCAGCAGCCTCAACGGCGCCTACAGCGGCAGCTCCGCGGCCTATGTCGAGGATGCGAGCCAGACGACGCGGGGCGCGGTGGCGCTGTTCCTGAACAACCTCGCGGGCGGCTACATCACCCTCGTCTCGGCGGATTTCGGCGGCTGGCCCAGCGCCGCGGTCCCCATCGGCTGGGAGCTCTACTCCCGGGCGGGAACCCTTTCCACCGGCTCCGTAACCACCAATCCGACGGCGTTGACGACGGTGAACTTCAACGTCACGGCCGGGTACAACGAGCCGATCGTCCTGATCTGGGGACCCGACGCCTACAACGGCGGCGTCCAAAACATCGTCTTCCGCTTCGACGCGACGCTCCCCGCGGCCGTTCCCGAGCCGGCCGCCTGGGCGATGATGATCGCAGGCTTCGGCCTGACCGGCGCATCGTTGCGGCGGCGCCCGTCTCCCAAGGCGCCCCCGCTGCGCTGATTGCGGGCAGATCGGGACCAAACCGCCGGCGCCTCTCTCGGGAGGGGCGCCGCTACCCTCCTGGATGCAGCCCCGGCGCTTCCTGGCCCGTGCGGGCGACGTACTCCGAATAGCCGCCGCCATACTGGTGGACGCCCTCGGGCGTCAGTTCCAGCACGCGGTTCGACAGGGCCGCCAGGAAATGGCGGTCGTGCGAGACAAACAGCATGGTGCCCTCGAAGTCCGCCAGGGCGGCGACCAGCATCTCCTTGGTCACCATGTCCAGGTGGTTGGTCGGCTCGTCGAGCACCAGCAGGTTCGGCGGATCGAACAGCATCTTCGCCATGATCAGCCGCGCCTTCTCGCCGCCGGACAGCACGCGGCAGGGCTTTTCGACATCGTCGCCGGAGAAGCCGAAGCACCCCGCCAGCGTGCGCAGCGCGCCCTGTCCCGCCTGCGGGAACGAACTGTCCAGCGACTCGAAAATCGTCTCTTCGCCGTCCAGCAGGTCCATCGAGTGCTGGGCGAAGTAGCCCATCCTGACGCTGGCCCCGATGCCGACTGTGCCCTGGTCGGGCGTCGTGGCGCCGGCCACCAGCTTCAGCAACGTCGACTTGCCGGCGCCGTTGGCGCCCAGCACGCACCAGCGCTCCTTGCGGCGCACCAGAAGATCGAGACCTTCGTAGATCGGCTGCGCGCCGTATCCCTTGTGGACGCCCCGCAGACTGATCACGTCGTCACCCGACCGCGGCGGGCTCCGGAACTCGAACTGCACTGACTGGCGACGGCGCGGGGCCTCGACGCGTTCGATCTTGTCGAGTTTCTTGACCCGGCTCTGCACCTGGGCGGCGTGGCTGGCGCGCGCCTTGAACTTCTCGATGAACTTGATTTCCTTGGCCAGCATCGCCTGCTGGCGCTCGTATTGCGCTTGGCGTTGCTGTTCGCCCAGCGCCCGCTGCTGGTCGTAGAAGTCGAGATCGCCCGAATAGGTGACGAGGTCGCCGGCGTCGATCTCCACCACCTTGCCGATGATGCGGTTCATGAAGGCGCGGTCGTGCGAGGTCATCAGCAGCGCGCCGTCGTAAGTCTTGAGGAAGGCCTCCAGCCAGATCAGGCTTTCCAGGTCGAGGTGGTTGCTGGGTTCGTCCAGCAGCATACCGTCGGGGCGCATCAAGAGGATGCGGGCCAGCGCCACGCGCATCTTCCAGCCGCCCGACAGCAGGCCGACATCGCCGTCCATCCGTTCCTGACTGAAGCTCAGGCCCGCCAGCACCTCGCGCGCCCGCGCGTCCAAGGCATAGCCGTCCAGTTCCTGGAAGCGCTCCAGCACCTCGCCATAGCGTTCCATGTTGGCGTCCAGTTCGCCGGCTTGATCCGGGTCGACCATGGCCGCCTCCAGCCTGGACATTTCGGCGGCCAGCGCGCTGACAGGACCGACGCCATCCATCACCGCGGCGACCGCGCTCTGGCCCGACATCTCGCCGACGTCCTGGCTGAAATAGCCGATCGTCATGCCGGGATCGATCACGGCCAGGCCGTCGTCGGGTTGCTCCTCCCCGGTGATCATGCGGAACAGCGTCGTCTTGCCGGCGCCGTTCGGGCCGACAAGCCCAACCTTTTCGCCTTTCTGGATGCCCATAGACGCTTCGATGAACAGGATCTGGTGGCCGTTTTGCTTGGAGATGTTGTCGAGGCGGATCATGGGGCGGCCTGCTAGCGCGGGGGCAAGGAGAACGCCACCCTTGGCTCAGGGCTGATCGTCTCAGGGCCACCATCCGGCCAGCCCGGCCGCCCTGCAGCGAGCGATGACGTCCGCATCGCGCCAGGAGCGGAAATTGGGTTGTGGCCCAGAAGCGGAGCCTCGCCTGCGCTGCAACGACGGCACTAACCATCGCGCAGCCTCGTCATGGCCCAGCGCGCCTCCGCGTCCTGCGTTTGCGCCGATCGAGCGGGCCCGTGCGCCTGGAGTCGTGTCAAAGCGCCCCGGTCCGCGGGCCCTGGGCGACGGCTATCCGATCGTCTTCAGCCGTGGGTCGTTCAGGGCCGCGAGCGCACGCTCCGCTAAGTGCGGCGCCTGGTTCACGGCGGCGAAGGGGCTCGCGACGGTGCCGTCGAGGACGCGCCGGAAGACCCCTTGCATGATCGAGGCAAGCCGGAACATCGCCAGGGCCAGGTAGAAATTCCATCCCTCGATCCCTACGCGGCCGGTGCGCCGGCAATAGGCGCGGACGTGGTCGAGCTCCGAGGGGATCCCGCTGGCCGCATCGACCCGATCCAGCACCGCCCGGCCGCTGGCGCCGCGATGCCAAGGCAGGGCGCTGAAGGCGAGATCGGCCAGCGGGTCGCCGATCGTCGCCAACTCCCAATCCAGCACGGCCATCAGCCTCGATTCCGTGGGATGGAAGATCATGTTGCCCAGCTTGAAGTCACCGTGGACGATGGCGACCCTGCGGTTCGGGGGCGCGGCCCTCGGCATCGTTTCGATCAGCGCTTCCATCGCCGGGATCGGCGTGGTCTCTGCGGCGCGGTACTGCTTGGTGAACCGGCTCAGCTGGCGATCGATGTAGTCGCCGGGCCGCGCCCAGTCCCCCAGGCCGACGGCGGTGAAATCGACCTGATGCAGCTTGGCCAGCGTCGCACCGAAGTCGTCGTAAATCGCGGACCGATCCGGCGGCGCGGCGTCCGGGAGGGACGCGTCCATCAGGATGCGGCCCGGCACGTAATCCATCACGTAGAAGTCCGTGCCGATGACCCCAGGATCCTGGCAGAGCACGCGCGGCGTCGGGACGGGAACATCGGTGGCCCGCAGCGCGCGCATCGCGGCGTACTCGCGGTCGACCTGGTGGGCGGAGGCGAGCAGCACGCCGGGCGGCTTCTTGCGCAGGACGTAGCGCTTGAAGCGCCCCTCGTCGTACGTCACCAGCAGGAAGGTCGGGTTCGAGGCGCCGCCCTGGAACTGGTGGACCTCAAGCCCCTCGCCAAAAGCCTCGATCGCAGCGCGCAGATAGCGGTTCAGCGCGGCGATATCGAAGCGGTGGTTCGGCGCGATCTCGCCGACGGGCAGTCCCTGGGTGGCCTCGGTCATGCGAAGATCCTCGACGTCGAGCCGACTGTGCGTCGCAAACCCGCGCCGGCCTAGGGGTCGGATGCCCGCGGCGCGGGAGAGATGAGCTCTTCGGATTTGAGGGCGGCGGACGCCGGCGCCGGATCGCGGCTCGACTGCCCTCAGGGGAAGGGTGTTCGCTGCTGAGACCCTAGCTGCAGGAGACGACCGCCATGGACGAGAAAACCGTGAAGGTCAGCCGCGACGGCGCGGTCGCGACCGTCGTGCTGAACCGGCCCGCCCATCGCAACGCCATCGGCGGAGCGATGATGGCCGAGCTGCATGCCGCGATCAGCGCGCTCGCCGCGGATCCCGGCGTCCGCGTGCTGGTCCTGCGCGGTGAAGGGGCCGATTTCTGCCCCGGCGCGGACGTGAAGCACTATGGCGGCGGCGGTGGGAGCACGGCCGGGCGCGCCGCCTGGTCGCCGGTCACCGAGTTCCAGGTTCCGGTGATGCTGCACGAAATGCCCGCGGTCACGATCGCGGCGATCAACGGGGCCTGCGCCGGCGCCGGGTTCGGCTGGGCCTGCGCCTGCGACCTGCGGATCGCCTCGGACACCGCGCGCTTCAACTCCGCCTTCCTGGACGTCGGCGTCGCCGGCGACATGGGCGGACCCTGGACGCTGCCGCGCATTCTGGGCGCCGCGAAGGCCCGCGAACTCTATTTCCTGCCCGGCAAGTTCGATGCGTTGGAAGCGCTGCGGATCGGCCTCGTCTCGAAGGTCAGCGCCGCGACCGAGTTCGAGTCCGATCTCGCGGCCCTGACCGCCCGGCTGGCCCGCGCCGCGCCTCTGGCGCTCGCCGCCATGAAGGCCAACTTCCTGGCCGCCGAGAAGATGGGTCTCTCCGACTACGTCGCGCTCGAGTCCGAGAAGCACGTCCGCCTGTTCCAGACCGAGGACACCACCGAGGCCTTCCGCGCCTTCGTGGAGAAGCGCCCGCCCGTGTTCCACGGCCGCTGAGGAGGATCCATGCGCGTCAGGCAGATCGCCCTCGTCTCCGGCGACCTCGACCGGGTGACCCGGGAGCTCGGCGCGGCCTTCGGCCTGAAGGTCGCCTACAACGATCCCCACATCCATCACTACGGGCTGAAGAATGCTGTCCTGCCCGCCGGGGCCGCCTTCCTCGAGGTGGTCGAGCCGACGCGAGACGACGCTTCGGCGGCCCGGCACCTGAAACGCCGCGGCGGCGACGCGGGCTACATGCTGATCCTGCAGGTGGCGGACGCGCCCGCCGAACAGGCGCGCGCCGAGGCGCTGGGGGTCCGCGTGGTCGATCGCATCGACACTTCCGCTTACTATTGCGCCCATTTCCACCCCGGCGACTTCGGCGGGATGCTGACCTCCTTCGACCAGCAGCGCACCGAAGCCGATCCGCTGGCCTCGGGCGGCGACTGGATGCCGGCGGGGCCGCACTGGGCGCAGGCGCAGGCGCGCGACGTGATCGACATCACGTCGGTGACCCTCTCCACGGCGGACCCGCACGCCCTCGCCGTGCGCTGGTCGGAGCTCCTGGACCGGCCGCTGCGTGGAGACGATCCCCTGCGGCTTCCGCTCGATCGCGGCGAGATCGTCTTCACCGCCGGCGTCGCCGGGGCCCCGACCCGGCTTGCCGGCCTGGATATCGTCGTGACGGATCCGCAGGCGGCTCTGCGCCACGCCCGGGACGCGGGCCTCGACGTCGGCCCCGAAAGCGTAAGGATCGGCGGCCTGGCGATGCGGCCTGTCGGGCGCGCCTGACGACCTCGCCTCGGCCCGGGCCCAGGTGATCGGCGTTCCCGTCCCGTCGCGGTCACGCCTGGGCGAGCGGCGCCTCAGCCTTCGGGTGAAGCTGCAGGAAGCCCGGCGCGCGCAGGGTCTCGCCCGGCTTCAGGCGCGCGGCCATGTCCGGCGCGTTGGGCAGCGCCTTGGCGGCTTTCGGGTCGTAGTGCGCGTGCTCGCCGAAGAACCGCAGGGTCAGGGTCCGCCGCCGTCCACGCCCGCAAAGTCGCGCTCCCTGCGGCGGAACATTGGTCTGTCGGCGGAGACGGGTTAGCCTGC
>CBHTUE010000016.1:0-37670 GCA_966096115.1 uncultured Phenylobacterium sp.
GAGGCGGCGGCGCGGACTTCGACCATTCCGGCACACCCCAGACGTCGGCCTCCCCGATCGTCCCCGCCAGCCGGGCGATCTGGGCGGTGAGGTCGTCGGGCTTGGGCAGGGCGGCCAGGGCGCGGGCGCGCACGCTCTTCCATTCGCCCAGCGCGGTGTTGTCCCCCATCGCCCGGGCGACCAAGTCCAGGTTGTTGACGATGGCCTGGAAGTAGAGGCCGCGCACCCGCTCGGTCCAGAACCGGTTGCCCAGCCAGCGCGCCTTCGAGTGGTGGTCCAGCCAGTGGAAGGCCGTCAGCCCGGCGCCGCTCACCGTCAGCACCGCCGCCGCCAAGCCTACCCACTGCTCCACGCCCACCGCCAGCGGCGCGAAGGCCGCCAGGCTGAGGCCCAGCACCGCCAACCCCACCGAGATCAGCCCCAGCCCGCGGTCGCGGGCCCCGTGCCGGTTGGCCGGCGCCTCGTACTTGGCGAACAGCTGCCGCAGCTCTGGCCAGTCCAGCACCCGCAGGCCCTGCAGGTGGCGCGCGCCCAGCACGGCGCGGGCCGGCTTGGTCAGCAGGATGTCGTCGTTGGTCCAGTCGGCCAGCGGGTCCTGGAACATGCCGATGCGGGCTTCGGTCTCGGCGGAGGCCGGCGTGTCTGTGCTCATCGGAGCTCTCGAATCGTTGACGCCTGAGTCACGGCGCGCGACCGGCACTATGCCGGACCCGCGAAGCTTCCACCAAGGACCCAGGTTACACCGACCCTGTGGCGTCTCGCTATCGGGCGCCGTGCTGAGCCGGCCGGGCCGGAAACCCGCCTAGCGCCGCTCGAAGGTTCGAACCTCTGGAGAGACGCATCCCTGCTCCTCGCGCTCCGCCAGATCGCGCCACGCCTTCGCCAGGTCGGCGTACATGTGCCGGACGCGCGGCTCGGCGGCCAAGGCTTCCTTCGCGTAGTGGGCGGCCCGCCGTCGATACCGCTCTGCAAGTGTCATCCGCGCTCCGCCCAAGCAGCCCCCGCCACGCAGTCCGCGTGTCCCGTGACGGGGGCTCGTGGCGCGGAAGGACAGCCCCTGGCGCCACGCGGGAAAACCTATCCGGGGGTCCGGAGCGGCCCGACTCTTTCCCCTGACAGGGGAATTGATGGAACAAATTAGGAACTGTAAGCTTGCGTCGTCATGACCGTGCTCAGTCTCAAGCGTAAACTCGCCATCCTCTCCGACGCCGCCAAGTACGACGCCTCGTGCGCGTCCTCGGGCAGCACGAAACGGGACTCGGTCGGCGGCAAGGGGATCGGCTCGACCGAGGGACACGGCATCTGCCACGCCTATGCCCCCGACGGGCGCTGCATCAGCCTGCTGAAGATCCTGCTGACCAACTTCTGCGTCTACGACTGCGTCTACTGCGTGAACCGGGTCTCCTCGAACACGCCGCGCGCGCGTTTCTCGGTGGAGGAGGTGGTCGACCTCACGCTGGGCTTCTACCGCCGCAACTACATCGAAGGCCTGTTCCTCTCCTCGGGCATCATCCGCTCGGCCGATTACACGATGGAGGAGATGGTCCGCGTGGCGCGTACGCTGCGCGAGACCTACGACTTCCGCGGCTACATCCATCTGAAAGTGATCCCCGAGGCCTCGCCCCGCCTCGTGAACCAGGCGGCGCTCTACGCCGACCGGGTGTCGATCAACATCGAGCTGCCCCAGGACGAAAGCCTGGCCCGGCTCGCCCCTGAAAAGGACGTCGCCGGTATCAAGAAGGCGATGGGTGCGGTGCGCCTGGGCGTCGACGCGGGCAAGGAGAAGGGCCGCAAGGCCAAGCCGCCGGCTTTCGCCCCCGCCGGACAGTCCACCCAGATGATCATCGGCGCTGACGCGGCCCCCGACGGGGCGATCCTGAAGCGCAGCGAGAGCCTGTACGGCGCCTACCGCCTGCGCCGGGTCTACTACTCGGCCTTCTCGCCGATCCCGGAGTCGTCGGCCCGCCTGCCGCTGTCGCGCCCGCCGCTCGTGCGCGAGCACCGGCTCTACCAGGCCGACTGGCTGATGCGGTTCTACGGCTTCGCGCGCACCGAGATCATCGGCGAGACCGAGGACCTGGACCTGGCCATCGACCCCAAGCTGGCCTGGGCGTTGCGCAATCGCGGCGACTTCCCCGTCGATGTGAACACGGCTGACCGCGAGCGGCTGCTGCGGGTGCCGGGCCTCGGCGTGAAGGCGGTGGACCGGATCCTTTCCGTGCGCCGGTACAAGCGCCTGGAGCTAGAGGATGTGCGCCGCCTGTCGCGCGGGATCGAGAAGCTGAAGCCGTTCCTGGTCTGCGCCGACTGGTCGCCCGGCGCGCTGACCGACCGCGCCGACCTGCGCAAACGGCTGGAGCCCGTGCAGCTGGAGTTGTTCTGATGCACGTGGCGCGGCTGGCGCACGAGACCGACTTCGACGGCTGGCGGCGGGCGGCGCGCGACCTGCGCGCGCGAAGCATCGCGCCGGAGGCGGTGCTCTGGACCGTGGACGGCGACGACGGGCTCTTCGCCGCGGACGCGCAACCTCCTGCTCCGCCGCCCGACCCTGCGGCGCCGGCCTTCCTGGTGCCCAAGGCCTTCGTGGAGCTGGCGGGCAAAGTGATACTGCACCGCTCCGGCGAACGGTTCGCGCTGCTCTACCGCCTGCTGTGGCGGCTGCAGTCCGAGCCGCACTTGGCGCAGGTCGCCTCGGACCCGGATGTCGCCAAGGCCCACGACCTGGCCCGCGCGGTCAGCCGCGCGGCGCACAAGATGAAGGCCTTCGTCCGTTTCCGCTCGGCCACCGACGAAGCCGGCGAGGCCTATGTGGCGTGGTTCGAACCGGCGCACCGCGTGGCGGAGGCCACGGCCCCTTTCTTCGCGCGCCGCTTCACCGCGATGCGGTTCTCGATCCTGACCCCGGACGTCTGCGTACACTGGGACCGCCAGCGGTTGGCCTTCACCGCCGGCGCCGATCCCGCCGACGCGCCGCGTGAGGACGCGCTGGAGGACTACTGGCGCACCTACTATGCCGCGATCTTCAACCCCGCTCGGCTGAAGACCGCCGCCATGCAGCGCGAGATGCCGAAGATGTACTGGCGCAACCTTCCCGAAGCCTCGCTCATTCCGGAGCTGATCGCCCAGGCCGAAGGCCGCACCGCCGACATGGTCCGTCACGCCCCCGCCGTCCCCAGCTCCCGCGCGCTCAAGGCCGCCGTCCGCAACAGCCGCGACGCGCCGTACGACGGCATGGCCGTGGGCTCGCTCGAGGAAGTGGCCGCCGGCGTCAACCACTGCCGCCGCTGCGACCTCTGGCGCGACGCCACCCAGGGCGTGCCGGGCGAGGGGCCGTCGCGGGCCCGGCTGCTGTTCGTCGGCGAGCAGCCGGGCGACCGGGAGGACCTGGCGGGCCGCCCCTTCGTCGGCCCTGCCGGCCAGGTGTTCGACCGCGCCCTGGCCGAGGCCGGCGTGCCGCGCGCCGAGACCTACGTCACCAACGCGGTGAAGCACTTCAAGCACGAGCTGCGCGGCAAGCGCCGCATCCACCAGACCCCCACCGCCGGCGAGGTCACCGCCTGCCGCTGGTGGCTGGACGCCGAGCGCCGGATCGTCCGGCCGCGGGTGATCGTCATGCTGGGCGCGACCGCGGGCCTGGCCGTGGTCGGCAAGCCCACGCCGATCGGCGCGAACCGCGGCCGGGCGTTGCAACTGCCCGACCAGGCCCAGGGCGTGATCACCTACCACCCGTCCTATCTGCTGCGCCTGCCGGACGAGGCGGCGAAGGCGAACGCCTATGCCGCGTTCGTGGAAGACCTGAAGCTGGCGTGGAAACTGGCGGCTTAGCGCGAGATCCCTACCTCCCGCCGCTTCGCGGGGGAGGCAAGGGCCGCGGGGTTGATGTACCTTCGGCCATGCCCCGCACCCTCGCGATCCTCGCCCTCGCGCTCGGCCTTACCGGCTGCGGCCCGGCGCTGAACGCCCAGGTGCGGATGGTCGACAACCTGAAGATCAAGGACGCCGTCACCGCCTATGAAGCCGCCCGCGGCGGCGCGGCCCTGGACCGCTGCGTGAAGGCCAAGCTGGTCGCCATCGCCTACGAGGACGCCAAGGACACGACCAACGCCTCTGCCTGGCGCGCCCGCGAGCGCGAGGACTGCCAGGCGGCGATCGCGGCGGCCGGCGTGACGCCGCCGGCCCGGCCGGGGACCTAGGCGGCCGCCCGCTTCAGGTAGTTCGTAGTCAGGGTGCGGGCCCAGTAGCGTGGCACGCCGTGGGTCTGCTGCAGCAGGGCGACGGCCTCGTTCGACGTTTTCGTCTCAGCCTTGAAAGCGCTCAGGATGCCGATCCAGTGGTCGATCCCGTGGCCGGTCTTCTCGATGACCTGCGCGTCACTCACATCCCAGTAGTCGGCCTTGACCATCGTGTGCCTCCGCTCCGCCGGCGGTTCTAAACGGAACCGGATTTTTCGATCACCAGGATTCGCGCCGGCCCGATCGGGTGGGCCACGTGCTCGTCGCCGGCCTCGGCGATGAACATGTCGGCCGGGCCGAGCCGCTGGAGGTTCTCGCGCCCGTTCGCCCGCCAGCGCATCTCCACCTCGCCGTCCAGCACCACGAACACCTCGGCCCCGTCGTTGACGTGCCACTCATAGGGCTGGTCGGTCCAATGCAGGCGCACGCTGGCGCCTTCGATCTCAGCCAGGTCGCGTGCGCCCCAGGCGCGGGCGGCGATGAAGGTGCGGGCGTCGGTGACGATCTGGGCCATGGCGGTGTTAGACTACGTCGCCGCCCTGCGCGGCAATGCCAGGACGGCATAGCCGAGCCCCAGCACCGCCAGCGCCGCACCATAGACGGCGAAGGCCACGCGGTAGGCGCTGGCCTGGGCGATGAGGCCGAAACCCAGGATCATCAGGGTGGTCGCCGACTGCGCCATGAAGCCCTTCACCGAGGCGACCGTGGCGCGGGTCTCCGGCGCCAGCCGCGCCTGGAAGCGGGCGTCGAAGTTGATGTCCAGGGCGCGGATCAGCCCGACGAAGGGGACGAGCGCCACCACCGCCCAGGGCCGGTACAGCGACGCCGCCGCCACGATCGCCAGGGCGGCGACGGCCAGCAGGACCCCCAGCACCGCCGCCGGCAGCCGGTGCGCGCGGTGGGCCAGCACGCTGGCCAGGGCCGACGCGCCGCCCAGCGCCGCCACGAACAGGGCGATCTTCGACGGCGGCAGGCCGACCAGCCGCGCCAGCAGCTGCCAGTAGTCCTCGAAGCCGGTGACGATCGCCTGCATCGCGGCGATGAACAGCAGCAGCGGCGCCACGCCCGGCAGGCGGACCGCGTCGCGCACGCCGCGGCGCATGTGATCGAGGAAGCTGTGGTCGTGGGTCGAGCGCGCCTTGGGCGCCGGGGGCAGGGCGATCGCCGTGCCCGCCGAGAACGCCGCCGCCGCCAGGCTCGCGCCCAGCAGGACGCCGTACCCGAACCGCACCGCCCAGGCCGCGATCAGCGAAGCCGAAAGGAACCCGGCCCACCGCGCCGCCTGCGCCCGGCCGATCACCCGCGGGTAGGCCTCGGCGTGGCCGAGCGCGCTCAGCTCGTCATAGACCAGCGCCTCGAATGTGCCCGACTGCAGCGCGCTCTTCAGGCCCCAGAGCGACAGGCCGACCAGATAGCCCGAGAACCCCGGCGCCGCGATCCAGACCCCGAAGCCCACCGCCCGCAGGGCCTGGCCAGCGAACAGCAGCCACCTGCGCGAGGTGCGGTCCGCCAGCACGCCCGCCGGGATCTCCAGCGCCAGGGTCGTCAGCGACCACGCCGAGAGCACGAACCCGATCTGCGCGGGCTTGAGCCCATGATCGGCGAACATCACCGTGTAGAACGGCACGATCAGCAGGAAGGTGTCGAAGAACCGGAAGGCGCAGGCCTTGACGACAAGGCCGCGCATGGGGCCGCGAGTCACGATGAAGCCCCTCCCATCTCTCTTCGATCGTCATCCCCCGGCTTGTCCGGGGGACCCATGGGCCCCGCCGATGAGGGGATCGCGCAGCGGCGCCGCTGCGAACCCTGGCCGAACCTTTGGTGTGAATGGGTCCCCCGGACAAGCCGGGGGATGACGCGCGCTAGTTTCCCGGCAGGCGAGCCCTACGCCAGGAACCCGGCTTCGGCGAAGTCCAGCATCCGCGACAGGAGGCCGTCCACGTCCTGCTCGCGGGTGATGCCGCCCGACAGGTGGTGCAGCCGGTCGAACTCGGCGAAGCGGTTGTTGTGGACCATGCCCAGCACGAAGTGCAGCCGCCAGTAGATGTCTTCCTTCGGCAGCTCAGGCCGCGCGGCGATCAGGGCGTCGGCGAAGCGGGCCAGGTGGCTGACGTCGTTGCGCAACACCTCGCGCATCTCCGCGGTCCCCTCCGACCGGGCGCGGATGATGAACTGCATCGAGATGCGCCGGTCGTTGTCGGGCGAGGCCCAGCGCATGGGCGGCGCGAAGTAGGCGGCCAGGATCTCGCGCACCGGCGGCTTGCCCCCGTGGCGGGCGGCGGCCTCGTGCAGCATGCGGGCGCGTTCGCGGTTCAGCTCGCTGGTGCGCCGGCGGAAGATCTCGAACAGCAGCGAGTCCTTGGACCCGAAGTGGTAGTTCACGGACGCCAGGTTGACCTTGGCCTCGGCGGTGATGTCGCGCACCGAGACGTTCTGGAAGCCGTGCAGGGCGAACAGCCGCTCGGCTGCGTTGAACACGGCCGCCTTCGTGGCGGCCTGGGCCTCTTCGGTGTCGTCCGTGGGATCCTGAATCAGGGGATCGGTCATGCGAATCCCTTAAGCGATACGCCAGCTTAGGCCCAAGCCCGAGTTAGCGCGACAGCTCCCGCATCGCCTTCTCCAGCCCGTCGATGGTCAGCGGGAACATCCGGTCGCCCATCAGCTGCTTCATCACCCCGATCGAGGGCGTGTAGTCCCAGTGCCGCTCGGCGGTCGGGTTCAGCCAGACGGCGTGTTCGAAGATCTGGGTGACGCGGTCCATCCAGATCGCGCCGGCTTCCTCGTTCCAGTGCTCCACCGAGCCGCCCGGGTAGGTGATCTCATAGGGGCTCATCGTGGCGTCGCCGACGAAGATCACCTTGTAGTCGTGCGGGAACTTGTGGAGCACGTCCCAGGTGTTCAGCTTCTCGGTGTGCCGGCGCCGGTTGTCCTTCCACACGCTCTCATAGAGGCAGTTGTGGAAGTAGTAGAACTCCATGTTCTTGAACTCGGTGCGTGCGGCGCTGAACAGCTCCTCGCACAGCTTGATGTGACTATCCATCGAGCCGCCGATGTCCAGGAACAGCAGCACGCTGATCTTGTTGCGCCGCTCGGCGCGCATCTGGATGTCGAGGTAGCCCTTCTCGGCGGTGCCCTTGATGGTGCCGCCCATGTCCAGTTCGTCGGGGTGGCCCTCGCGGACCCATTTGCGCAGGCGGCGCAGCGCCACCTTGATGTTGCGGGTGCCCAGCTCGACGGAATCGTCGAGGTTCTTGTACTCGCGCTTGTCCCAGACCTTCACGGCGCGGCCGTGGCGGCCCTTGTCCTGGCCGACGCGCACGCCCTCGGGGTGGTAGCCGTTGGCGCCGAAGGGGTTGGAGCCGTCGGGACGGCCGCCGCGCTCGCCCTCGCCCTTGCCTTCCTTGCCCTCCTTGGCGCGCTGGGCCAGGGCCTCCATCAGCTTCTCGAAGCCGCCCATGGCCTCGATCTGCGCCTTCTCCTCCTCAGTGAGGAACTGCTCCGACATCTTCTTCAGCCATTCGGCGGGGATGTCGGCGGCCAGCAGTTCGTCGCCCATCTTCTCCAGGCCCTGAAAGACGTGGGCGAAGACGCGGTCGAACTTGTCGAGGTTCTTCTCGTCCTTCACCAGGGCCGAGCGCGACAGGTAATAGAAGTCGTCGACCGAGCGGTCGATGATCTCCTTGTCCATCGCCTCCATCAGGACGAGGTACTCCTTCAGCGTCACCGGAACCTTGGCGTCGCGAAGCTCGGTGAAGAAGCGCATGAACATCGGGGCAGGGCCTTGCCGAACGGTCGTTTGAACGGCTGAGGATGGGGCCGCGAGGCCCCGATGTCCAGTATCGCGGCGCCTCAGCCTTTCTCGCTGTCCAGGTGCGCCATCTGCATGGTCGGGTAGCGGTCACCCATCGCCGCGCCCTTCGGAACCGCCGCTTCGAGGGCCGCCACAGCCTGCGGCGACAGCGACGCGTCCAGCGCCCCCAGCGCTTCGGCCAGACGGTCGCGGCGGCGCGCGCCGACCAGTGGGACGATGTCGTCGCCCTGCGCCGCCACCCAGGCGATCGCCGCCTGCGCGGTGGTGAGGCCGGCGTCCTTCGCCGCAACCCCGAGCGCATCCGCCAGCGCCAGGTTCTTCTGCAGGTTCTCGCCCTGGAAGCGCGGGGTGAAGCCGCGGAAGTCGCCCGCGTTCCCGCTCAGGCCCGTCATGTGCCCGCCGATCAGGCCGCGGCCCAGCACGCCGTAGGCGGTGATCCCGATGCCCAACTCGCGGCAGGTCGGCAGCACGCCGCCCTCGATACCGCGCGCGATCAGCGAATACTCGATCTGCAGGTCGACGATCGGATGCACCGCCGCCGCGCGTCGGATCGTCTCCGACCCCACCTCGGACAGGCCGATATGGCGCACGTAGCCCGCCTTCACCATCTCGGCGATGGCGCCGACAGTGTCCTCGATCGGCACGTCGGGATCGACGCGGGCGGGGCGATAGATGTCGATGTGGTCCACGCCCAGGCGCTGCAGCGTGTAGGCCAGAGAGGTCTTCACGGCGTTCGGCCGGCCGTCGTGGCCGAGGAATTCGTTGCCGGGGCCGCGCAGGGCGCCGAACTTCACGGAGAGCGCCACCTTGTCGCGCGGCAGGCCGTTCCGCAGCGCCTCGCCGATCAGCATCTCGTTGTGGCCCATGCCGTAGAGGTCGCCGGTGTCGATCAGGGTGATGCCGGCGTCCACGGCGGCCTTGAGCGTCGCCAGGCTCTCGGCCCGGTCGGCCGGGCCGTAGAAGTCGCTCATCCCCATGGCGCCCAGGCCGATGGCCGACACCTCGGGGCCGGTCTTTCCAAGTCTGCGGGTCTGCATCTGGCTGTCTCCCAATGGGGTGGGGTTATTTCGGTGGCGCAGAGATAGACCTGGGCTTTCATCCTGATAATCGGCATTGTTTCGCACGGACTGTGCGGAAATCCGAACAATGCCACGCCTCGACCTTGCCGGCCTCGACAGCTTTGCCGCCGTCGCCCGCCATCGCAACTTCCGCCGCGCCGCCATCGAGCGCGGCGTCTCGGCCTCGACGCTCAGCCAGGCGCTGCGCGACCTGGAAACCCGCATGGGCGTGCGCCTGCTGAACCGCACCACCCGCTCCGTGGCGCTGACCGACGCCGGCGCCGCCCTGCTCAACCGCCTCGGCCCCGCCCTCGCCGAGATCGGCGAGGCGGTGGACGAGGCCCGCTCCGCTCAGCTCGAACCCGCCGGCCCCTTGCGCATCAACGCGCCCGAACCGGCGGTGCACTTGGTGCTGACCCCGCTGATCTGCGAATTCCTGATCCAGCATCCGGCCGTGCGGGTGGAGCTGATCGCCGAGACCAGCTTCGTGGACATCGTGGCCGCGGGGTTCGACGCCGGCGTCCGCTGGGGCGAGAGCCTGGCGCAGGACATGGTGGCCGTCTCGCTGGGCCCGCCGCAGCGCTACGCCCTGGTGGCCGCCCCTGAACTGGTCGCCCGCCTCGGCGCGCCGGAACACCCCCGCGACCTCCTGGACCTGCCCTGCCTGCGCAACCGCTATCCCTCCGGCGCGGTCCCGGCCTGGGAGTTCGACAAGGCTGGCGAGACCGTGCGCGTCGCCCCGTCCGGCCCCCTCGTCGCCAACTCCATCACGCTCTTGATGCGCGCGGCGCTCGACGGCCTGGGCTTCCTGCTGATCTTCGAGGAGTACGCCCGGGAGCACCTGGCGAGCGGCCGCCTGGTCGAGGTGCTCCCCGACTGGTCCGAAAGCTTCCCCGGCCCGTTCCTCTACTACCCCAGCCGCCGCACCCTGCCGTCGCCGCTCCGGGCGTTCGTGGACTTCGTGCAGGCGCAGCGGCGCACTTCCCTCCTTTAATGGGGAGGGACAGATCGCCGGAGGCGATCAGGGTGGGGCAGTGTGGGCCGGAACGCGGCGGGGGGATTGGCGATGAGAGAGGCGGGCCGCTTTGGACGTAGGCGTCTAATCGCAACTCCCCCACCCTGACCGCTTCGCGGTCTGTCCCTCCCCATTAAGGGAGGGAATTAAGCCGGCGCCGTTTCCTCGACCGCCTTCAGCTTGCGCCACACGGTCATGCGCGACACGCCCAGGCGCCGGGCGATCTCCACCGGGCCGACGCCGGCCCGCTGCAGGGCGAAGATCTCCTGGGCGGCGGCCGCGGCCGGGCGTCGGCGGCGGCTGATCGGCGGGTCCAGGTCGCTGACCGCCTGCAGCGCCGCGCGCAGGACGACGCCGCCCGCGCCTGTCGAGGACAGCGCCGGCTCCAGCACCGTCAGGCTGGCGCCGCGCGCCTCCAGCCGGTCCAGGGCCTCCAGCAAACCCCGGCCGGTGTTGGCCAGCCGGTCGAGGCGCGGCACCACCAACTGGTCGCCGGGGCCCATGAAGTCCAGGATCGACGTCAGCGCCTGCCCGGCGCCGCCGGGCTCCTCAGCGCGCACCACCTGGCAACCGGCGGCCTTCAGCCGCGCGGTGTCATCGTAGGCGCCTGCGTCCCTAAGTCTGACGTACCCGATCCGAAGCATCCCCACCCGCCGATCTCGCCATCGCCGATTGCCATGAGGGTCCCAAATGTGGGGCTGAGCGCCAAGGCGCCTGCTCGTTAAATCTAGGCAATGAAACCGGCCGAACGGCGCTCAGTCAGGCAAAATTGTGTCCGGGTGACGCCGATTGTGACCGCATCGCGGCAAAGCTCTCCGCAGGCTTGCGCAGGATGAACTCCCGGTCGACCTGGCGGCCGACGTTGAAGCCGTACTCGCCGACCTTGGCGAAGCCCTCGCGCTCGTAGAACCGTTGGGCGCCGAAGTTCTCGGACCAGACGCCGATCCACACGTCGCGCGGGCCGTCGGCCTGCAGCCAGGCCATCACCTCGCCGAACAGCGCCTTGCCCAGCCCGCCGCCCTGCGCCTCGCGCAGGAAATAGATCCGCTTCAGCTCGCCGCAGGCCGGCGTGACGTCGTCGTGCGGCAGGCCGCACGGCCCTGCGAGCGCGTAGCCGACCGGCCGGCCGCCGGCCTCGACCAGCCACACCGCCTTGGCCGGGTCGGCCAGGTCGGCGCGGATGCGCGCCGGCGCATAGGCTTCGGCGACGTAGTCCGCGTAGTCGCGCGGATCGTAGAGATGCTCGAAGGCTTGGCTGAAGGTGCGCTCGCCCAGCTCGGCCAGGGTCTCGGCGTCGGCGGGCCCCGCGCGGCGTATAAAGGGATCAGGCATCTGGGCGGCGAAAATCTGCGTTAGGATGAGACATGACCGTAGCGCTCTACACCCACCAGGACATGTTAGACCACCGCCCCGGCGAGCATCATCCCGAGCGGCCGGAGCGCCTCTCCGCGGTCCTCGACATCCTGGCCGACGCCACCCTGGACCTGGCGCCCCACGAGGCGCCGATCGTCGAGGCGGCCGATCTGTTGCGGGTGCACGACGCCGCCTACGTCGCCGAGATCGAGCGCCTCGCCCCGGCCAGCGGACGCCGTCACCTGGACCCCGACACCTCGATGTCGGCCGGCAGCCTGACCGCCTCGCGCCGTGCGGCCGGGGCGGTCGTGCAGGCGGTGCGCGACGTGGCCGCCGGCCGTGCACAGCGCAGCTTTTGCGCCGTTCGCCCGCCGGGCCACCACGCCGAGCCCGGCCTGCCGATGGGCTTCTGCATCTTCTCCAACGTCGCCGTGGCCGCCCACGCGGCGCAGGCCGCCGGCCTGCAGCGGGTGGCGGTGGTCGACTTCGACGTGCACCACGGCAACGGCACCCAGGCGGCCCTGGCCGGGCGGCCCGACCTGTTCTTCGCCTCGATCCAGGCCTGGCCGATGTGGCCCGGCACCGGCCATCCGGACGAGACCGTCCCGGCCAACATCGTCAACACCGTCTCGCCCGAGGGCGCCCCGGCCGCCGTCTGGCGCAACGCCTTCGAGGGCCTGATGGACAAGGTCGACGCCTTCGCCCCGGACCTGATCCTGATCTCCGCGGGCTTCGACGCTCACGCCAAGGACCCGGTCAGCGGGGGCAGCCAGAGCCTGGAGGACGTCGACTTCGCCTGGGCCACGCGCGCCATCGCCGACGTCGCCAACCGGCGCGCCAAGGGGCGGGTTGTCTCCTCGCTCGAGGGCGGCTACCACCTCGAAGCTCTGGGCCGTTCGGCGCTCGCGCACGTGAGGGCTCTCGGTGAAGGCTGAGGGGCCGGTGCGTCTTCCGAATCGATGGTCAGCGCTTTGAGCGACCCGCCCAAACCCGGCGATATCGTGCTCGCGCGCCATGGCGAGCCCGCCCTGTCCCGCGCCGTGAAGCTCACCGCGGCCGAATACCGCGAGTTCTGGGCCAAGTACGAGCTGGGCGACATCCTGCCCGGCCAGGACCCGCCCGCCCGCCTGCGCCACTTCGTCCGCGAGTGCGGCGTGCTGGTCTCGTCCACCCGCCTGCGCGCCATCCAGAGCGCCCGCGTCCTGGTCGGCGACCGAGAGTTCCCGCACTACGAGGTGCTGATCGAGGCGCCGCTGCCGCCGCCCAACCTGCCGTCGTGGATCCGGCTGTCGCCGAAGATCTGGGGGTTCGTCACCCGCGTCTTGTGGTGGTACCTCGACCATCACCACGGCGAGGAAGGCCGCGACCAGGCCGAAGCCCGCGCCGACCGCGCCGCCGACCTGCTGATCCAGCTCAGCGCCAACGGCGACACGGTGGTCGTGCTGGCGCACGGCTTCTTCAACCACCTGATCGGCCGGGCGCTGCGCAAGCGCGGCTGGAACCTCGTGGAGAGCGGTGGCTACCGCTACTGGTCGATCCGCCGCTGGAAGCTGGGCTGGGAGTAGGCCGCCTCGATCGCACCCCGCGCCGCTCGCCGCCCTTGCCGGCGCACGCCCGGCGCGACCACCGGGATCAGGCGGCCGGGCGCAGGTCGTCATCCTCGCTGCGAGACAGGGCCGGCGGAAACAGGAATTGCCCGCCGACCGAGCCGTCCCGCAGCTGGATCACCAGCTTCGCGGGCTCGCCCTGTGCGCTGAGGCGCATCGCCAGGCGACGGCCCGCGCTTTCGGCTTCGGCTCCAGACTGGAACAGCGTGTCGTTGGCGACGCCCGTCACGCTCAACGACCAGCCGATGGGCGCGGGTCGAACGGTCAGGATGTTCACTGGAGGGCTCCGTCGGGCGTCGACGCGTCGAGGCGTGCGAGCGCGTCGCGGATGTCGGCCGCCGCCACCGGCTCCGGCGTCCCGAGCAGCCAGCGAAGCTGTGGCTGATCCTGGACGGCCGAGGCGTCCGACAGCCACGAGGCGAGGACGGCGCGCTTGTCGGCCGCCGTCAGGTCGGGGTCCTTCAGGACATCTCGGGGGTGTTGGAAGCCGACGGCCGGCCGCAGCCAGCGTTCACGGGCGGCGCGAAGGCCGAAAGTCTGAATCTGTTGCTCTGTCGTGGCCAGCAACATGGCGTATGTCTCCGGAATGCTTCCTTTCGAAGGTTGGATTAAGGCGCGCGAGACCCCGGCAGGAGCCTCGCACGCCGGGGTCAGGCCGCCACGGGTGACCGCCGCTTGCGGTCCAGAAGGCCCTTCAGGGGCGTCGCCCGCGCCGCGTTGATCTCGATCCGCTGCGGCTTCAGGGCCTCGGGGATCTCGCGGATCAGCTCGATCGTGAGCAGCCCGTCCGCATGCCGCGCGTCGGACACGACGACATGATCGGCCAGCTCGAAGCGCTGCTCGAAGGGGCGCAGCGCCAGCCCCTGGTGCAGGAAGGCGCCGTCCGCGCCGTGGCCGGCCTTCCGGCCGCGAACCACCAGCAGGTTCGGTTGCGCGATGATCTCCAGTTCGTCGGCGCGGAAGCCGGCGACCGCCAGGGTGATCCGGTAGCCGTCCTCGGACGTCTTCTCGATGTCGTAGGGCGGATAGTCCCGGGCGCCGGCCCCCCGGAGCGCGTTCTCGACCATGGCGGCCATGTGATCCGCGCCGATCAGCGACCGGTAGAGGGGGGAGAAATCGTAGGCAGCTCGCATGTCCATCTCCTCACATGAGCAAGTTGAACCGGGAGCGTCAGGAACCCCGCGCCCCCTGACCTGGACCCAAAAAGCGTCCAGCGAGCGAGGAGTTAGAAACCGGCGGCTCCCGTTCAAGAGGCTCCAAAACAAATAATTTCGTCGGCTGGGCCCATGGCGCGGATGCAACGCTTGGGGCGGACGGGTCAGCCGCCTTGCGCTCGCCCGAAGGGCGGCCGGCGCGTCTACGAGACGTCGAAGCCAGGGTGGAAGGTCGCCGCGCCTGTGGGTCGGGAGCCGTCGAGGCTCAGGCGCTGGAACGCCCAGGACGGCGCGCCGACGTGGTACAGGCCGGGATCGTTCTCAAACCCGAAACGGCCATAGTACGCCGGGTCGCCCAGCAGGACGCAGCCGCCGGCGCCGAGGGCGCCGAGCCGTCGCAGACCCTCGCGGATGAGGGCCTGCCCGATGCCCGTCCGCTGGCGATCCGGCCAGACGGAGACGGGCCCAAGGCCATACCAGTCGCCCGCCTCCCCGTTGATCCTGACGGGCGAGAACGCGACGTGGCCGACGATCTCGTCGCCCTCTGTCGCCACCAGCGAAAGGGTCCGGGCGCCCGCCGCGCGCAACGCGTCGATGACCCTGGCCTCGGTCTGGTCGCTGAACGGCATGCCCTTGAACGCTGCGTCAGTCAGGGCGCGGATAGTCGATGCGTCCTCAGGACGCTCCGGTCGGATTTGCATGGTGATGAGCCTGTTGGAACCTGGGTGTCACGCCGACGCAACGGCCGCGACATGCGGCCCTCGCGACGGCTGCGATGTGTCTCGTCAGGTCGAGACGCTAGAGCGGGTTCACACAGTCTCTGACATGATCCGGCCGTAGCGCGCCGGCGATAAAACGCAACCGTTTCCCGGGCCTGCCCGGCATGCCTTGCGGCCAGCGCGTCGGCGCCGATTCCGACACGAAGACCACAAAGGCCAGGAAGAGACTCCGACCTGCCTGGTGGTCTTCGTGGTCTTGGCGATCTTCGGGTTCCAACAGGCCGCCCGGCGGCGCGCTTCGTCGCACGTAGCTTCGGCTGGACCCGTGCCGCCCACCCCACTAAATGTCGCCCGCAATGGGGACCCCGCACATGTCCGAGCCTGCCGACATCGCCGCCATGACCTTTGAGCAGGCGCTGTCCGAGCTTGAGCAGATCGTCGCGCGCCTGGAGTCCGGCCAGGCGCCGCTGGAGGACTCGATCCGCATGTACGAGCGCGGCGCGGCCCTCAAGGCGCACTGCGAGACGCGGCTGGAGGCGGCGCGCCTGCGGGTGGAGAAGATCGTGATGGGGGCAGGGGGCGTCCCGGGCGTCGAACCCGCCGAGTTCGGCTGATGGAGCTGGCCCGTCGCGTGGCCGAGGCCGCCGACCTCGTCACGGTGGCCCTCGACGAACTGCTGCCCCGCGCCGAAGGGCCGGAAAGCCGGCTGACCGAGGCCATGCGCTACGCCGCGCTCGGCCCCGGCAAGCGCCTGCGCACCTACTTCGCGCTCGAGACCGGCCGCATGTTCGACCTGGACGAACAGGCCGTGCTGCGCGCCGCCTGCGCGCTGGAGTGCATCCACGCCTACAGCCTGATCCACGACGACCTGCCGTGCATGGACGACGACGACGTCCGCCGCGGCCGGCCCACCGTGCACCGGGCCTACGACGAGATGACCGCCGTGCTGGCCGGCGACGCCCTGCAGGCCGCCGCCTTCGAGATCCTGGCCCATCCCGACACCCATCCGGACGGCGGCGTGCGCGCCGAGCTGGTCACCCGTCTGGCCCTGGCGGCCGGGGCCCGCGGCATGGTCGGCGGCCAGATGATCGACATGCTGGGCGTGCGCGAGGATCTGGGCGGCGTGGCCCGCATGCAGCGGCTGAAGACCGGCGCCCTGATAGCCTGCGCCTTCGAACTGCCCCTGGTGCTGGCCCATGCGCAGGACGGCGAGCGGGCCGCGCTGATGGCGTTCGCCCACGACATCGGCCTGGCCTACCAGATCGTCGACGACCTGCTGGACGCCGAGGGCGAGGCCGAGGAAATGGGCAAGGCGGTCGGCAAGGATGTCGCCGCGGGCAAGACCAACTTCGTCACCCTGCTGGGCGTGGACGCCGCGCGCCAGCGCCTGGGCCTGCTCAAAACCCAGACGAAAAGCCACCTGGATCCGTTCGGCCACCGGGCGGAATTCCTGCGGGCCAGCGTCGATTTCGTGCTAGAGCGCCGACAGTAATTCCCGAGGACGTCCGCGTTCACATGCCCCCTGAAACACCCCTGCTCGACACGGTCTCCTCGCCCGCCGACACCCGCAGTCTGACCATTCCCCAGCTCCGCCAGCTGGCCGACGAACTGCGCCTGGAGACGATCGACGCCGTGTCGCAGACGGGCGGCCACCTGGGCGCTGGCCTGGGCGTCGTCGAGCTGACCGTGGCCCTGCACCACGTGTACGAGACGCCCGACGACATCCTGATCTGGGACGTCGGCCACCAGGCCTATCCGCACAAGATCCTCACCGGCCGCCGCGACCGCATCCGCACCCTGCGCCAGGGCGGCGGCCTCTCCGGCTTCACCCGCCGCTCGGAGAGCGAATACGACCCCTTCGGCGCGGCCCACGCGGCCACCTCGATCTCGGCCGCGCTCGGCTTCGCCGCGGCCCGCGACGCCAAGGGCCAGGACAACAAGGTGGTGGCCGTCATCGGCGACGGCTCGATGAGCGCCGGCATGGCCTACGAGGCGATGAACAACGCCTGCGAGACGACCAAGCAGCTCACCGTCATCCTCAACGACAACGACATGTCGATCGCCCCGCCGGTGGGTGGCATGAGCGCCTACATGGCCCGCCTGGTCTCGGGCGGCGGCTACCAGTCGCTGCGCCACCTGGGCAAGGCGGTCTCCAAGGCGTTCCCCAAGCCGCTGCAGGCCGCGGCCCGCAAGGCCGAGGAATACGCCCGCGGCATGGTCACCGGCGGCACCTTCTTCGAGGAACTGGGCTTCTACTACGTCGGCCCCATCGACGGGCACGACATGGACGCCCTGGTCCACGTCCTGCGCAACGCCCGCAAGATCGAGGACAAGCCGGTTCTGGTCCACGTGGTGACCCAGAAGGGCAAGGGCTACGGCCCGGCCGAGAACGCAGCCGACAAGTACCACGGCGTCGTGAAGTTCGACGTGGTCACCGGCCAGCAGGCCAAGGGCGTCGCCGCCGCGCCGCAGTACACCAAGGTGTTCGCCCAGGAGCTGATCAAGCACGCCGAGATCGACCCGAAGATCGTGGCGATCACCGCGGCCATGCCGTCCGGCACCGGCCTCGACCTGTTCGGTCAGAAGTTCCCCGAGCGCACCTTCGACGTCGGCATCGCCGAGCAGCACGCGGTGACCTTCGCCGCCGGCCTGGCCGCGGACGGCATGAAGCCGTTCTGCACGATCTATTCGACCTTCCTGCAGCGCGGCTACGACCAGGTCGTCCACGACGTGGCGATCCAGCGCCTGCCGGTGCGCTTCGCCATGGACCGCGCGGGCCTGGTCGGCGCCGACGGCGCCACCCACGCCGGCTCGTTCGACATCGGCTTCATGGGCCAGCTGCCGGGCATGATCCTGATGGGCCCGGCCGACGAGGCGGAGCTGGCGCAGGCCGTCGCAACCGCGGTCGCCATCGACGACCGGCCCTCGGCCTTCCGCTATCCGCGCGGGGAGGGCACTGGCGTGCAGATCCCGGCCCTGGCCGCGCCGTTCGAGATCGGCAAGGGCCGCATCGTCCGCGAGGGCACGGCCGTCGCCATCCTGTCGTTCGGCACGCGCCTGGGCGAGGCGCTGAAGGCGGCCGACATGCTGGCCGCCCGCGGCCTCTCCGCCACCGTCGCCGATGCCCGCTTCGCCAAGCCGCTGGACCTGGACCTGCTGCTGCGGCTGGCCCGCGAGCATGAGGCGCTGATCACGGTGGAGGAGGGTGCGATGGGCGGCTTCGGCGCCTTCGTGCTGCACGCCCTGGCCGAGCACGGCGCCCTGGATCGCGGCCTGAAGGTCCGCACCCTGACCCTGCCCGACATCTTCCAGGACCACGACAAGCCCGAGGTCATGTACGCCGAGGCCGGCCTGGACGCCGACGGCATCGTCCGCGGCGCCCTGCACGCGCTCGGCATCGACAACGCCAGCGCGGCGGGCCGGCGCGCCTAACTCCCGATACTTTACCGCCCCCGCAATGCGGGGAAGGTCAGGTCCCCGGCAACACCTAGAACGGCGAGAACTTCTCCAGCAGGCTCTGGCCCGCCGGGGTCTTCTGCACGCGGCTGATGTCTCCGCGGCCGCCGTAGCTGATGCGGGCTTCGGCGATCTGGGTGTGCTTGATGGTGTTGGCCGAGGAGATGTCCTCCGGCCGCACGATGCCGGCGACGGTCAGCTGGCGCAGTTCGGTGTTGGTGCGCACTTCCTGCACGCCCTGGATCACCATGTTGCCGTTCGGCAGGATGCCGGTGACCACCGCGGCGATCGTCAGGCTGATCTTCTCCGCCCGGTTCACCGAGCCGTTGCCGGCGTTGGAGTTGGTCGAGTTGGTTTCCAGCGCGTTGGCCGGGTCGAAGGCGCTCGGCAGGATTTTCCCCAGGGTGGACTCCAGGCCCAGCAGGTGCGGCACGCCGGCCTTCATGCCCGAGGTGCGCGACGAGGCCGTGGCGTTGGTGGTCTTGGCGCTGTCGTCGATGTCGATCTGGACGGTCAGGATGTCGCCGACCCGGCTGGCGCGCTGGTCGTTGAAGAACGCCCGCGCCCCCGTGCGCCACAGCGAGTTGGCGCTGGCCGGCTGCGGGCCGGGCAGGCGGGCCGAGGCCATCGGCTGCACCAGCTGCTCGTTGGGCATCAGGGCGGCGGGATAGCCCACCTGGCTCAGCTCCGGGCCCTTCACGGCCTCTTTCACGGTCGAGCAGGCGGCGAGGGGGGCGAGGGCGGCGAGAGCGAGGATGCGCAGGCGCATGGGACTATCCTTCAGCGGGCGGCGATACGGGTGGAGCGGTTCAGCTTCAGCTGGTCGGCCGCGGGGCCGACGACCGCCTGGCCAGGTGCTGTGACCACGGCCTGGACGGTCTTCTTCGACGTGACGTTCTGCACGCTGATCATCTCGCCGACCGCGCCGCCGGTGAGGGCCTTGGCCTGGAGCGCGAGCGAGACCCCGTCACTGTCGAAGGTCAGGGTTACCATCTCGTTGGCCTTGACCACCTGGACGGCGGAAACGTCGTGGCCGGAGACCGCGGCGCCGGCGCGCAGGGCGCGGCGGGCGGCCTGGCCGACCATCATGTCGGGATCGTTCGGCGCGTCGCCGGGAGCCAGCGCCGCCTTGCCCCACACCAGGTCCTGCGGCTGCACAATCTCGCCGGTCGAGATGTTGCGGGCCCAGGTCAGCACGTCGACGTTGCCGCGGGCGGCGGCGGGCGTCGCCGCGCCGGTGGGGGCGCCCCCAGGGACCCCGCCGCGCACGACGATCTGGCGCAGGCCCTCGGCGTTGGCCCAGTCCAGGCCCGCGCGGGCGGCCGCGGCGCGGACCACCTGGGCGTTCAGCATCACTGACGCGCCCGTGCGCGAGGCCACCGGAGTCTTTCCGGCCGTGCCGGCGCCGTCGAAGATCTCGCCCAGGGTGACGACGCCGTCGGCGTCCGAGGCGTCGGCCTTTAAGGTGACCGGCGTCGCGGCGAGGGCCGGCGCGGCGATCAGGAGGACCGCGAGGGCGGCAAGAGCCTTCATGAGCCTACGCCTTCACCTGGTTGGCCGTGGCCAGCATGTTGTCGGCGGTGGAGATGACCTTGGAGTTCATTTCGTAGGCCCGCTGCGCCACGATCAGCGCGGTGATCTCGGCCACCGCGTCGACGTTGGAGGCTTCGGTGTAGCCCTGCACCAGGGTGCCGATGCCGACCGAGCCGGGCGTGCCGGTGGTGGGCGAGCCCGAGGCCGCGGTCTCCTTCAAGAGGTTGCCGCCGATGGCGTTCAGGCCGCCCTCGTTGACGAAGGTGGCGAGTTCCAGGACGCCCACCACGCTGGGCGCGGTCTGGCCGGCCTGCTGCACCTCGACCTGGCCTGACTTGGAAATCGACACCGACACCGCGTCCGACGGGATCGAGATGGCCGGCTGGATCTGGTAGCCGTCCTGGGTGACCAACTGGCCCTGGTCGTTGACCGACAGGTTGCCGGCGCGCGTGTAGGCGGTCTCGCCCGAGGGCATCAGCACCTGCAGGTAGCCGCGCCCGTCGATGGCGACGTCGTACTGGTTGTCGGTGCGGGTCAGCGAGCCCTGCGTGCTCACGCGGTAGACCGCGCCGGCCTTCACGCCCGCGCCCACCTGCACGCCCGTCGGCACGATGGTGCCCTGGTCGGAGGACTGCGTCCCGGCCGCCTCGAAGGTCTGGTAGAGCAGGTCCTGGAACTCGGCCCGCTGGCGCTTGAACGCCACGGTGTTCATGTTGGCGATGTTGTTCGAGATGACCTCGACGTTCATCTGCTGGGCGGCCATCCCGGTGGCCGCGGTGCGGAGCGCTTGCATCGGCTTCTATTCCCTTACTGGACCCGGCCCAGGCGATCGACGGCGCGGCGCGACAGGTCGGCCTGGGAGTCGATCATCTTGGAGGTCTGTTCGTAGGCCCGGCTCACCTCGACCATGCGGGTGATCTCCAGGACCGGTTTGACGTTGGAGCTTTCCAGGAACCCCTGACGCACCTTGGCGTCCTCGGCCTTCTCGGCGCTCAGGTTCGAGGTGTTCTTGTAGAGGTTGTCGCCGGCCTTCTCGAGGACGCCGGCGTTGGCGAACTTGAACGTGCCGACCTTGCCGACCCGTTCCTTGCCCTGGCTCATCGACCCGTCGGGACCGATGGAAACCGGGCCCTTCTCGCCGTCGATGATGATCTCGCCGCCGCTCTCGTCGGCCACCGCCAGGCCGCCCTGGGTGACCAGCTTGCCGTTCGGGTCGGTGGTGAAGCGGCCGTCGCGGGTGAACCGCGGCCCGTCCGGCCCGGTCACCTGGAAGAAGCCCTGGCCCTCGATGGCCACGTCCAGCGGCGCGTCTGTCTTGACCAGCACGCCCTGGCCGAAGTTGCGGGCCACGCCGTCGGCGGCGACGAACTTCACCGGCTTGGGACCGCCCATGGTGACCGCCGGGAAGCCCGGGTCGGTCTTCTGGATCAGCGACTCCACCTTGAAGCCGTTGGTGTCCAGGTTGGCGATGTTGTTGGCGATGATGTCCATCTCGCGACGGAGCACCATCTGGCGGGAAAGACCGACGTAGAGAGCGTTGTCCATGGGAAGCTTGGCGAACCTGGAGAGTGCGACGTTTCGGCTCTCAGGGATTGCAAGGTTCGGGCCAACTCGGAAACGCAATAAAATCAAACAATAAGAAAGTTAATCCGCGTTAACGGGCGGAATCTGCCGGGCAGGATTCGCGCCCGTTAAGAGGTGTTAAAAACCGCTTCTTAACCAAAGACCGCCATTCGTAGCCGTGCCGTTATTCCAAGGAACCGCGCGCGTGGCGAAGAAGGAAAAGAAGCCGAAGGAGGCCGAGGGCGAAGCGCCCGAAGCCGCCGAAGGCGTGGAGGGCGAAGCCCCCGCCAAGAAAAAGCTGCCGCTCAAGATGCTGATCATCGCCGGCGCCGCGGCCCTCGTGGTGCTGGGCGGCGGCGGCACGGCTGCCTTCATCTTCCTCAAGCCCAAGCCCGACGCGGCCGCCGAAAAGGGCGGGCACGGCAAGGAAAAGAAGAAGGAAAAGAAGGACGAGAAGAAGAAGGAAGGCGGCAAGGAAGACAAGGGCGCGGCCGTCGTCAAGGAAGGCCCCAACGGCGTCGTCTTCTACACCATGCCCGAAGTGGTGGTGAACATGCAGACCGCCGACGGTCGGCCCACCTTCCTGAAACTCAAGCTCACCCTGGAACTGCCGGACGAGGGCGTGGTCGAGGAACTCGACCCCAACATGCCGCGCCTGCAGGACATGTTCCAAAGCTTCCTGCGCGAGCTGCGGCCCGAGGACCTCTCGGGCAGCCAGGGCTCCTACCAGCTGCGCATGGAGATCCTGCGCCGGGTGAACCTGGTGATCGCGCCGTCGAAGGCCAACGCCGTCCTGATCGAGGAGATGCTGATCAACTAGCGCCGCCGGCGCCCGTTGCATCCCCACACCCATGGCCAGCGAATCCGACACCCCGATCGAACCGACCTCGGAGGCTCCGGCCCCCGGCGGCGCCGGCAATCCCGACTGGTCGTCGAGCCAGGTGGCCGAGGCGGCCTCGTCGGAGCGCATCCTCAACCAGGATGAGATCGACAGCCTGCTGGGCTTCGACCTGTCCGAGGATGAGATCTCCGAGCGGACCGGTATCCGCGCCATCATCAACTCGGCGCTGGTCAGCTACGAACGCCTGCCGATGCTGGAGATCGTCTTCGACCGCCTGGTGCGGTTGATGACCACCTCCCTGCGGAACTTCACGTCCGACAACGTCGAAGTCTCGCTCGACAACATCTCGTCGATCCGCTTCGGCGACTACCTCAACTCGATCCCGCTGCCGGCCATCCTGTCGGTGTTCCGGGCCGAGGAGCTGAACAACTACGGCCTGCTGACGGTCGACTCGAACCTGATCTACTCGATCGTCGACGTCCTGCTGGGCGGCCGGCGCGGCACCGCGGCGATGCGCATCGAGGGCCGGCCCTATACGACCATCGAACGCGTGCTGGTGCAGCGGATGGTCGAGGTGGTGCTGGCCGACGCCAAGGAGGCGTTCGAGCCGCTGACCCCGGTGCAGTTCACCCTGGACCGCCTGGAGACCAATCCGCGCTTCGCCGCCATCGCGCGTCCCGCCAATGCGGCGATCCTGGTGAAGCTGCGCATCGACATGGAAGACCGCGGCGGGCGCATCGAACTGCTGCTGCCCTACGCCACGCTCGAGCCCATCCGGAAGATGCTGCTGCAGCAGTTCATGGGTGAGAAGTTCGGCCGCGACAACATCTGGGAAAGCCACCTCGCCACCGAGCTCTGGACCACCCAGATGGACGTCCGCGCCGTCCTCGACGAACAACAGATCAGCCTGAAGCGCGTGCTCGACCTGAAAGTCGGCGACACCCTGATGCTGAACGCCGGCCCCGACAGCCTGATCGAGCTGCGCGCCGGCGCCATTCCGCTGACCCGCGGCCGCATGGGCCGCCGCAACGCCCACATCGCCGTACGCGTGGAAGCGCCGCTTTCGCCCGCCGCCAAGCAAGCCGTGACGAGGATCGTATGAGCATCATCAGCATCGGGATGAACCTGTTGCTGGCCGGCCTGCTGGTCGCCGCCATGGTCGTGGGCCTGCGCCTCAACAAGCGCCTCAAGGCCCTGAAGGACAGCCACGAGGGCTTCGAGGTCGCCGTGCGCGAGCTGAACGTCGCCGCGGTGCGCGCCGAACAGGGGCTGGCCGACCTGCGCGCCGCCACCGACGAGGCCACCGACATGCTGTCGGACCGCATCGAGAAGGGACGCGCCCTGGCCGCCAAGCTGGAACGCCTGGTCGCCGCGGCCCCCGAACTGCCCCGCGCCGTGGCTCCGGAGCGGCCGCAGAACCGGGCGATGCCGCCGGTGACTCCGCCGGCTCGCCCGAGCAGCGCCGACGATCGCCTGCAGCAGCTGCTGGCCATGGCCCGCTCGCGCCTGCAGGCCCAGGAAGAGGCCCAGGCCCTGCAACAACCCGCGCCCCGCGCCATCATCGACGAGCCGCTGGTCGGCCGCGCCCCGCTGCCGGGCCGCCGCCTCGTCTCGGGCCTGGATGACGACCTGTTCGAAGACGCGCCGCTGAGCCTCGATCGCTATGCCGGGGCCCGTCGGTGAAGTCGGTTCCGCGCATCCTGCCCCTGGTGGGCATCGCCATCGGCGGCGTCCTGGCCGTGAACGCGCTCTCGGGCGCGAGCGACCTGCCGAGCCTGCTTTCCGGCGCCCAGGCGTTCGCCGAGGAGGCCGCCAAGCCGATCAAGGGCAAGGACGCCAAGGCCGAGAAGGCCCCCAAGGGCCCTGGGGCCGACAAGGCTGAGAAGGCCGACGCCGCGAAGGCCGAGGGCGCGACCGCCACGGTCGGCACGGCCGCCGACGCCGCCGCCGCGCTGCCCCCGCCGTCGATCGCCCCCAAGGCGGTCTGCGCGCCTACCGCGGCCGAACTCGCCAAGCAGGCGGGCCTCAGCCCGGCCGAACTGCAGGTGCTGCAGAGCCTGGGCGCGCGTCGCGGCCAACTCGACCAGCGCGAGACCGACCTTTCCACCCAGCTGGCGCTGATGGCCGCCGCCGAGGCGAAGCTGGACGCCAAGATCAAGGCGCTGAACGGCCTGAAGGGCCAGGTCCAGGGCCTGCTCACCCAGTCCAACGCCAAGGAAGCCGCCGAGATCGACCGGCTGGTGAAGGTGTTCGAAGGCATGAAGGCCAAGGACGCCGCCCCGCGTCTGGCCGCCCTGGACGACAGCGTCCGCATCCCGATCGCGGCGAAGATGAAGGAGCGCTCGCTCTCGGCCATCGTCGCCCAGATGCCGGCCGCCCAGGCCAAGGAGCTGACCGAGAAGCTGGCGCATCGCTACTCCGAGGCCCAGGCCGCCGCGGCCAAGGCCGACCAGGTCGCCAACCAGACCGCCGCCCAGCCGAAGCCCAGCGTCGACCCGACCGCGCCGGAGCCGAAAAAGGTCGCCGCCGCCGCGCCGAAGAAGAAGGCCCCGCCGCGAAAGAAGGCCCCCGCCGCGCAGCAGGCCGCCGCCCATCCTTCGTCGCAGAAGGGGCGCGGCGGCCTCGACGTTCGCGTGGCTACGGCCGCGGACTTCTCCCGGATCGAGATCAGCGGCGGCAAGGTCGCCGCCCGTCGCGAAGGCCAGACGGTGGTGCTGACGCTGGCCGGCGACCCCGACGTCGCGCGCCTGCACACCTCGCCGCCCAAGTGGATCAAGTCGGTCGACAAGACCAAGACCGCCGGCGGCGTGACGTTGGTGCTGACCCTGGCCGACGACGCCGAGGCCAAGATCGGCCAGGCGGACGGCGCCACCTACGTCAACGTCTTCGAGAAGGCGGCGCCCGATGCGGCGCAGGCCGCCAAGGACGCCCCGCCGGTCGAGATCGCCGAGGCCGAGCCGCCGCGGCCCAGCCCGCTGCCGCCCGGCGGCGTGGTGCACATGGACGCCAAGGTCGCCAACGGCCAGGCGCTGCTCAGCTTCACCTGGGCCAACCCGGCCGGCGCGGCGGTGTTCCGCCGGGGCGACGCGATCTGGGTGGTCTTCGACGCGCCGGCGACGCTGGACGTCTCCCAGTCGCCCAAGGGCGTGCGCCCGCTGCTGGGCGTGGAAGCCGTCAAGGGCGCCGACCACGCCGCCGTCCGCATCGAGGCCGAGCCCGACGCGCCGGTGTTCGTGTCCAGCCAGGGGAATACCTGGACCATCGCGCTGGGCCCCGGCCCGCAGTCGCAGCCGTCCATCGTACGCGTCGCGCGCGACACCGCCGGCGGCCCCGCGACGCTGAAAGCTCCGGTGGCCGGCGCCACGCGGGTGATCAACCTGCCCGACCCGGTGGTGGGCGACACCATCACGGTCGTCACCGCCCTGGGCCCGCCCAAGGGGGTGCCCAGCCGGCGCGATTTCGTCGACGCCGCCCTGCTGCCCTCGATCCAGGGCCTGGCGATTGAGCCGCTGGTCGACGACCTCAGCGTCCAGCGCGACGGCGAACTGGTCCGCATCAGCCGCACGCAGGGCCTGAACCTGTCGCCGGCCTGGGCCACGCGGGACAAGGAAGAGGCCCAGCTGGGCGCGCCGCAGCCGGCGGCCATGCCGGCGATGATCTCCGAGGACTGGGCCAAGACCGGCAAGGGCGGCTTCCTGGGCCGCTACGAGGCGCTGCTGTCGGCCGCCACCACCGAGGGCGGCAACAAGGATCGAGAGGCGCCGGTCGCGGCGCGCATGGCGCTGGCGCGTTTCCTGGTCGGCTCCGAGCTGTCCTACGAGGCCATCGGCGTCCTGGGCGACCTGGCCCGCGCGCATCCCGAGATGCTGGACGATCCGGAGTTCCGCGGCCTGCGCGGCATCGCCCGGACGCTCGCCCGCCGCTACGCCGAAGCCGACACCGATTTCTCTGCGCCCGTCCTGGCCGACGACCCGTCCACCGCGCTGTGGCGCGCCTATGTGGACAGCCAGCTGGCCCACCATGCCGACGCCCGCGCCGAGTTCGTGAAAGGCGTCGAGGCCTACGGCCTGTTCGCGCCGGTCTGGAAGGCCCGCTTCGCCCGCGCCGACGCCCAGAGCGCCCTGGCGCAAGGCGACCTGGTCGGCGCCGACAACCGCATCCGCATGTCGATGGAGAACAAGGTCTCCTCCGAGGAGCAGCTGAAGAGCTGCCTGGTGAAGGCCCGGATCATCGAGCTGCAGGGCCACAAGGACCGCGCGCTGAAGGTCTATGCCGCCATCGCCTCGGCCCCGATCGACAGCATTTCGGCGCCGGCCACGCTCCGCGCCACCCAGATCAAGCTGGAGCTGGGCCAGATGAGCCCGCTGCAGGCGGCCACCGTGTTCGACGGCCTGCGCTACCGCTGGCGCGGCGACGCCACCGAGCTGGAGACCATCCGCGCGCTGGGCCAGCTCTACCTGGCGCAAGGCCGCTACCGCGAGGCGCTGGAGGCGTTGCGCTCGGCCGGCGTGCGCCTGCCGGATCTGCCGGAAGCCCTGCAGCTGCGGGCCGACCTCAACGCCGCCTTCCGCGGCCTGTTCCTGGACGGCGGCGCCGACGGGCTGGAGCCGGTGCAGGCCCTGGCGCTATTCTTCGACTTCCAGGAACTGGCCCCGATCGGCGCCGACGGCGACCTGATGGTGCGCAAGATGGTGCGCCGGCTGGTGGACGTGGATCTGCTGCCCCAGGCCGCCAACCTGCTGAAATACCAGGCCGATAACCGCCTGGATGGCGTGCCCAAGGCCCAGGTCTCCACCGACTTGGCGGTGATCTACCTGATGGACCGCAAGCCCGAGCAGGCGCTGGAGGCGATCAACGCCTCACGCACCACCGTGCTGCCGGCCGCGCTGAACACCGAGCGCCGGATCGTCGAGGCCCGCGCCTGGACGGAGCTCGGCCGCTACGACAGCGCGCTCGAGATCATCGAGAAGGACACCTCGAAGGACGCCGCCGACCTGCGCGCCGAGGTGACCTGGAAGCAGAAGGACTGGGCCGTCGCCGCCCCGCTGTTCGAGAAGAGCCTCGGCGACCGCTGGAAGACCGCCACGCCGCTGACCAGCGACGAGGAGGGGCGGCTGATCCGCGCCGGCGTGGCCTACAGCCTGGCCGGCGACGAGGGCGCGCTGAACCGGCTGCAGACCCGCTACCAGGGCTTCTACGAGAAGGCCAACAACCCCGACGCCCTGCGCATCGCGCTCTCTGGCGTGCCGTCCGGCCGCCTGAGCGTGGCCGACTTCAGCCGCGTCTCGGCCGACAACGAAGCCTTCGCCGGCTGGGTCGCCAAGATGAAGGGCCGCTTCAAGACCCGCCCCGCCCCGGTCGGAACCGGCAAGCCGATCGTCCCCGCCAAGCAGGCCGCCGCCCCGACGCCGGCGAAGAAGGCCTAGGGGCCTAGCGCGCTCCCCAGAAGGGGAGGGCGACGACGCCCCGCTCACCCGCCCGGCGGCGCGCCGCCGGTCTGGTGGAAGCTCTCGACAAGACTGCCGCAGACCAGCCGCCAGCCGTCGACCAGCACGAAGAAGATCAGCTTGAACGGCAGGCTCACCACCACCGGCGGCAGCATCATCATGCCCATGCTCATCAGCACGCTGGCCACCACCAGGTCGATCACCAGGAACGGCACGAACAGCAGGAAGCCGATCTCGAACGCCCGCTTCAGCTCGCTGATCATGAAGGCCGGCGTGACCACCCGGATCGGCGTGTCCATCGCCTTGGCGGGCTTCTGGATCTTGGACAGCCGGATGAACAGGGCCAGGTCCTCCTGATCCACCTGGCTCAGCATGAACTGCTTCACGGGTCCGCCGGCGGCGTCGAAGGCGGCGGGCAGCTCCATCTGCTGGTCCAGCAGCGGCTTGATCCCGTCGGCGTAGGACCGCTCGAAGGTCGGGCCCATGACGATGGCGGTGAGGAACAGGCTGAGCGAGATGACCACCGCGTTGGGCGGGCTCTGCTGCAGACCCAGCGCCGTGCGCAGCAGCGACAGCACCACCACGATCCGCACGAACGACGTGGTCATGATCACGATCGACGGGGCCAGCGACAGCACGGTGAGCAGCCCCACCAGCTGCACCACCCGCTCGGTCAGGCCGGCGCCGGTGCCCAGGTTGACGTTCAGCGCGGCCTGGGCGACGGCGGCCGCCGGGAAGATCATCGCCGCCACGGTGGTCGCCAGCGCCAGCAGCGCGGCCTTCTTCCAGTCCTCGGCGGGCAGGGTGCGGATCGCGGTCCAGAGCTCGCGCATCAGCCGGCCTTCCGCGCGGTGTCGGCCAGCAGGCGGCCCTCGCCCAGCAGGATCAGCCGCTCCACCCCATCGCATTCCACCAGCACCAGCCGGCGCGTCGGGTCCAGGACGAGGCTTTCCACCACCCTCAGGCGGCGGTCCTTCCGCTGCATCGACATCCGGGCCATGGCGTCGGGCCCGTACTTGCGCAGAGCAACGGCCGCCAGGCCGATCAGCCCCAGGGTGAGCGCCAGCGCGAACGCGGCCTTGGCGAAGTCGGCGAAATCCATGGGCGCTACTGCGGAGGGTCCGGGGGCCTGCGGGTCTGAGCCGCAGTTCGCCGTTGAGTCTCTTAAACGCGGATTAACCCTGTTGCTTAAGGATCAGCGACCATGAGCCTGGACCAAATCCCGCTGTTTTCGATGCTCCGTGGCCGCCTCGGCTACCTGTCGGAGCAGCAGAAGGTGCTGGCCCAGAACATCGCCAACGCCGACACCGCCCGCTACGTGCCGCAGGACCTGAAGCCGTTCAGCTTCGACGCCCACGTGCAGCAGACCCAGGGCGCGGCCGGCGCCGCCTCGGTGATGGCCGCCACCCAGCCGGGCCACATGGCGCCGCCCAGCCAGAAGAGCCCATCCGCCACCCAGTGGAAGGCAAAGAAGACGCCCGACTCCGAAACCACGCTCAACGGCAATTCCGTCGTGCTGGAGGAGGAGATGATCAAGATGAGCGACGCGCGGATGAACTACGACGCCGCGATCAGCTTCTACCAGAAGTCCCTCAACCTGCTGCGCATGGCTTCCCGCGCGCCGGGCCGTGGGTAAGGAGTAGCGCCGGATGGCCGACATCAAGCCCGTCGCCGGGGTCGCTCAGGCGGTCGCCGCCTCCGCGCTCCGCGCCCAGCAGGCGCGCATGCGGATCATCGCCGAGAACCTGGCCAACGCCGATTCCACGTCCAAGACGCCGGGCGGCGACCCCTATCGCCGCCAGGCCCCGGTGTTCGAGCCGACCAACATCGCCGGCGCCAAGGGCGTGAAGATGAGCAAGGTGCAGGGCGACCAGACCGCCTTTCGCCAGGAATACGAGCCAGGCAACCCCTCGGCCGACGCCAAGGGCTATGTGAAGCTGCCCAACGTGAACAGCCTGGTCGAGGCGCTCGACATGCGCGAGGCGCAGCGGGCCTACGAGGCCAACCTCAACGTCATCGAGACCACGCGGGCCATGCAGATGCGCACGCTGGACCTCCTGAAGAAGTAAGGCGCTAAGCGATGATCACCGCATTCGCCGCCGCCAAGGCCTATGCCTCCGCCCAGAAGAGCATGGGGGTCGGCGACAGCTTGCCGAACCTGGGCGGGACCCAGGCGCCGCAGGCCGGCGGCTTCGGCGACCTCGTCAAGTCGGCGATCAGCGACGCGGTCGGCGCCTCCAAGCACGCCGAACACCAGATGGCCGCCCAGGTGGCCGGCAAGGCCGAACTGGTCGACGTGGTCACCGCGATCTCCGCCGCCGAGTCGAGCCTGGAAACGGTGATGGCCGTCCGCGACCAGGTGATCAGCGCGTACCAGGAAATCATGCGGATGCCGATCTAGGCTTCCTTCCCTCCCTTAATGGGGAGGGACAGACCGCGAAGCGGTCAGGGTGGGGGAGTCACGATCCTCCCCGACCTCTCAGTCCAGGCCCGCACTTCCCCACCCTGATCGCCTTCGGCGATCTGTCCCTCCCCATTAAGGGAGGGAAGTTATTTGATCACCGCGCACGCCACCCGCGCGCCGGCGCCGCCGATGGGCTGGGCCATGTGGTCGTCGGCGTTGAGGTGCACCACCACCGCCGAGCCGTCGGCGTCGCGCAGGTCCTTCAGCATCACCGACGTCGTGAACACCTCGGCTGCCGCCATGCCGTCCTGGCCGGCGTGGATGTTCGGCAGGTCGCCCAGCTCGGTCGCCGCCGGGTTCAAGAGGCCATGCACCGCCGCTGCCGCGCCATGCACGTGCGGGCCGGCCGAGGTGAAGTCGGACTTCGAGCAGTCGCCCTTGTCGTGCAGGTGCACGCCGTGCCAGCCGGCCGACAACCCCTTGGCCTCGAGACGGATCAGCGTCCCCTTCGGCGCCTCGGTCAGGGTGACCGAGCCCACGGTCTGGCCGGTGCTGTTCCTCAGTTCGGTGGTCACCGAGGCGGGGGCGGCCTGGGCGACGGCGGCGGTCGCGAACAGGGCGGCGGCGAGGGCGAGAGGCATGCGGCGCATCGGGGGACTCCAGCGTGAAACGGACACGGAGACCTTAGACCCGCAAAGCCGGGCTCCCAACAGCGCCGAACATTGCTAGGCCTAGCCCATGGCCGCGCCCGCGATCCAGCTGACCGACGTCTCCAAGCGCTACGGCACCACCGCCGCGCTCGACCGCGTGAGCCTGAGCGTGGGCGAGGGCGAGTTCGTGGCCCTGGTCGGCGGGTCCGGCTCGGGCAAGACCACCCTGCTCAAGACTATCAACCGCCTGAACCCACCGGACAGCGGCCGGGTCGCCGTTGCCGGCCAGGACGTCGCCGGCCAGCCCGCCCATGAGCTGCGCCGTCGCATCGGCTACGTGTTCCAGGAGGTCGGGCTCTTCCCGCACCTGAGCGTAGCCGAAAACATCGCCGTCACGCCGAAGCTGCTGGGCTGGGACGCCGCCCGCATCGCCGCGCGCATCGACACCCTGCTGGACCTCGTCGCCCTGCCGCGCGATGTCGCCGCCCGCGCGCCGGCTGCGCTCTCCGGCGGCCAGCGGCAGCGCGTCGGCGTCGCCCGCGCCCTGGCCGCCGAGCCGAAGCTGATGCTGATGGACGAGCCGTTCGGCGCGCTCGACCCGATCACCCGCGACGCCCTGGGGAGCGACTACCGCGCCCTGCACGAGCGGCTGGGCCTGACGACCGTGATGGTCACCCACGACATGGCCGAGGCGGTGTTGTTGGCGGACCGGGTCGTGGTGCTGGACCACGGCCGCATCCTCGCCGACGGGACGCCCGCCGACCTGCTGGCCAACGCCACCGACCCCGCCGTCCGCGCCCTGCTGGAAGCGCCGAAACGCCAGGCCGAGCGGCTGCGCGAGAGGCTGGGCGCGTGAGCCCGCGCGTCGCCGCCGCCTTCGAGCTGCTGCCGGAGTACCTGGGCTGGCACGTGCTGCTCAGCGTCAGCGCCCTGGCGCTGGGCCTGGTCATCAGCCTGCCGCTGGCGATCGCCGCCGCCCGGAGCCCGCGGCTGCGCTGGCCGGTGCTGGCGCTGGCCAGCCTGATCCAGACCATCCCCAGCCTGGCGCTGCTGGCGCTGTTCTTCCCGCTGCTGCTGGCCCTGTCCCTGCTGTCGACCGCCATGATCGGGCGCGGGTTCTCGGCCCTGGGCTTCCTGCCCTCGCTGCTGGCGCTGACCCTCTATTCGGTGCTGCCGATCCTGCGGAACGGGGTGACCGGCCTGACCAGCGTCGACCCCGCCATCTCCGAGGCCGCCGACGGCGTGGGCATGACCGCGCGCCAGAAGCTCTTCCAGGTGGAGCTGCCCCTGGCCGCGCCGGTGATCATGGCCGGGATCCGCACCGCCGCGGTCTGGACCATCGGGGCGGCGACGCTGTCCACGCCGGTCGGCCAGACCAGCCTGGGCAACTACATCTTCGCCGGCCTGCAGACCGAGAACTGGGTCTCGGTGCTGTTCGGCTGCGCCGCTTCGGCCGTGCTGGCGCTGGCCGCCGACCAGCTACTGGGCCTGGTGGAGACCGGCGCCCGCACGCGACGCCGCGGCTTCGTCATCGCCGGCTTGGCTGGGCTGGTGGTCGGCGCGGCGGTGGCGATGGCGCCGCTGGCCGGCCTGGGCAAGCCGGCCGCCTACACTGTAGGCGCCAAGAATTTCTCCGAGCAGTACATTCTGGCCGAGCTGATGGCCGACCGGCTCGAGGCGGCGGGCGCCAGCCAGGTGTCGCGCAAGGAGGACCTGGGCTCGGCGGTGGCCTACCGCGCCTTGGCGGCCGGCGAGATCGACGTCTACGTCGACTACTCCGGCACCCTGTGGACCAACGTGCTGGGCCGCACCGACAACCCCGGCCGCCAGGCGGTGCTGGACGGCCTGACCACCGAGCTGAAGCGACGCGACGGCGTCGTCGTCCTGGGCTCGCTGGGCTTCGAGAACGCCTACGCCTTTGCCATGCGGCCTGACCGGGCCAAGGCGCTGAACGTCGCCTCCCTGGCCGACCTGGCCCGCGAGGCGCCGAAGCTGACCTTGGGCTCGGACCTGGAGTTCCTGTCGCGGCCGGAGTGGAAGGCCGTCGACGGCGCCTACCACTTCGCCTTCAAGGCCAAGCGCTCGTTCCAGCCGACGTTCATGTACCGCGCGCTGGCCGGCGGCGACGCCGACGTGATCAGCGCCTTCTCGTCCGACGGCCGGATCGCCGCCGACCACCTGGTGCTGCTGAGCGATCCCAAGGCCGCCATCCCGCCGTACGACGCGGTGATCCTGGTCTCGCCGAAGCGCGCGGGGGACAATCGCCTGATCGAGGCGCTGCGTCCGCTGGTGGGCGCGATCGGCGTCCAGGCCATGCAGGCGGCGAACTACAGCGTCGACCGCGACGTCGGAAAAGTGACGCCTGCGGAGGCGGCCCGTGCGCTCGCCAAAGGCGCCTCGCGCCCCTGACCGCGGTCCGTTCGCCTGCGGCGGGAACGCCGTTGCAAAGGCGTCATCGACGGCCTCTATAGACTAACGAAATGTAAACGTAGGCTGGGCCCGCGCCCGGCGTCCGGGGGATTTAGTTCATGAACTTCAAGCTTTTCGCGTGCGCCGCCGTCGCGGTGGCGAGCGTCGCCATCGCCGGCCAGGCGTCGGCCCAACAGGCCACGATAACCGACGCGGGCGGCGCGGTGGCCGTCGGACTGAGCAGCTACGGCGCCCTCTACAACAGCGACGACGGCACGGGCTTCCGCCGCACCGCCGACGGCTACGACCCGATCCAGCCGGGCACGCCGCGCGACTCCTGGGGCCTGTCGGCGGGCGGCTCGTCCGCCTGGTCCGACCCCAACTTCCTCGGCGACAGCGGCATCGCCTCCGGCGGCCTCGTGGCCGGCGCGAACAGCGCCGTGGCCACCGCGGTGACGGACTTCGGCTTCACGGTGCTGCAGAACTTCAGCTTCGTCGACGGCATCCTGCGCATCGACACTTCGGTGACCAACAACACCGCCGACGCCGTCGCCGACGTGCTGTTCCAGCGCAACGTCGACTGGGATATCGACCCCACGGCGTTCGAAGAGACGATCTTCGGCCCGAGCGGCTCGTCGTCCCTGGTGATCGAGGGCAGCAACTACGGCTTTGAGAACCCGGACGCGGCGCAGCCCTACAACTTCGGCTGCCTGGCCGACTGCAGCGCAGGGCCGGGCGACCTGGGCGCGGGTATCCGCATCAACCTCGGCTCGCTGATGGGCGGCGCCACGCGCAAGTTCACCTACTTCTACGGCGTCAGCGCCTCCGGCCAGACCCCGGCCGGCCTCATCGCCGCCGGCCATGCCGCCGGCGCGCAGTTCATCATCGGCGGCCGCAGCTCCGACGACGGCACGAACTCCGCCTTCATCGGCGTCGCCGGTGTCCCCGAACCGGCCACCTGGGCGATGCTGATCCTGGGCTTCTTCGGCCTGGGCGCCACGCTCCGCCGCCGGCGCGCTATCGCCGCCTAAGCTCCTCTCCCCCCGAGCGCAGCTCGGAGGGGGAGAGGGTTAGGGAGAGGGTTAGGGAGAGGGCGGTTCCGCGGGTCGTCGGAAGCGCCGTGTCAGCAGCCAGCATCAGCCGCCCATCGGCGGGTCATGGCTGAGGACAGAGCACCGGCTTTGGCGCCTACGCCGCCCTCTCCCCACCCTCTCCCTCTCTTCGCGCCTGCGGCGCTCGGGGGAGAGGAGCGCTGGATTGATGCCGAAACAGCAGAACACCTATGCGAAATCGGGGAGTGCGGCAGAGCCGCGCATGACCCATCTAGAGGGGGACAGGAGTTCCCCCCATGAAGATCGCACTCTCCCTGATGAGCTTTGGTTTCGCCGTGGTGATGGCCATTCCGCTCGTCGGCCCCATGCTGATGCGCTGACGCAGGGCCTGGTTCTAGCCTTTCGTTAACCATGACGGGCGAAGTTGCGGCGTTGGCCCAAGGGCCGGCGCAACGTGCTTTCCCAAAGAGGTTCTCGATGAACGGCGCCGAGGTTCTGGACGTCGGGCGTGACGCCATCTGGCTGACCCTGCAGCTTTGCGCGCCGGTTCTGCTGGTGGGCCTGGTCGTCGGGGTGGGCATCGGCCTGCTGCAGGCCCTGACCCAGATCCAGGAACAGACCCTGGTCTACGCGCCCAAGATCGTCGCCGTCTTCGTCTCCCTCCTGATCTTCCTGCCGCTGATGGGCGCTCTGATGAGCGGCTTCATGCGCAACATCGCGGCCCGCATCGCGGGCATGTGAGGCGGCGGGTGGAGAGCTACGCCACCGCCCAGCAGGTCTACGCCGCCGGCCTCGTCTTCGCGCGGCTGGGCGCCATCGTCATGCTGATTCCCGGGATCGGCGAGGCGTTCATCCCGCCCCGTATCCGCCTGGCCTTCGCGCTGTCGCTGGCGCTGATGATGGTCCCGCTGGTGGTTCGCGCCGCGCCCCCGCTGCCGGCCGACGCCGCGGGCGTCGCCCTGGCGGTGATCAAGGAACTGCTGATCGGCCTCCTGATCGGCGGCATCCTGCGGATGTTCATGACGTCGCTGGCCAGCGCCGGCGAGATCGTCTCGCTGCAAACCACCCTGTCGTTTTCGCAAACCGCCAATCCCATGCAGGCCCAGCCGTCGACCACGATCGGCACGTTCCTCGGCCTGATCGGCGTGGTGCTGATCTTCACCACCGACCTGCACCACCTCTTCATCGCCGCCATCGTGCGGTCGTACGACCTGTTCCCGTTCACGCGGAACGTGCCGCTGGCCGACGCGGGCCAACTGGCGGTGCAGACGATGAGCAAGTCGTTCGCCCTGGGCATCCAGCTGGCGGCCCCGGTGATCGTGTTCTCGCTGATCTTCAACATCGCCACCGGCCTGGTCGGCCGCGTGATGCCGCAGTTCCAGGTGTTCTTCGTCGCCACGCCGCTGATGCTGCTGCTGGGCCTGTCGATCTTCGCGCTCAGCCTGGGCGTGATCGGCATGGTCTGGGTCGACCGCTACCGTGACCTCCTCGGGACGTTCGCACCCGCATGACCCTGCTTCGCCAAGGCTTCGCAGGGCCAGGCCCTTACCCCGGACTTGTCCTTCGTAGCTCCGTCAGGAGCGAAGAAAGATGAGTGAAGGTCCCGATCGCGAGTCGAAGACAGAAGACGCCACACCGCGGAAGCTCGAACAGGCCCGCGAGAAGGGCGACGGCGTCAAGACCATGGACCTGGGGTCGTTCGCGACCCTGGCGGCCTCGTCGGGGGTCGTCCTGGCGCTGGGCGGCTGGCTGTCGCGCAACATGGTCAGCCAGCTGACCCCGTTCTTCTCGCATCCGCAGGACATGATCCTGCAGGGCCACGGCGGGGTCGAGATCTTCCGCTATGCGATGATGGCCGCCGCCCCGGCGCTGCTGATCGTCATGCTGGCCACCGGCGTCTCCGGCGCGGCGGCCAACGTGCTGCAGAGCGGCCTGCGGCTGACCCCCGAAAAGCTGAAGCCCGACTTCTCCAAGCTGTCCCTCGCCAAGGGCATGGAGCGCATGTTCGGGCCCGACGCGCTGATGGCGTTCGTCAAGTCGCTGGTGAAGGTGGCGATGACCGGCGCCATCGCCTGGTGGGTGCTGAAGCCCTTCCTGCCGCAGTTCTCGTCGCTCTCGGCGCTGGACCCGATGGCGATGCTGCCGTTCTGCATCGAGATTCTGAAGCGGCTGGTGTTCTCGGTGGCCGCTCTGACCCTCTGCGTCGCCGCCGCCGACTGGCTGTGGCAGCGCCAGCGCTTCCTGGCCCGCATGCGGATGACCAAGGAAGAGGTGAAGGAGGACTACAAGTCCACCGAAGGCGACCCCCACGTGAAGGCGCGCCAGAAGCAGCTGCGCCACCAGGCGGCCCGCAGGCGGATGATGCAGGCGGTGCCGGACGCGACCGTGGTGGTGATGAACCCGACCCACTACGCCGTGGCGCTCAAGTACGAGCAGGGCGAGGACGCGGCGCCCACCTGCGTGGCCAAGGGGCTGGACACCCTGGCCCTGAAGATCCGCTCCGTGGCCGAGGAGGCCGGCGTGCCGGTCATCGAGGACCCGCCGCTGGCGCGCGCGCTCTACGCCGCCGTCGACATCGACGACATGATCCCGCCCGCCCACTATGAGGCCGTCGCGAAGATCATCGGCTTCATCCTGGGCGCCGGCCAGCGGCGCGCCGCCCGCGCCCGGCCTCTCTAAGTCACCGCTGCTGTGAGACAATGACCGCTAACGATTCGCCGGAGACGCTGAAGCCGGCCATGGCCGAGCCGCCGCACAAGACCCGCAAGGTCGATCCCTTCATCGCGCTCGCGGTGTTGTTCTTCCTGCTGGCCGTGGCGCTGTGCGGCGTGCCGATCCTCAACGCCGGGCCCGAGACCGTCGCCAGCATGCTGCTGCTGGTGGGTCTGGCCGGGGTCTGCACGTTGGGCCTGTTCGTGTTGCGCGGACCGGCCGAGACGCCGATCGAGACCGAGGCCGGCGCGGAAGCCTTCCTGAGCGCCCTGGACGAGCCGGCCGCCATCGCCGCGCCGGACGGGCGGTTGATCACCACCAACCCGGCGTGGCGCGCCGCCATGGGTCCCGCGCCGCGCCTGCCCAAGAGCGGGGCGGCCGCCTCAAGCCTGTTTGGCGCGCTGGCCACCGCGCGGCGCGGGGAACTGGGCCGTGCGAACCTGAAGGTTGCCGGGCTGGAGCGCGAGGCCCTGGTCTCGCCCATCGGCTCGCGCCGCTTCCTGGTGCGCCTGGCCGGCCGCAACGGCGGGGCCCTGGCGCTGCCGTCGTCGGCGCTGGAGGTGCTGAACGCCGTGGCCGGGGCCAAGGCGCCGCCGCCCAAGGTGCTGGACGCCGTCGCCGCCGCCTCGCCGTTCGGCGCGGCGCAGCTGGACG